>JBAZUO010000016.1:0-38295 GCA_041661345.1 Candidatus Omnitrophota bacterium | reverse complement strand
TAATGTTGTCGGCCTTGCTCATAATCTCTGCGCGGCATTCATCGATAACTCTCTCCACCATGGGAATAAATTAAATATAGATCCTTCGGCGATACTTTGGCGAAGGGTCGTGGATGTCAGTGATAGGTCTTTGCGTAACATTGCCATAGGCCAAGGGTCCAAGGAAGACGGTATTTCGCGCCAAACCGGTTTTGATATTACCGTAGCGTCGGAGGTCATGGCAATTTTGGCTCTGGCCAGCGATCTCAAAGATTTACGGCGGCGTTTAGGCAGGATCGTAGTTGCTTTTACCCATGACGGAAAGCCGGTCACTACAGAGGACTTAAAAGTGGCCGGGTCGATGGCAGTTCTTTTAAAAGACGCGATCAAGCCTACGCTGATGCAGACGACCGAGCACACTCCATGCTTTGTGCATACCGGGCCATTTGCTAATATTGCCCACGGAAATAACTCTATCATTTCCGACAGGATCGCGCTTAAGCTGAGTGAGTATGTTGTTACAGAGAGCGGTTTTGGCGCTGATTGCGGCGCGGAGAAATTTTTTAATATAAAATGCCGTATTAGCGGGTTGGTGCCCAATGTAGTGGTGATAGTCTGTTCCGTTCGCGCGCTGAAGATGCATAGCGGGCGTTTCAAGGTGGTGGCAGGAAAGCCTTTGAGCGAAAATTTATTGAAGGAAGATATCGATGCGGTCGAGCAGGGCGCGGTAAATCTGGAAAAGCATATTGAAAATATACGGTTATTCGGAGTGCCTGCCATAGTGGCGATAAATAGATTTACCACCGATACGGACAAAGAGATAGAAGCGGTGCGAAAAATGGCTTTAGCCTGCGGCGCAGATGATGCGGTGGTAAGCGACGTGTGGGCAAAGGGCGGAGAGGGCGGGGTAGATTTGGCCCGGGCAGTAGTGAAGGCTGCAAACAAGCCCTCCCATTTTAAATTTCTATATTCGCTGGATGAGTCTATCAAACAAAAAATAGAAAAGATAGCAACCGGTGTTTACGGCGCGGCGAAAGTTGAATATTCGCCCGAGGCAGAGAAGAAGATAGAGCTTTATACTAAGCTGGGTTATGATAAATTTCCTATTTGCATGGCAAAGACACATCTCTCTCTTTCTCATGATCCGGAACTTAAGGGCAGACCCGTGGGATTCACTATTCCCATACGCGATATACGGGTGGCGGCAGGGGCAGGTTTTTTGTATCCTTTATGCGGCCAGATGCGTACGATGCCAGGGCTGCCCTCAGATCCGGCAGGAGCGCATATTGATCTGGATGAGGATGGCAATGTGGTGGGATTATTTTAAAAACAGTTGTTGGGGGAGATACAAAAATTGTCTAAAATGACATTCAGATCAGATATTACTGCCAAGTTGTTTATTCTCGCCGCATCAATAATATCATTCCTTGTATTTTCCGAAATATGCCTAAGGCTTTTTTCTCCTGAGTCTCAACAGGAGTATTCTGTTGCCCCCACGTCCAATCAGTATAAATTTTATCAATTTGACGAAAAGCTGGGATGGAGTAATACCCCTTTCATGAATGGAGTTCAGAGGCGGGAAGAATTTGAATATCCCATTAGGATCAATGAGTATGGAATGCGCAACAAACCCGTAAAGATCGAGCCCGCCAGAGACATATTTCGTATCGCGTTTTTAGGGGATTCTTTTACATGGGGAATAGGGGTGTCCGATGAGGAACGTTTCACTGATGTTATCGGAAAATTACCGATGGTTGAATCTCTAAATTTTGGAGTTTCAGGCTATAGCCCGGTGCAATATTACTTACTTCTTGATCAGGTTATAAAGTTTAAACCGAATTTAGTCGTTTTGATATTTTGCCTATCGAATGATTTTGTTGATAACGTGCATTACAAAAGATACGGTTACTATAAGCCGTATCTTATCCTGAATAGGGGAGGTGAAATCGAATTGAGGGGATACCCAATTATAAATGTCAATAAATTCGGCGGCAAACGCGTATTTTCTGATCCACTTTTGAAGCATTCTCGTGTCCTTAGACTGATAAATCTCCTCATTGATAAGATCCGGTCGATAATAGGCAATGCCGGGTTGACCGGTTTTAAAGATGTGGATATTTATGATTATCCTAAATTATCCGAAAATAAGAAAAGGGAGGTCGATCAGGCAGTTCTCATCAATAAATTAATTTTGGCAAAGATCAAACAGAAGCTTGACGCGGCTGGCATACCTTTAGTCGTTGTAGCGGCTCCTACAAAATACGAGTACCCGCAAAATAGTCATAGCGGCAGCGGTCAAATAAATACAAATGCGCTTAATGTCCTGGAGGGTATAGCGCGGGAGCTGGGTATTGATTTTATCGACGCAGTGCACTGCCTAAATATTCACGATTTTTGGTTATCTGACGGCCACTATAATTTACAAGGCCATAAAAAAATCGCTGAATTGGTAGAGAATTACTTATATAAAAATTACAAAGGCATATGAAGAAGTATATAATATTTGTCTTGATAGGCATGGTAGTCATGACAGCGATCCCTGCCGGAGCCGCCAGCGTTGGAAACCCGAAAACTCAAGGGGAAGGTAAGATTGCGACGGATATAGAATGGTCTTATATTTTTAATAGAGATTTGCATTTTGAAGACGCGACACGCCCTTCCGGGCATGACGCCGACATGCCGATAAACTTCAGGATAACTAGAGGGTATAATATTTTAGGCAAGATCGTTTACGGTTTACTTAACGCTATGGATATATATGTAAAATTAGGAATTGCAAAATATGATTTCAGGGGGGATGTTTTTGTAGGGGATACCAAGAAAGTTGAGGAACAGTTATCGGCGGAGAATGGTTTTATCTACGGCGGAGGCTTTAAATTGGCTTATGATTTTAAAAATGGATGGGCCGTCGGTTGCGATGCGCAATATCTTACGTCGGACCATAAAATAGATTTTAACGCCAGTACTTTGTCGACAGGGGCAGTCACTGTTGCAGAATATTATGATTGCTGGATACAGGAATGGCACGCAGCTCCTTATATCGCTAAAAAAATCGGGAAAATTACGATGTATGCAGGTGGGAGGTATTCTGATTTAAGGCTAAGCCAGAAACATCCTAACGATTCAAAACGGTGGGATAATTTGATATTTAGCGCCGATTATAAGATCGGCGTATTTACGGGAGTCGATTGGAACTTTGGGAATAGTTTTAAATTGAATGTAGAGGGCAGGTTTGTAGACGAGTTGGCTTTGAGCGTTTGTGGAGAATGTAAATTCTAGGGTTATAATATCGCCGTTATGATGTGCTATAATATACTTTATAAAAGGAGACTGAAATGCCGGAAGTAGAAAAATACTCACATAAGATCGTAAAAAAGATACGGTTCAGAATACCGGATGTTCCGGGAGCGCTTGGCACACTTGCCCTTGAACTTGGCATAGAAGGAGTGATCCTGGGTGATATAACAAAGATACACCTTACGTCTAACTATATCGTAAGGGATATCATAGCGTTTTTTGATGACGAGAAACATTTTCTTGACGCGATCGCCGCTGTCAAAAAACTCAAAGGTTATAAGATATTAAATATACAAGATGAGGTTTTGAACCTGCATAAAGGCGGAAAGATAGAGATGAGGCCTCGCGTGAAGGTCGAAACCCTCAATGATCTGCGCATGATCTATACTCCGGGTGTCGCTCAGGTCTGTAATTATATTGTCGCTAATCCTGCCGCAGCAAGAAGGTATACATCCATAGGCAATACCGTGTGTATCGCGACGAACGGCTCGGCAGTTCTGGGATTGGGGGATATAGGCGTCCTGGCTGCTATGCCTGTAATGGAAGGAAAATCAATTATACTGAATAAGATGGCGAACGTAAGCTGTATTCCTCTATTAATGAAAACCGATAATGCCGATTTGATCGTTAATACGCTTTCCTGCATCGCGGAAACGTTTGGTGCTATTATGATAGAGGACGTCAAAGCGCCTCTTTGTTTCGAGATCGAACAAAGATTGCAGAAGATGGTCAAAGTGCCCGTATTCCACGATGACCAGCATGGTACCGCAACCGTTATATTGGCTGCATTGATAAAAGCGCTTAAAATTGTTAAAAAAAGAAAAGAAAAAGTAAATATTGCGATAAACGGAGCCGGCGCGGCCGGTATTACCACCGCAAAGCTTCTATTGGGTTACGGTTTTAAGAATATAGTACTTTGCGACAGAGCCGGAGCCATCTATAAAAGCAGGACAGGCGATATGAATGAATATAAAAAAGAGATCGCCTGCATTACAAACAAGCGCAGAGAAAAAGGCGTTCTGAAAGACGTATTAATGGGTAAAGATATATTCATAGGCCTATCGGCTCCCGGCCTCGTTACCAAAGAGATGGTGAAAACTATGAATAAGCGCCCGGTTATTTTTGCTCTTGCTAATCCTATACCGGAAATATGGCCCAAAGATGCCGAAGAGGCGGGGGCTGCCATTGCGCTGGATGGACGGACAATAAATAATGCGCTTGTCTTTCCGGGGATCATGCGCGGCGCGCTCGATGCACATGCAAGTGAGGTGACCAGGAGTATGAAATTTTCCGCCGCCGAAACGATCGCGTTATTATCAGGAAAAAATGAAGTCGTTCCTAATTTCATGAATATAGCCGTGCATAAAAGCGTGGCGCGAGCCGTATTCCTTGCCGCGGGCAGAATCAAGCATTAAGCAGCAGGAGAGCCTATGACTGCCAAAGAACAGTATATGATGAAGGCTGCAAGCATCAGCCTTTGGTTTAATGTCGCGCTCTTTATCTTCAAGCTTGCGGCGCTCATAATAGTCCATTCACTGGCCATTGCTACGGATTTCGCTATAACCGTGGTCGGGCTTACAGTTTCCATCATTCTCTATAACTCACTGAAGTTGTCAGTGAGGCCTGCCGATCTTCTGCATAATTATGGTTACGGAAAAGTAGAACATGTATGCGAAGCCATGGAGGGCATGGTTCTGATGGGGATAGCTATCATCATGTCCTTCCAGGCATTTGCCACGTTCTTCCATCCGGGCCAGGTTACTTTTCCATGGATAGGATTTGCCTCAAGCTCGCTCAGTCTGACATTGAATTTTGTAGGGGCTTTTTTTATATTTCAATTGGCGCGCAAAAGTTCTTCCCCGGCAGTCAGGGCGGAAGGAGTGCATTATACGCTGGAAGGGTTTATATCGGCGGCTATCGCATGCGCCTTTATAATCACAATAATGGTGAAGAATAGTCCTCATGCGCGCATAGAGCCGTACATCGATCCCGCCGTGACTATATTTGTAAGTCTTGTGATCTCATTGCCCTCGATCAAGCTTACAAGACAGGCTTTTGTAAATTTGCTTGATATCTCGATCGAAGAGCCGAGCAAGATGGAGATAGTGACAAGGCTCGCCCAACACGCGGATCGTTACTGCAATTTTAAAGATATAAAGACACGTACCGCGGGGCATAAGAAGTTCGTCGAGGTAAAACTGATCATGCCCAAAGATATGTCCTTTTTCAAGGCACATGAGATCGTGTCGGGGATCGAGAGGGATATCGCGGTGGGGGTCCCCGATAGCGAAGTGACGATCACGATGGTGCCGTGTTCGAAGGATTGCGGGTTGATGCAAGACAACAAACCTTGCCCATATCTTAGTGATGATGCTTCTTAAAAAGAAGTAGGCGCGTATATCGTATGCATTTTAGCCTGCATGTTTTGTGTGTGGTGTATTAAAGTCGAGGCTGATACAGTTATTAAGCGTAAGGCGGTGGGAGGATAGAAATGACGATGAAGGTCCCGCTTTCAAGGCCGGATATTGCAGAAAAAGATATTGAGGCCGTAACCAGAGTTCTGGCAACGCCTTATTTAAGCCGTTGGAAAAAACTCACAGAGTTTGAAGAACGGATGGCCGCTTATATCGGTACGCGTTATGCCGTCGCGGTCAGCAGCGGTACGGGTGGGCTGCATCTATGCGTGCGAAGCCTGGGAATAAAAGATGGGGATGAGGTTATAACAACTCCCTTTAGTTTTATTGCTTCTGCCAACTGCATCCTTTTCGAGAGAGCGCGGCCTGTCTTTGTGGATATCATGCCCGATACTTTGAATATGGACGCCTCTAAAATCGAAGGAAGCATCACTCCTAAGACCAAGGCCATTTTGGCTGTGCATGTATTCGGTCATCCCTGCGAGATGGATGAAATCACAAGAATCGCCAGAAAATATAATCTAAAGGTTATCGAAGATGCATCAGAGGCCGTAGGTGCAGAATTTAAAAACAGAAAAGTCGGCCGATTTTCGAATGCCGCCGCATTTTCTTTTTATCCTAATAAACAGATCACCACTGCGGAGGGAGGGGTCATTGTTACTGATAATAAAGACATCAGCAACCTTTGCCGGAGTATGCGCAATCAGGGCAGGGATGATGACGCTTGCGATATTCATCATCGTATTGGTTTCAACTATAGGATGAATGAGTTAAGCGCGGCGCTCGGCATATCTCAGCTGAAGCGGATTAAGGGCATGCTAAAGGCCCGGGAACGTGTAGCCGATATGTATAGCGCGGAGTTGAGGAAGGTTGGGGGAATCGAAGTTCCTTTTGTAAGTCGTGACGTTACGATGAGCCGGTTCGTTTATGTTATAAAACTTGCCATAGGTTATTCGCGAAAAGATAGAGATGGGGTCATCGCTTACTTGCAGTCGAAGGGTATATCCTGTGGAAAATATTTTGCACCTATTCATCTGCAGCCCTGCTATGTGAAGATGTTTGGATACAAAAAGGGGGATTTTCCTATCACCGAATCCGTTGCCGATCGCGTAATCGCCCTTCCGTTCTATAATCATCTGACCAACGAAGCAATTCGCTACGTCTGTCGTGCACTCAAGCGGGCGCTTTTATAAGAACTCCCTTCATAAAACACGAGACCCGCATTTTATGTCGGGTCTCGTTGTTAATTACAGGCTTACTTTTTACAGTTTCTTTACGTTAGCGGCCTGTTCGCCTTTAGGTCCCTGCGTGATATCGAACTCAACTTCCTCGCCTTCCTTCAAAGACTTAAAACCATCACCCTGAATAACGCTGTGATGAACAAATACGTCCTTGCCATTCTCAGGAGTGATGAAGCCGTATCCTTTAGCATCGTTGAACCACTTTACTTTCCCTTTTACCATTGCTTACTACCTCCTTCCATCGGAACTAATAGCAAATAACAGCTAAAGGAAAAAAAACCTCATGGTTTAACATTCCCAGCCACATTTACTATCGCAGGGAATTATACCGCTATTTTACGAGATTTGCAACTATTATTTGTAAATATTTCGAATATATTAGATGGCCCTGCCGGCGGGACTATGGTAAGATGTCCTCTATGAATAAGACCAATTTGGTTAAGATAGCAATAGTCGGCAGGCCGAATGTCGGCAAATCGTCTCTTTTTAACAGGATCGCTGGCGCGAGGAAGGCCATAGTAGAGCCTCGCTCAGGCACTACGCGCGACAGGCTGCATGCAGATATCAGGTGGAAAGGGAAAAGTTTCACCATTATCGATACCGCCGGCTTTGAAACGGCTGCCCCCGGCGATATGGCTGAACTTGTTTTAAAACAGATCCGCCGCGGGATAGAAGAGGCGGACATCATATTTTTTGTTACGGATGGGATCGCCGGTATAGTGCCGCAGGACAGGGAGCTTTCGTCGATGATCAGAAAGACCTCGAAGAAGGTGTATCTTATAGTAAATAAGGTAGATCGCGAATCCGATACAGGCAAGGCGATGGAATTTTTTGAGCTAGGTCTAGGTGAACCTTATGCCGTTTCAGCAATGCACGACAGAGGCATCGATAAATTATGTAATGATTTGGCTAAGGGTATAGAGAAGAGTGACGCTGTAGACAACGTAAAATCCGTTCATGTCGCTATCGTAGGACGCCCCAATGTCGGTAAGTCTTCATATCTGAATTCAATACTAAGCGAGGAAAGGGCCATTGTCCACTCTGTTGCCGGCACTACGAGAGATGCCATCGATACCGATTTTAAATATAAAGACAGGGACTATATACTCATAGATACTGCGGGTATAAGGCATAATGCGAAGATAAACGAGGCATCGGACTTCTATGGGAGCGTGCGTTCTAAAGAAGCGATAAAGCGCTCGGATGTAGCGATAGTCCTTATCGATGGTTTCGAAGGACTGACGAAAGACAGCGTGCGGATAATAGACCTGTGCCTCGAAGAGGGGAAGGCGCTTATTATAGCGGTAAATAAGTGGGATCTCGTAAAAAATGCTGAAATGTCGAAATATAAAGATAGATTGGTAATGAATATGAACAGTGTAAAAAATTTCCCGGTCGTATTCATATCGTGTAAGACTGGAAGGAATGTCATGGACAGTCTTGATGTTATATGGTCAGTGTACGAGAAGTCTAAAACAAACATTCAATCAGATAGGCTTGCGGATATTCTCAAAACATTAAACAATACCCCCGAAATATTCAATAGGAGAATAAAGTTTAAATATCTGGCCCAGGAAGGCACAAAACCCCCGAGATTTGTTTTAGGCATAAAGGGCAATAAAAACTTAAGTGAAAATGTAGAAAGATTTGTAGGAAACTTTCTCAGAATGGCTTACGATTTTGAAGGCACACCCATAAAAATACGGTTTGAAAGAGCGTAGAAAATACCTCATTCACACGCTCTTTCAATTACCGTGTTATCTAACGGCCTGCATCCTTGCGCTTTGAAAAACAATCCTTGCAATATACCGGACGGTCTTCTCTTGGCTTGAAAGGAACTTCGCATTCTTTTTTGCATTCCGCACAGATTGCCTTGTGCATTTCCCGCGGACCACTAAATCCACCACCTTGATACGCCATACCACCCTCCTTTTTACCCTTCCTTAACAGGGCTCTCGGCGACATCTCCTGTCGACACTTGGCCCAAATTCTCACCAGACTGCGCATTCTTCTTATCCAGTTTGCGCTGCATCTTTTCTTCTTTCTTCTTTTTCTTCGCTAGTTCTCTTTTATATTTCTGATACGAATAGTTATCCCTTGCCAAAATAGCCTCCTTTTACCATTATCCGTTGTGTATATTGTATCAGAAGCGTGTGAAATTAGATACTAATTACTTTTATAGTGATAAAATTCGCTTGTTTATATAACTAATACCATTATAATAGGTACATGAACCTGATAAACTTTGCATTGAATATGCTGGCGCCAAAGGCCTGGGTATTTGAGGAGTCGACCAGGGATCCGAGGTCTGCGCAAAAATGCGTCCTGTTTAAATACCTTGCCCGCAACAAAAATACCGAATATGGCCGGAAATACGATTTTTTAAATATCTGTTCCGTTAAAGATTACCAGGCCAAAGTCCCCATGACAGACTATGAGGCCATTCGTCCACTGATCGACAGGATAGCAAAGGGAGAATCGAATGTAATCACCTCCGACAAGGTGGTCTTCTTCGGTATAACCAGCGGCACAACAGGCTGTCCGAAGCTGATACCCGTCACGGAATACTCGCGTAGTAAAAATTCCAGCCTCATGAAATTGTGGGCCTATTATATCAACAAAGAGCACCCCCGCGTATTTTCCGGTAAAATACTTTCCATAATAAGCCCCGAGGTTAAAAATTTCACCGAAGGAGGGATTCCATACGGTCCCGAAGACGGGCATGCTTATAATAATCTGCCGTTACCCATAAGGAGCCTTTACGTCCTGCCATACCAAGTGTTTTATATAAGCGATTACGATGCCAGGTATTACGCCATACTAAGGATAGCGATGGAGCAGGATGTGACTACCGTCGCTACCCTGAACCCGAGCACGATATCTCTATTATGTGAAAGGATACCCAGGGTGCAGAATGCCGTTATAGACGATATAGAAAAAGGTACTCTTAATAAAGATATCAATATCCCGGCCGATATACGCAAGGTTGTAGAAAAGCGTTTGAAGCCCAATCCGAAAAGGGCGCGTGAGTTAAGGGCGATCCTTGAAAAGAACGGGAAGCTTCTGCCGAAATATTTCTGGCCGCATATGGAGCTTGTGGAGTGCTGGAAGGGCGGGACGGTCAAACTCTATCTGAAAGAGCTGCCTCAGTATCTGGGAGAAACGGCGTTCAGGGATTTCGGATATCTGTCCACCGAGGCGAGGAGTTCCGTACCCCTGGACGATATCGGCGCCAGCAGCGTCCTGGCCGTTAATACAAATTTTTATGAATTCATACCCAGGGAGGACATACACAAACCGAATAAGAGGATCTTGTTGTGTGACGAGCTGGAGAAGGGGAAAGAGTATGTCGTTATAGTAACTACTCCGTCCGGGTTGTGCAGGTATAATATAGATGATGTGATAATCGTAAATGGTTTTTTCAATAAAACCCCTATGATAGAATTTGTACAGAAGGCGAAGAACGCCATATCTCTTACCGGAGAAAAGATATATGAATCGCATATAAATGACAGCGTGAATACAGCGGCTGATAAACATGGCATATCGGCAGATTTTTTCTCTTCTTCGGTGCAGATGGATAATCCGCCGCGGTACATATTTCTTGTAGAATTTAGTCATGAACCGTCACGCGCAGGGAAGATGGCTTTTTTGAAATGCATAGAAGAAGAACTATGCAAAGAGAATTCGGAATACAAAGATATCAGGGAACAACAGCTATTGGGGCACCCTATCCTGAAAGTGGTGAAAAAAGGTGAATTCGAGAAGTACCGCGCCAGGAAGATAAGCGAAGGCCGCCACGACGGCCAGTTCAAGATGCCGCAGCTCGTCTCAGATGCGAGTTTTCAGAAGAATTTCACTATCGAAGAAGAGATAATGCCGTAAGCCACAAAGGGCCCTCCTTAAAAAAATACTTGCAAAATATTTAAATGAATGCTATATTTATAATGTGAATGTAGGTTCAATTATTGATAAACAATTCAACTGGAGGGATGAGATGGCCGTGATCAATAGGAAGGCAAGGGATAAGCAGTTACGCAAGGCCGACATATTAAAGGCGGCCGAATCTGTATTCGCGTCCAAAGGATATCATGAGGCAACAGTACAGGATATTGCCAAGGAAGCGCAGTATGGCACCGGTACCGTTTACCTGTATTTCAAGGATAAGAATGCGCTCTATTTTTCCCTGCTTGAAGAAAAGATCAAAAGCTTAATAGATGCCGCCAAAGAAAAGACGGAGAAAATCAAAGACGCCAAAAAAAAGCTTGAAGTTTTTATAAGGCAAAGCTTGTTTTTCTTTGAAGAAAATCAGAATTTTTTTCGTATATATACGATGGAAAAAAGCAGCCTTCAGCTGATCGTTGGTAAAAAGACCACCGAATCCTCTCGCGCGGTAGAGCATGCTACAGAATATGTCGAAAAACTGATCAAGATAGCGCAGGGGCGGGGCGTGATTAATAAAAACTATAGCCCATCGGAATTAGCCGATATATTGACATCTATTATAGGTTCTATAGTCTTAAATTGGACAAGGACAGGGCTGGGATCAAAGAAAGAAGGAAGCTTAAGCGACAAGGCCGATTTTATTTTTGAAATGTTTCTAAATGGGGTAGGGAAAAAATAATCCGATAAACTGTTTTAAAGGAATGAATTTATGATATCGAAAAAGATAATGTTACCGGTTTTTATTATTTTTGTGATCAGCCTCCCGTTTTGTGCTTATGGCGCGGAGCTTCTCAATAGCCCCGGTGAAGAGAGCGGTAGGCTTCTTTCTATTCCTGAGGGTATTTCTATTGTGCTTAAAGACAGCCGGTTGGTAAAGATAGAGATGGCCGGCAAAGATATGTCCTTCGATGATACGCTTTTGGCATTATCTCCGCTATTACCGCATTTGAGCGCCAACATAACCAAGACATATAATAGCTATAGCCCGGCAATGATGTTTGGGGCTACGGCTGTGCCCATGGGGGATCAAAATCCATTGTCTGGAGGTTTTGATATATACATAACCCTGTTCGATTTTGGCAAAAGCATCTCGAATTATAAATCCTCAACAGAAATGCTCGGTGCCCATAAGGCAAAGGTGGAGAGCGTAAAGAGGACGGTGACGCTGGAATTCGTAGTCTCTTATTTTGATCTATTGGAGACGGAGAAGATGATCGCTGTTGCCGAAAAAGAAGTCGAGAGTCTTACCTCTTATCTTGATGACATGGAGCATCTCTATGCCCGGGGCGTTATCGTGGAAAATGATCTTTTGCCGGCAAGGGTAAAGCTTGCCGATGCTAAACAAAAACTCATAGCCTCCGGCAACAGAAGAGAGATCGTTGCGGCGGGTATCAACACAATGCTTACTATACCGCTCACGGAGAATATAATCACCAGTGATATAGGCGAGGAAATACCCGGGCTGCCTGAGCTTAGCGATGCCTGGATTTCCGCGGAGGCTAAAAGGCCGGAAGTACTATTCTTCAATAAACAGATAAGATCTTCGACTTTGAGAGAGCGGGCGAAGACGGTTCAGAATCTTCCCACCGTTTTTGTCGACGGCGGATATACTTATACTCAGAATCAATATATGGTTCATGAGGACGATGCATACGTTAAGCTTGGCGTGAAAATGGACCTATATGACGGCGGCGCAACCGGCGCGGAAATAATGAAAGAACGTCATTTACATCGGCAGTTGCAGGAACAGAAGAGTAAGATCGTCGAGGATATCCGGTATGAGGTCAAACGCAGCTTTCTTGGCTTAAAAGATGCTATCGCGAAATTATCGGTTGCGAAAGGCGCGCTTCAACAGGCCGAAGAGAATGTGCGGTTTTACCGCGTCAAATATAATAACGGTGCCGCTACTTCTACGGATGTGCTTGAGGCTATCAATCTTCAAACCAGGGCCCAGACCAACTATTATAGCGCGGATTATGAGTTGAAACGCTGTTACGCGAGGTTGATATATTCCATGGGGAACGATTTGATATCAATTTACAATAAAACGGAGAGATAAATATGGCGCATAAAGAAAATAAAAAGATATTTTATACCGCTATTGTTGCAATATTAATCGGAGGCACGTTTCTGTTACGCTATCTTATCGGTAATCTTGGATGTGTTAGTACGGACGACGCTTATATCGAAGGCAGGATCCATGCTATAGCCTCAAAAATCCCCGGGACCGTTAAGTCCGTTAACGTCAAAGATAATCAAATTGTTAAAGAAGGCTATCTCCTTATCGAGATCGATCCGATCGATTATGAACTGAAGGTCGCTGAATCGGCGGCTGTCCTTGATATGCGAAAGGCTGCGCTTGAGGATGCCCGGTGTGATAAGGAGCGCGCGGAAGTACTCTATAACGAAAAAGTTTTCCCAAAAGAGCGGTATGAAAATGATCTTACCGCATTTAATCTGGCAAAGGCCCAGGCCGATTCTGCCGAGGCGCAGTTTAAGATTGCGCAAAGGAATTTAGAGTACACAAAAATATGTGCCCCTTCAGACGGCTATATAACTAAAAAGTCGGTCGAAGCGGGTAATCAGATACAACCTACGCAAGCTCTTATGGCAGTCGTTCCTAATGATATGTGGGTAGTCGCAAATTTTAAAGAAACCCAGTTAACCCGCATGCGCCCCGGGCAGGAAGTGGAGATCAGGGTAGATTGTTATCCAGGAAAAGTATTTGAAGGGCATGTGGATAGCATACAGCGCGGAACCGGCGCAAAATTTAGTATGTTCCCGCCCGAGAACGCCGCCGGAAATTTTGTCAAGGTTGTACAGCGCATTCCGGTGAAGATCGTGTTTGACAAAGGACCGGATGAAAAACATGCATTGAGCATCGGTATGTCCGTTGTTCCAAAAGTTAAGGTACGTTGATGCAGAAAGAGGTAGCTGTCGGCAGCGCTGATACTTACTGGCGTCCTTCGCATAATCCGTGGCTGGTTTGCGCCGCGGTTATGTTGGCGACTATTTTGGAAGTCCTGGACACCACTATTACAAATGTTGCTTTGCCGAATATCGCAGGCAACCTGGCGGTAACCCCTCACGAAGCGACATGGGTATTGACAAGCTATCTTGTTTCGAACGCGATAATCTTACCGGCCGCTGCCTGGTTCGGCGGATTTTTTGGACGAAAACGTTTTTTCATTACCTGCATTATTTTATTTATCGCGGCGTCTTTATTGTGTGGTCTGGCGCGTAGCCTTGGTTTTTTGCTTTTTGCCAGAGTATTACAGGGCTTGGGCGGCGGCGCGCTGATGCCCATATCGCAGGCGGTATTGCTTGAAACTTTTCCGAAGGAAAAGCACGGTATCGCGATGGCAGTTTTTGCGGTAGGCGTTATCGTTGCTCCTATAGTTGGCCCGATCATAGGAGGGTGGCTCACCGATAATTATTCCTGGCGATGGGTATTTTTTATTAATCTGCCTATAGGGATAATAGCCGTTCTGATGGCAAAGGCATTTATAGAGGATCCGCCGTATATTAAGAAGGAAAAGACGATGATCGATTATGTCGGTTTTTCGTTTATGGCGATAGGATTAGGCGCGCTGCAAATCGTGCTGGATAAGGGGCAGGAGGTTGACTGGTTTCAATCGCCCTGGCTTTGCAAGATGACGGTTCTTACCTGCGTCGCTCTTATAGTATTTATTTTTTGGGAACTGCGGGTAAAACATCCCGTGGTTAATCTTCGAATCTTAAAAGACAGAAATTTTTCCGGTGGATTGATAGCCGCTATGCTTATCGGCGCGTCCATGTACGGTATTATGACATTAATGCCGTTATTTTATCAAACCCTTCTCGGTTATTCCGCTTATTTGAGCGGATTGGCCTCAGCTTCTCTTGGCATAGGTGCGTTTGCTTCAGCCGTAGCCGTCGGGATACTGACCAAGCGCCTTGACAGCCGGATCTTTTTTGTTTTAGGAATGCTGATACTTGGGGTAGCATGTTTTTATATGGCCAAAATTAATCTGCAGATCGGGATTTTTAGCATGCTGCTACCCCTAATTGCCATCGGTTTTGGGATAAGTACAGCTTTTGTTCCGCTATCGATACTTTCCGTAGGGCATCTCGCAAATAAAGACATGGGAAACGGTTCGGGTCTTTTTAATCTCATGAGAAATATAGGAGGAAGCGTTGGTATTGCTATGACTACGACGATGCTTGCGCGTATGTCACAGGTGCACCAAACATATCTCGTCGACCACCTTACGCCGTATGATCAAGTATACCGTCAGACGTCGCAGGCTATGGGCCGTGTAGGGGATGGCCTGATTTATCAGGGGTTATTGCAGCAGTCGGCGTTACTTGCGTATATAGATAGTTTTTATTGGTTCGGTACTATGGCTATCCTGTGTTTATTTACTGTATTTCTTTTCAGGAAGGTCGATAGCCAAGGAAAGAT
Organism: Candidatus Omnitrophota bacterium; assembly: GCA_041661345.1. Classification (GTDB taxonomy): domain Bacteria; phylum Omnitrophota; class Gorgyraeia; order 2-01-FULL-45-10; family 2-01-FULL-45-10; genus JAPLMI01. Next base: position 22,975 of record JBAZUO010000016.1, on the reverse strand, counting down.
GATAGGCGCGCATTAGATGAAAATGTTAAAAAAACATTATTGGGTCATTATTTTTGTTTTATTTATTTCCGGATGCGCAAGCGCGCGGCATGCGGTTCCTCCGGATTTATTAAACAGCACCTGTGTTTTAGGCATGCAAGGTATCCGGGCATTCGGCGGCGTTTCAAACAATTCTTTTAAGAATGATTTCTTGAATTTATTGGATCAGGAAAAGAAAAATGGGCCTCTTTTTTTCAATGTAGGGATTAACCATGCCTACTCTGTGCTGGCTATTTCAGGGGGTGCGGCAAATGGTGCTTATGGCGCGGGGCTGCTTAATGGATGGTCTAGGGAGGGCTCTCGTCCGGAATTTAAGATCGTTACCGGGATAAGCACCGGGGCCATAATTGCTCCGCTTGCCTTTTTAGGCAGCAGTTATGATGGTAAGTTAAAGGAGTTCTATACGCAATATTCAACGAAAGATATTGTCGAAATAAAACTATCCAGAAATTCTCTTGCGAGCACCAAGCCGTTGGAGCGGTTAATCGAGAAATATGCCGATGAACGATCGCTGAAAGAAATAGCCGCAGAGTATAGAAAAGGGCGAAGGCTTTACGTAGGCACTACCAATCTGGATGCGCAGAGGCTCGTTATATGGGATATGGGTAAGATCGCTTCTATCGGTGATGATAAGGCGCTGAAATTGTTCCGTAAGATAATACTGGCGTCAGCGTCTGTCCCTGTAGCCTTTCCTCCGGTCTATTTTGATGTAAAAGTCGGTGATAGGACTTATGATGAAATGCATGTCGACGGCGGGACAACAAAACAAGTATTTTTCGTTTACGATGTCCTGCAGGGCGCCGACGATGCCTTTAAGGAAAAAGGTATCGATGTCTCAAAAATTAAATACAGTATTTACGTGATCAGAAATGGCTATGTGGATCCTGTCTGGAAAGAAGTGCCGGACTCTCTCTCCGCGATTGCCGAACGTAGTATCGATACAATGACAAATGCTCAAGGGGCCGGAGACTTATATCAATTATATATATTCGCTAAGGCTAGCAAGGGCGATTTTAATCTGGCGTATATTCCAACCGATAATGTTTATACCTCTAAAGAGCCGTTTGATGCTTCTGCGATGCAAAAGCTTTTCGATCTTGGTTTCGAGCAGGCCAGCCATGGTTATCCGTGGAAGAAGACCCCGCCCGGGATGGAAAGAGATTTAATTAAAAATAAATAATCGGAAGGGCTATTATGATGAATATTTTTAAAATCGGCGGGATTGATAATCCTTCTCCAATGGTGAAGGCGATCGAAAAATATCCCGGCATGTCCATTATTAAACTCACGGGGGCAGTTGATTTTAACACGATACCTCCGATTGAGAACGTTGTAAAAAAACACCAGGATTACCTGGATCAAGATATAGTACTTGATTTCAAAGAAGTCACTCATATCGATACATCTACGCTGGCTGCGCTGATTTATATCATAAACAAAATGAAACAGAGGCATAAAAAATTGAGTTTAATAAATTGCAATGAGCTGGTCAGAGATTACATAAAAATAGGAAAATTGGAATCCGTTATCCATGTGTATGCCACGATAGAAGATGCGCTTAGCAAAGCTAACGGATGAAATTATAGAGAATATGTTTTCAATTTATAATGCACGCTATTTCGATAAGATCGCATTATCGATACCCGGATACAGAGAAATTACGGATAAGTTGGTTCAGCAAATAGAAAAGAAGCCGTATTGTACCGTGCTTGATATGGGGGCCGGCACCGGCAGGATCGCCCTTAAGTTAGCAGATGGCGTTTTCAAAGTAGTGGCGCTGGATAATTCTGAAGAGATGTTGGGAAGATTAAGCGAAAAAGCCAGAAGGAGGCGTGTAGATAATATACAGATAGTGAAAAAAGATATTACGAGCTGGGAACTTCTCTGGCCCAATACCGATCTAATACTAGGGGATGGTGTGTTTACTTCAGTAATTTGCAGTTTTGTATTACACCACCTGAGGGATAAATGGAAAAAGGTAGTCCTTGGGCAGTTGCGCAAATCGATGAAACCGGATGGCCAGATAATTATTGCCGATGTGAGACCTGAAAAGGCCTGGCAGATAAGAAAACAGGTTAACGTTATTTACTGGAAATTGATTCACGAAAAGGAAAATAAATACCCGGGCTGGCTTATAGCTAAGAATGCCTTATCGTATCTATTTTTCGAACATTCGCTCTCAGCGGACGCGTGGAAAGAATTACTGAGAGAGGCAGGCTATAAAAATGCTAAATGCGAGATATGTGGTGATTTTGTATTGGCATGGGCAAATAACTAAGGGTCGAAAAAGTTTTTAATACGAAGAGGAAGTAATGGCAAGCAAAAAGACAAAGATGATATGGATATCGATAATACTGTTTTATTTGATATCGACTCTTGTGGCGTTTTTTGCTCAAAAAAAGTAGGGGGTAACTTGTGAAGATCATGGAATTGGCGAAATTAATAGAAGGCACTGTGGAGGGCAATAACGACACTGATATATGGGGTTTAAGCGGCGTAGAGACAGCTAAATCGGGTGATTTAACATTCGCTACCGGAGAAGAAAGGCTTGCGAGCGCCGAGAAGAGCAATGCCTCGTGCATATTGACAAATAAAACCGTAAGAAAATCCACAAAGCCCATAATACGGGTAAAAAACCCGAAATTGTCTTTTCTCATTGTTTACAATATGTTTAATGTGCCGAAGGGCCGGGAATCATTTATACACCCAATGGCTGCCGTCTCTGATGAGGCACGTCTCGGGAAGAATGTCTGGATCGGCCCTGGCGTAACAGTGGAAGAAGGCGTAACGATCGGAGACCATGTAATTATAGAATCTAGCTCTACGATAGGGAAAAACTGTAAGATAGGTTCGTTCTGCCGTATCTATCCTAACGTTACGCTGTATGAAAATACAAGGTTACAAAAAAATGTAATTCTGCATAGCGGCGTGGTGATCGGTTCAGACGGCTTTGGATATGTGAAGGAGAAGGGCAAGATTTATAAATTTCCACAGCTTGGGAAAGTTATTATTGAAGATGATGTAGAGATAGGCGCAAACACCACTATAGACAGAGGATCTTTAAGCGACACCGTGATAGGCGCGGGGACTAAGATAGATAATCTCTGTCAGATAGCGCATAACGTGAAGATAGGGAAGAACATGCTTATGGCCGCACAGTGCGGCATTTCCGGCAGCACAACTCTTGGAAATGATGTGACTATGGGCGGACAGGCGGGGGTGGCCGACAATATCTCCATAGGAAACAATGTTACGATTGGGGCCAAAAGCGCCGTTATAGGTAACTTAAAGGATGGCGAAGTTGTATGGGGTATCCCGGCCAGGCCCATTGCCCAGACAAAGCGGCAGATGGCCGTCCTGTCATGGATAACAAAAAATTTTAAAAGTATACGGGAGAAAATTCGTTAGCATAGAATTACGTTGATTTTTATTAAGGAAATGTTAAAATACCATCTGGACAACATTGTAGTATTTCCGAGTTTGAAGGTGGGTCTGGATCCAAGGCAACGAGAAACCTTTGTTAGTTTGACAGTGTCGGCTAACGAGGGTTTTTTATTTTTTTATTGGGTTTATACGACTTAGATGATAAATTTTTTGCCAAAACAGCTTTTTCTATTAGACCCGCTCGCTATATTTTTTCTCGCGGTCATCGGACTCGTTTGTATCCCTTCGGCGATATTTTCGATAGGGTATATGCGTGAAGAGCCTTTAAAGAAGAAGGTGCTTGCCTGGGCACTTCTAATGGTATTTGTCCTATCGATGTGTTCAGTAGTGACTGCAGGCAACCTTTTTTCATTCCTCATATTCTGGGAATTAATGTCGCTCGCCTCTTATTTTCTCGTAGTTTTCGATTACAAACATGAAAAATCGATAAACGCCGGAACGATTTATCTGATTATGACCCATGCGGGCACCGCCTGCCTCATGGCCGCATTTTTTATTCTCTATAATTATGCGCACTCCTTTGACTATATGGCAGTTAGACACGCTGTTGTTTTACTATCTCCCCAAATGCGTAATATTGTTTTCTTGCTTTTACTTGTCGGTTTTTCGACAAAGGCAGGTGTTGTACCGCTGCATATATGGCTCCCTTATGCTCATCCTCAGGCGCCCAGTCACGTTTCAAGCATCATGTCGGGCGTGATGATAAAGATCGCGATATACGGCATGATCCGATTTTTTGTGACGCTTTTAGGCCCCGGCCCTGCCTGGTGGGGCGCAGCCATCCTGGTTCTCGGGATGATCTCTTGTCTCGTGGGCGTAATATATGCCCTCATGGACCACGACCTTAAAAAATTGCTGGCCTATCATAGTGTTGAAAATATCGGCATAATCCTTCTGGGGGTAGGTGCGGCTATGTTCTTTGCCAGCCTCAGTATCGTACCGGTCGCGGCGCTTAGCATGTGCGCGGGTCTGTACCATTTGGTTAATCACGCATTATTTAAAGGGCTCCTGTTCCTTTGTTCCGGAAGCGTATTCAAGGCGACGGGGCTCCGCAATATAGAGAAGATGGGTGGGCTTATTAAGGCTATGCCGATGACCGCGTTTTTCTTTCTTATCGGGGCAATGGGTATTTCCGCACTCCCGCCGTTAAACGGTTTTGTGAGCGAATGGCTCACCTTCCAGGCGTTCTTCCTGGGGATTTTACAGTCACCTGGAGCTATAAAGATTTTCATGGTTGTATCCGCCGCTGTCCTGGCCCTGACTAGCGGGCTGGCTGCCGCCTGCTTCGTTAAAGCATTTGGCATAACATTTCTCGCTATGCCGCGCAGTAAACGTGCCCAGGAAGCAAGAGAGGCTGATTCCTCAATGAAGGCCGGTATGGCGCTAATGGCCGCCGGCGTAGTTTTATTCGGCCTGGGGGCCGGGTTCGCAGCGCCGCTTATTTTCAATATTTCTCAATCTGTACTTGGTATCCAGGCAACGCAAATCTCTTTTCATCTTGTATCGATCATACCCCCGGCGATCGCGGCCTTCCTGCTTGTGCTTGGTGGGGTTATTTTTCTGTGGTTTAAGTTTGGCTTACGCACTAGACAGGTCCAATATAATACCTGGGATTGCGGATATTATGCCCTGGATAGCCGTAACGAATATACTGCAACCGCTTTTTCGAAACCTTTCAGGATCGCATTTGGTTTTTTCCTGCTGCCGTATCGAAAAAGTGAAAAGATAAGAGATTCATTTTACCATATACGCAAGTTTACTTACGAAACGCATACTACGCTGGTATTCAAACGCTATTTTTATGAACCGTTGGCACGCATGATCTATGGCGCGGCGTTTAAGATGCGAAAGTTGCAGCCGGGGAGTATTCACCTGTATATCCTGTATATATTTATCACCCTGGTAACACTACTGGCACTCGCCACGGTATTTTAGACTATGATGACGCTTAATAATGTGATTATGATCACGGGAAAAGCGGTTACGCTGGCGCTGTTTGCCCCTCTTGTAAGCGGAATTATCCGAAAAATAAAAGATACCCTTCGTATGCGAAAGGGTCAAAGCATTTTTCAGCCTTATTACAATATACGAAAACTTTTCTCGAAGAATGAAGTTATTTCGGGAAATGTTTCATGGATTTTTTATGCCGCACCTGTGATAATATTTGTAAGCACCGCGTGCGCGCTTTTCATGATATTGATGGCCCAGCCGGGACCTGATATGAAAAATGGCCTGGCGGTACTGATCGCGGCCTTTTTTGTGTTAGGGTTAGGCCGATTCTTTCTTGCACTGGCAGGGCTTGATGCAGGCTCTTCGTTTGGCGGCATGGGCTCATCGCGGGAGATGTTTATTTCGAGTTTTGCGGAACCCGCAGCGTTCATCGCGGCCTTTGTATTGTTTATGGGTGGAGGGAATTGCTTTAAAATATCCGGCCTCCTGGCGGGGATCGCCATTTTCATGGTAACGATCGCCGAAACTTCGCGTATCCCGATAGATAACCAGGAGACGCATCTTGAACTGACGATGGTGCATGAGGCAATGGTGCTTGAATATTCTGGAAGGTCACTGGCGCTTATCGAATTGGCCGCGCATATCAAACAGATAGTTTTCTTTACGCTTATTTCGTGGTACTTCTTTTCTGTTTTGACGCTAGGATGCTGGAGCTGGTTGTTATTTTCGGCAGAAATCGTTTTTATCGGGCTAATCGTTGCATTGATAGAGATATCGGTGGCAAAGATGCGGCTTTTCAGGGTAGTCGATTTTTTAAGCTTTTCTTTCTTTATAGCGCTTGTTGCTTCGATTGCGGCAGGCCTGGGATTATAAATTATGATACTAAACATTATTTTAAGCGGTTTCCTCGTAGTCACTTTTCTTCTGGTAATTTCCAAGAGGATCACTGCGCTGGTCCGGACATTCAGGACCCAGTCGATATTTTTATTCCTATATACTCTTTACATGGGGATCAGTCAGCGGCATACCGAGCTATTTATCGTGTGCGGATTGGTTTTTGTGCTTAAGGCGGTCGTTATCCCGTTTGTGCTCTTGCGTATCATGCGCCGTATTGACGTAGAAGAGGATCTGGGGCTTCTCGTCAATCCGCAGTTATCGCTTATCATAGCGCTCGGATTTACTTATCTTTCGTATCTGCTTGCGCATAATGCCATGGCGCTTAAGAATAGCATGGAATCGGCGGCATTTGTCGCCTCGATCACGGCAGTATGCGTCGGGTTTTTCATTATGGTCAGCCGGATGAAGGCGCTTGGCCAGATCGTCGGGCTTCTGGTCATGGAAAACGGTATTTTTCTCGCGGCAAGCGCCATAGCCGGAGGGATGCCGTTTTTTGTGGAGATCGCGCTTTTCTTCGACGTCTTTGTCTTTGTAGTTATCGTAGAAGTTTTTGTATATAAGGTGAACAGGCTTTTTACGCATATCGATACATCGAAGATGAAATCGCTTAAAGGATAGTTATGCCTAGCAGAAAAGTAAAATTATTCGGGATAGTCAACGTACTTATATACTCACTGCTTCTCATTGCCTGTATTGTATTGCTAAAATATTTTTTAGCTAACGGGAGCCGTCCCATAAATTTGTGGGGCTGGGTTTACATCGATTCGTTAAGCGTCTTCTTCCTGTTGATTACCACAGTAGTCAGTTTTGCGGCAAGTATATATTCCATCGGATATATCCAGGCAGAGGTAGAAGATGCAAAAATATCTACCCGTAAGGCAGCGGCTTATTTTCAGTTATTTAATCTCTTCTCGCTCACAATGCTCATAGTCCCGCTTTTGAACAATCTGGCATTGGTCTGGATCGCTATCGAGATGACGACGCTTGTTTCCTCGTTTCTTGTCGGATTTCATAATACGAAGGAATCGATCGAGGCCGCATGGAAGTATATTATCATCTGTTCGGTGGGGATAACGTTTGCGCTATTGGGAATAATATTTTTTTATTACACCTCATCGAAAGATGCGGGTGTAAAGAGCCTGGAGTGGGCCGGTATGCTCTCGGGCGCTGGCATGTTCGATCCGAAGATCATAAAACTGGCGCTTATCTTTATACTTGTCGGATACGGGACCAAGGCGGGGTTGGCGCCGATGCATAATTGGCTTCCTGACGCGCACAGCCAGGCGCTTTCCCCGATAAGCGGGTTGTTGTCAGGGGTGCTTATAAAGATTTCCTTATATGCCATATTGCGTTTCGTAATGCTGGCGAATCCTTCGGTCGGCTATGCGTACAGCGCGAAGTTCTTTATTTTATTCGGCCTCGTTTCCATTGTGATAGCGGGTGCTTTTATCCTTGTACAGAAGGATCTCAAAAGGCTACTCGCCTATTCCAGCGTCGAGAATATAGGGTTGGTATCATTGGGGCTCGGTTTTGGTTTTTTTGGCGGTATCTTCGCCGGGCTTTTGCAGGCATTCAACCACGCTGTGACCAAAGCTCTTATGTTTTTCTGCGCAGGGGAAGCGGTGCGTTCCTACCGTAGCAATAATATGAACCAGATGCAGGGCATGATCAAGCTCATGCCTTTTGCGGGGATAGCGATGTTTCTTGGATTTTTTGCGTTGGTCGGGATGCCACCCTTCTCGATATTTATCAGCAAACTATCGATCTTGATCTCTATGTTTGAAGCGAAATATTATTTCCTTGCCGCGCTTACACTTATCTCTATCGCTCTTGCCTTTACGGGGCTTCTTTATCATGTAAGCAGAATCGTTTTAGGAAAACCGCTTCAAGGAGTGACCGTCAAGAGGGAACCGTTAAGCTCGAAGATAGCATTTATATTTTTAGGCATTTTTATATTGGGATTCGGGTTAAAGATACCACAAGACTTTTTTGATTTGCTTTTAAACTGTCAGCATCTTATCTTGGGTAAATAAATGAATGCTTTCGATCACATAAAAAATATTCTAGTTTCCGAAAATATCGGCACGATAAATTTATCCACGCCGCACTGGGATGAATTGTATGTAACGGTAGCCGGTAACGATTTCGTTAAAACGTGCAAGCTGCTGCATAAGCGGCTTGATTCTGCCGTAATGATGTTCTTTGCCGAAGATCTATGTGCGGCCGCTCCGGGCGTTTTTGCAATATATTGCTGTTTTTTGAGCATTCAGACACATTCCTGGGTATTCGTGCGGCAGGATGTCGTGCAGGATGATCTTAAGATAGATTCTCTCGCAAAAGATGTTTATTCTGCCAGCCTATTTGAACGTGAGATGAGTGAGATGTTCGGTATTATGCCGGTAGGTAATCCCGACTTAAGAAGGCTTAAGCTTCATAATGAAGTTTGGCCTGAGGGGTATTATCCGCTGCGTAAAGACTTCATCGATCCGCACGGCAGACCTGCCGTAGGTTCGGGGTATCGGTTTAAACGTGTAGAAGGGGAAGGCATATTCGAAGTTCCTGTCGGACCGGTCCATGCGGGCATCATCGGCCCGGGTCATTTCAGATTCAGCACTGCGGGTGAGCCGATTATAAATTTGGAGTTACGCCTCGGCTGGACGCACAGGGGCATAGAGAAGCTTCTTGAAGGTAAGGAAGCTCGGGAAGCCGTAAAAATTTTCGAATGCATAAGCGGTGATACGGCGTTTGGGTACAGTGCTGCATTCTGTCAAAGCGTTGAGAAGATTTTAGCCATCGATATTCCCGCGCGTGCGCAGATGCTGCGCGTTTTATTCCTAGAGCTTGAACGATTATACAATCACGCCAATGATATGGGTGGAATAGCCACTGATGTAGGTTTCAGTTTTCCCGCGAATTTTGCGAGCCTGATCAAAGAGTCGATTCTTAAGCTTAACGAAGCCTTGAGTTCTTCGCGATATCTTAAAGGCATCAATACGGTCGGGGGAGTGAAGCAGGATATAGATGAAGATAAAATTAATATAATTCGCGCCTCTCTCTTAAAAATTAAGAAAGATTTTTCAGAGCTTGAGGAGATGCTATTCTCGAGCATTTCCTTTATGGATCGCGTTGACTCAACGGGGATTTTGCGTGTCAAAACAGCGCGGGATCTCGGCATAACGGGGCTTGCGGCTCGCGCGAGCGGTATCGCGCTTGATATGAGAAAGGTTTTCCCGGGCGTTTATGGCAGTCTTTCATTTAATGCGGCAAAAGAGCATTCAGGCGATGTGGCCTCGCGCCTTAAAGTCAGATGCCATGAGGCCAAAGAATCGATCGCTCTCATAGAGCAATGCCTGGAAAGGCTTAATGCCTGCGCTGGGCATGTTAATGTTGCCGCGCAGAAGAGGGGAGGCGTCGCGCTGGGATGCGTTGAGGCCTGGCGTGGCCCGGTCCTGGTTTGGACGAGATTAAACGCGGAAGGGAAAATAGGGCGGTGCAAAATCGTAGATCCTTCCTTCCATAACTGGGAAGCCCTGTCCTACGCTGTCCTTGGGAATATAATACCTGATTTTCCGTTATGCAATAAAAGCTTTGACCTATCATATCCAGGAAATGACCTATGAGCTATCGTATTCTTAAAAATAGTATTAAGAAAGGCCGGGTCACCGTAAAATTCGATCCTGCGGATATTTCTCTGTCGGTTGAGATAGAGAAGATAGGCGGTGATCTTAAGAAAATGATCCACGCGAAATTCGGCAGGTCGTTTCATATGCGTGAAGTGGATACCGCCTCATGCGGCGCCTGTGAATCGGAGATAATCGCGTGTTCCAATCCTTTGTATGACATACAGCGCTTTGGGATAGATTTTGTGGCTTCTCCCAGGCATGCGGATGCCCTTCTTGTTACGGGGCCTGTCTCCAAAAATATGGAGCTTGCGCTTAAAAAGACCTACGAAGCCATGCCCGACCCGAAATTTGTAATTACTTTAGGAGACTGCGCAAAGGGCGGAGGATTGTTTAAAAATTCTTATTATACCTGCGGCGGCGTGGAAAATATCATACCTGTTAACTTTCATATTCCCGGTTGTCCGCCAAATCCGCTAATGATCATCAAAACATTATTATTTTTTCTGCAAAAGGAGTAACTGTTTTTTGTTTTCCTAAAAAACCAGTCCGAATTGCGTACCTATAACGAGGGCATTATCTGTATCGCCGGTTCCTCCGGGCTGGATTATGTATTGAAGATCCGGTTGGATATACATCCACTTCGTGACCATTATCTTTTGGGTGAATTCTAGCACAATCTCGTATTTTTGAGTGCTTACGCCGGCGTCACGCTGGGAACGCCTCAGGTGATCGCTGTATTGTGCATAAATAATTTCGAATGCGGTAGTGTCATTGTTCCTATCCGGCACCAGTCCTTTGTAGACGAGGCCGCCCATTATGAAAAACGGAAATTTGTTTATACTATCAGGCCCGATAGTGGCGACCGCCAGAGGCGTTAAACCCTGATCGGATGTACCTTTTTCGCGATAGATCATCTGATCGGCATGAAAATATATATTGTAATCTCCGATATGTTTTTTGTCCGATGAATATAGATCCTTCTTGGTGGCGCCGTTATAATATATGCCGGCCTTGTAATGGCCCGGCATATCTTTAAAACCTTTACCTGAATTCGGGGCGAATGCTATCTCCTGGGCGAAGGCCAGCCCTTTCTTAAGGCGGAGAGAAAAGTCGAGTCCGTACATGCAATCCCGCTCAACGCCGGGATCGCCGTCATAAATTCCGGAGAGAGTATAGAAATCCTTGGTGATATCGATTCTCGCGCGCACACCCCATGTTGCGGTAGGGTAGACGGTGAAGAAGAGGTTTATCGGTATGCTTATAGGGACTCCGTCGACGCCGTTACTTACGAATATCCCGTAAAGAGGAGAAGACGCAAAGTCATCTCCTGCCGCTATTCTTCCTGCCTTTAAACTAACCCTCTTATCCAGAAAGGTCTTCTCAAGGTATAAAGAATAGAACCTGAATTGTTCGTGGCCGTATATGGTGCTTACGACGACGTCGTTTCCTATTGTTGTGGAAAGATTTTGCCCCTGCCGCCACAGGCCGGAGATATGGAACTGCGTGCCGACTATATTGACAAATTTTTCCAGGTCAAAATTTATATCCCATCCCATCGAATGGTCATACCTGCCGCCCTGCTGCTTTCCTCCTGCCACATTACCCAGGACGTCGCATGTGTATGTTGAACTTATTATAACTCCTTCATTTTCCAGTTCCTCGCGCATGCATTTCCAGTCACCGAGCATATACTGCTGTTTTTCAGAGCGTGCCTGAATTTTATTCAATTCTTGAAGTTTTTTTTCCTCCCTTTGCGATGCAAGGTATGAAGGATCATAGCTGGCGTAAGCAAGAGAATTGAAGAGCATGCAGCACAAAATGATCGAAACGTATTTTTTCATATGTGCATTTTCCCAAAGGCTTTAAGGCCTTTATTTTTCTTAAGAAAATTTTCAATCTCTTCGAGCGACCGGCCTTTTGTTTCGGGGACATACAAATAACAGAAGATAAGCCCCGCCACGCACACCACCGCATAGAACCAGAAGGCGCCCGCTTTCCCAAGTTTCTCTGTCAGCGTGAGAAATGTGGAAGCGACTACCATGTTGAAGCCCCAGTTTGCCAGTGTCGCGAGGCTCATTGCCCTGCCGCGGATCTTCAGTGGATAGATCTCAGCTATGATAAGCCAAAATATCGGCCCGAGACTTATTGCAAAAGAGGCAATATATAATACGACGCTCAACACCGTCAACATCTTCAATGCGCCGGCCATTCCCGGCAGATAAAACGCCAAACCCAGCATTCCGAGGCTGGCCGCCATCCCGGTCAGGCCTATGTACAGAAGCGGTTTTCTGCCGATCCTGTCAAGAAACCATATGGCGACTAGCGTCATCATTACGTTTACAAGCCCTACGCCGACAGTTGCCAGGATCGAGACTTTATGCGATCCGAATCCGGCGAATTCGAATATCGTAGGCGCGTAATATATTATGGTGTTTATTCCGGTTACCTGCTGAAAGAAGGCGAGGGCTATGCCGACCATAAGGGCAGGTCTGACCCAGGGCTCGAGCACATCTTTCCATGAGCCCGTTTTTACAGTGAGAGAATCCTGTATGGATTTTATTTCGGCTTCTGTGTTTTCGACTGGCATCATATGCCCCAGGATGGAGCGCGCCTCCTCGACGCGGTTACGGCTTACAAGCCATCGCGGGCTTTCGGAGAGCGCTATCATTCCTACTATCAGTATCAGCGCCGGTATCGCGCCAAGCCCGAACATCCAGCGCCATTCGTTCTGACCCATGGACAGCGCGTAATCCACAAGGTACGAAACCACTATGCCGCATGTTATCATAAGCTGGTTTAATGAAACGAGCGCTCCGCGTGCTTCCGGGGGTGATATTTCCGAAATGTATAATGGTGCTGTATAAGAGGCCACGCCGATAGCGACTCCTATCATCAGGCGGAAGATAATTATCACCGCGATGCTTGGCGCGAGCGCGGCCCCCATCGCTCCTATTGCGAATAGAAATGCCACCACGATTATAACTTTTTTGCGCCCGAAACGGTCAGCGAGCGCGCCCGATAGAGCGGCTCCGATCACGGCGCCCAGTAATACAGCGCTTACCACTCCCTGCTCTGCGCCGGATGATAATTTGAAACAGTCCTTTATGAATAATATCGCTCCTGATATAACGCCGGTATCATATCCAAACAGAAGACCGGAGAGCGCTGCTATGCCCGCGGTAAGGTATAAAAAAGCCTTGGCGCTATTCTTCATATCGGCTAGCCTCCTTTTTTTAAAAAGTATAGCATATAACGTGGAAGTTACAAGCGTCCAAAGGCCAAATTCCCTTGATAATCTCTATATTCCGGATATAATCATATGTAAATGAAAAGGATCATTGTCTACATATCACTGATTTCCATTCTCGTCTCGTTAATAGCCGCGGTATATCTGAATGCCATAACCTTACCCATAAGAATAAAAGCCTTCGTAGTAGATGGAATAGAGAGCGCTACTCATAAATCTGTCTTTATCCAATCGGTGCGTTTCAGTATTCTTAAGGGGCTTGTGTTGGAAGGGCCTGTTATTTACGATGACACGTCTATCATAATGAGGGCGAAGGAGGCGAGTGGTGCTTTTCTAATCCTGCCTATATTCAAAAAAAAGGTCATTATACCATCGGTAAAGATAGAATCTCCGTTCATATCGATTGAGCGTAAGGGTGATAATTCATTTAATATGAAAGAGCTTATACCAAAAGAATATTCAGAGAAAGGCATAGACGTAACTATCTATAGGATAATCGTCAGAAACGGGCACATCAATCTTGTCGACAGAGCGCTTAGCCCGCAATTTACAAAGACCATAGAAAAGGCCGATATAGATATTCACCTGCTGCTTCCTGCTAAGGTTACTTTTAATCTTAAATGTGCGGTGCCGCTTGAAACTCATCGTATGGATATAAAATCATACGGAGAATATTCATTTTCCAAAAAGGAATTGACCGCGCAAGTTACCGCCGATAACCTCTCGTTGAAAGAATTTGCCCCTTATTATGCGGCTTCGAAGATTTCGTTTCAGGATGGCGATCTGGACGCCAGGGTATCCCTGCATTTCAGAGAAGGTATTGTGAACGCCGATGTGGATGCCGCAACGAGAAGGCTTCTTGTGTCCAAAGATAAACTGAGCGCAAGGCTTGATTCGAATGTAAAAGCGCACACGCGATATGACATAGGTAATAAACGGCTTGAATATGCAGGCAGCCTCGATATTCGCGCAATGGATATCACCGGTATCGATACGATAGAGCGGCTGGATAACATAAAAGCCATGGTGGAATTCAGCGATTCGCGTATATCGTCGGATAACTTAAGTGTAAATGCCCTAGGCCTGCCGTGGAAGGCAAGAATAAATCTTGTTAATTTCAGTAACCCTGTTTTCGATATATATGCCAGCACCAGGGCGCATTTAAGCGCTTTTCAGAAAGTGCTGACCGAGAAATTCAAGATGAAATTCCTAGTGGACATTGCCGGCAGGAGTGAAATCCAGCTTGCTATTCAGGTCGAGCCTAATAAGCCGCCTAAACTTAACGGCTACATTCATATGCATGATGCCACTATCAGCCTGGGTAGCGGGAATTTTCCGATCGAGCGTATTAACGGCCAGGCGCAATTTACCGCAAACACTCTTACCTGGTCCGATGTTGACATTATGTATCGCGGTACAGGGTACAAGGCATCAGGCATATTGACGAATTTTGAATATCCCGGTATTCAGTTCGAGGCTTCGTCCAAAGACCTGTCATTTAAGTCCATATTTGCCGTCGATAATACAATAGTCAAGCTTTCCCAGTTGAAAGGCAAATACCTGAATTCAGAATTTTCGGTTACCGGAGAAGTTGACATTGCCGAACCTGACAGCATGGAGTCGAATCTCAAGGGAAGGATCGAATTTGACCTTAAGGATCTGAAGGCTATGTCAAAGCCCTCGGACGCTGTACAGAAGATGAAAGCGGATGGCAGGCTTGATACAGAGTTTACTCTCGATGGTGATATAAAAAATATAGGAGCATGCGATATAAGCGCAGTTATTAAGAGCAAGCGCTTGTTGTTTTACGGCTTCGAACTTAATGACATGACATTTGACTATGCCCAGGAGGAAGGCGTGGGTAATATAAAGAATCTGCATTCCATGTTTTATGGCGGCTTGATCCTGGCGTCGGCAAAGATCGATTGGCTTACAAAAGAGCCCGCGTATTCCATGACTTTAAATGCAAAAGATGTAAAATTGGAAAGGTTTAAAAAGGATACCGATTTTAAGGATAAGGATGTTTCCGGAGATATTAAAATGTACGCTAGCCTGAACGGTTTTCTAAAAGATCCGTCGCTTATTACGGGTATAGGCAATATGTCTATTACCAAGGGGAAGCTATGGCAGCTAAATCTTTTTAAGGGGCTTGGCTCGCTCATATTCACGAGCGATTTTAGTGATGTTATTTTTGCTAATGTATCATGCGATTTCAAGATAAAAGATAAAGAGTTTCTTACGGACGATCTCATCCTGAATAGTGACCTATTGAAAATAAGCGGAGGCGGCAGAATAGGGTTTGACAAGACGGTAGCGGCGTCGCTCCGGTCCGAGGTGGCAGAGGAATCGATGTATCCGGGAGTCAGACGGAATATAGCAACGGCGATAGGTAAGTACACATACATAGAAGTATCCGGGACCACTATAGAACCGAAGTATAAGATCCGGCCGAGCGTATCTGATATAGTGGATGGCGTAACGAGTGCTTTTATCCAGTAATATGCTATAATAAGCGTCACCAAAATAGGAGGTTAAAAGGGACATGAAGATGTGCATAGCTTTGTCTATTCTAGTGTTGGCGTCGATCCTTATAATTCCTAAAATAGTTTGGGCGAACGAAACTTTGGATGTGATCCATTCCAGAAAAAGTGTAAGAAGTTATACGGATCAGCCCGTTAGTAAAGAGGATATTGAGGCCTTACTTAAGGCTGGGATGGCAGCGCCTTCAGCAAGAGATACCCGGCCATGGGCATTCGTCGTTGTGACGCAAAAAGAAAAACTGTCAAAACTTGCCGATAGCCTGCCTAACGGTAAAATGCTTAAAAGTGCCCAGGCAGCTATAGTGGTATGCGGCAGGTTTGACAAAACCCTGGCCAATATTGCCGAGGGTTACTGGGTGCAGGATTGCTCAGCCGCTTCCGAGAATATTCTACTTGCCGCCGAATCGATAAAGCTCGGCGCCGTATGGTGCGGTGTTTATCCCAACGGTGAACGGGTTAACGCCGTCAGGAATATTCTTGATATTCCTGACCAGGTGATGCCTCTTAATGTAATTTCAATAGGATATCCCACCGGTGCGGAGCGTCCCAAGGATAAATTCGACGCTGCCAATATTCACTGGGAGAGGTGGTAGAAAATGAAAAAACTTTTACATATTATTGCCACACCCAGAGGCGAGGAATCCAGGACGCTTAGGATTGCCGGCGCGTTTATTGAGAGATTCAGGAAGAAGAATCCCGCATGCGTGATAGAAGAGATAGATCTATATAAGGAGGCATTGCCGGATCTTACCGCGAAAAAGGTGGACGGTAAATATATTCTCCTTGGCGGCAAAGACCTTCCGCCGGAATACGAAAAGGCGTGGAAAGAGATAATTTTTCACATCAAAAGGTTTCTTTCGGCGGATGGGTATCTTATATCTACACCGATGTGGAATTTTGGCATTCCATACGTATTGAAACATTATATTGACGTCATTGCGCAGCCGAAATATTTATTTCGCTACACGGATAAGGGCGCCGAAGGGCTTGCGAAAGGCAGGAAGATGGTTGTTGTCTCGAGTCGCGGCGGCGATTACAGCGCGGCTAGCCCGATGCATTCGAGCGATCTTCTGGAGCCATATTTAAGGACGATCTTCGGGCTTGCCGGGATAGCGGATATTGCATTCATCAACGCTCAGCCGATGGATGCGCTTGGGCCAAAAGTCTGCGAAGAGAAGATTAAAGAAGCTCAGGTAAAAGCATCCGAAGTTGCTGAGAATTTTTAAGTTGCGAAGAAAGCGACGCGCCTGTAGCTCAATTGGATAGAGTGGCTGGCTTCGAACCAGTAGGTTGGGTGTTCGATTCACCCCAGGCGCGCCATTTTGTTTTGCAATTGAATCAGCCATACTGGTAAAGTATAATAAGACAGAGTATGATCCCTCGGCTGCTCTCATTCATCGCAGCCTCGGGATGAAATTTTTTATCAAAAATTTCAGCGGGCGTGGCGGAACTGGCAGACGCGCATGGCTTAGGACCATGTGGGCAACCGTGGGGGTTCAACTCCCTCCGCCCGCACCAGATCAAATTTGGCCTCCGCCAAAAAGTGTAGTCTGCTTTTTGGCTTCGGCCCGCCAATGCGTAAAGCAACGACGGGGCTCGCGCTCAAATTTGTTTAAAGAGAAACGTAGTTTCTCTTTAATATATCTCTTCCCTAGAGGAAGGGAGGGTTGGTGCAGAGAAATTTTTCTGTCTGCACTACTATTGATTTAATAGTGGTATTTTGGTATAATTATCATTCCGGTTTTTATCATAATAATGATATTATGACGATTCTGTCATTATGGTTTTCTTATAGGGCAGAATCATAAAAAAAAGGGTTACAGGAAAAAAGACTGTTTTTCCCTGTGTTGGTAAATATAAGTTGCTAGGGAAAAGATATATTAAAGGAAAACCATTGGGTTTTCCTTTAAGGAGTGAAGGCCGAGCGAGACTAACCTGAATCTATTGCCAGGTGGTCGAAGTGAGGCCTGAATGACGCCCGCATAGCTCAATTGGCAGAGCAGGACACTCTTAATGTCAAGGTTCCAAGTTCGATTCTTGGTGCGGGCACCAATGCAAATTTGGCCTCCGCCAAAAAGTGTAGTCTGCTTTTTGGCTTCGGCCCGCCAACGCATAAAGTAATAGCGGGGCTCGCGCCCAAATTTGTTTGAAGGGAAACGTAATTTTCCCTTCAATGCATCCCTTCTTTAGAAGGAAGGTTCTTTACCAAAAAGATAAGAAATTTATGATGATTCTGCCATGGTGTATTTATGATAGGGCAGAATCATAAAAAAGGGTTACAGGGAAAAAGACCGTTTTTCCCTGTGCTAGTAGATGCAGATTGCTAAGGAAGAGATATATTAAAGAGAAATCATTGGGTTTATCTTTAAGGAACGAAGGCCGAGCAAGACTAGCCTGAATCTATTGCTAGTTGGTTACAGCGAGGCCGAAGTGACGCGGCGGTAATTCAGTGGTAGAATGCGACCTTGCCAAGGTCGATGCCGAGGGTTCGAACCCCTTCCGCCGCTCCATTTTTTTTGAAGTATCTTTACATTTACGACGCTAGAAACAAGAGGAGGTAGTTTTTCGATGAAGATAATGGATTTCTTAAGCAAGAAGGCCATAATGGCGGACCTGAAGGCGACTGATAAAGAAGGCGTCATAAAGGAACTCGTAGATCTTCTTGCGAAGGCAGAAGATATCAAGAACAAGGACGAGTTGGTCAAAGCGCTCATGACGAGAGAGTCCCTCGGATCTACGGGTATAGGCCAGGGCATAGGGATACCGCACGCGAAATCCGCTAACGCCAAGGGTATGGTGGCGGCGTTTGGGTTGTCGCAGAACGGCGTTAGTTTCGATTCGCTTGACGGAGAACCTGTCTACATATTCTTCCTACTGATCGCGCCTGAAGAATCGGCCGGACCTCATCTCAAAGCGCTTGCCAGAATCTCCAGGATGTTAAAGGATAAATATTTCAGAGAGATGCTCAGGAAGGCTAAGGACGAGAAAGAGATACTGCGTATAATCCAGGACGAAGATTCCAAGAAATATTAATAGTAAGGTGTTTTAATTGAAGATACTAAAAGCGTTCAAATGGCTTTACCCCGGAATGTGGGTGAAGCGGTGGATATTATTAACGGTATTCGGCATCATAATGATATCGATGGGTTTCGTGGTCGTGCTCACAGAACAGCATACAAGGAACAAGACGGCCGCTGGGCTCATAATAATGTTTGGCATACTCGCGGTGATCACAGGAATAAAACGCATAATAAAGTCGCTAATCACCGTTTTTTTACCGCAAAATGAAGATGAGCTTGTAGATAAGATATACAAAAAAAGAGTGCTGGAACGGGGCCCGAGGGTAGTTGTGGTAGGTGGCGGTACAGGGCTATCGACGCTACTTCATGGTATCAAGGAATACACCAGTAATATAACGGCGATCGTTACAGTTGCAGATGACGGCGGATCCAGTGGCGTGCTGAGGAAGGAATTTGATGTATTGCCTCCCGGCGATATCAGGAACTGTCTCGTTGCGCTTGCTGACGCAGAACCGCTCGTCGGAAAGCTCTTTCAATTCAGATTCGAGGAGGGTTCGGCATTTGCCGGACATAATTTCGGCAATATCTTTATAACGGCGCTCACGAAGGTGACAGGCGATTTTGATGCCGCAATAAAGGAGTCCAGCAAGGTTCTTGCGATAAGGGGAAGCGTGCTTCCCTCTACACTGGATAAGGTCAGTCTTGTCGCCGAGCACATTGATGGCAGCCAGACGTTTGGCGAGAGCAAGATACCGCATGCCGGTAGCCCCATTAAAAGAATACATCTGCGTCCCGCGAACTGCCATCCGACGGATGAAGCGGTAGAGGCGATAAGAAAGGCGGACTGCATTGTGTTGGGGCCGGGAAGCCTGTATACCAGTATAATGCCAAATCTGTTGGTTGGGAGAATTTATAAGGAGATAGCCTCTTCAAAGGCGTTCAAGATTTACGTCTGCAATGTGATGACGCAGAAGGGCGAAACGGATGATTACAAGGCGAGCGATCATTTGAAAGCGATAGTGGAACATACCGAACCCGGGTTGGTGGATTATTGTGTCATAAACACTGCCAAGATAAAAGACGATATGCTTGAAAAATATAAGTCCGAGGCATCTTATCCCGTGATACCGGATTCCGAAAATCTTAAAAAAATGAAATGTAAGGTCATAGAAGCACACATAGTAAATGTTGACGGATACGTAAGGCATGACCCGGATAAACTGGCCAAAATAATAATAGATCTCGTGACGAGCCTGAAGAAGTCCAGAGGATGAGAGCAGAAGAAACCATGACAGTAGAAAAATCGGTTGTCATAAATAATAAGCAGGGCCTGCATGCCAGGCCGGCGGCGCTGTTTGTCCAGATAGCGAACAAATTCAGTTCCGAAATTACGGTATCCAAGGGGAAGCAGAAGGTTAACGGCAAGTCCATCATGGGCATAATGATGCTCGAGGCCGGAGTTGGTTCCAAGATAACTATTATAGCCAGCGGGGAAGATGCCCAGAAGGCGGTAGCGGATCTTGCGGCTCTGTTGTCGGGCAGCGACATAGAAGATTTCACAATATGAGCATAAGGCGGATTGCGTAATGGTTAAAAAGAAAGAGATAACGCTGAAGGGCATCCCAGCCTCGCCCGGTATTAA
Organism: Candidatus Omnitrophota bacterium; assembly: GCA_041661345.1. Taxonomy (GTDB): domain Bacteria; phylum Omnitrophota; class Gorgyraeia; order 2-01-FULL-45-10; family 2-01-FULL-45-10; genus JAPLMI01. Next base: position 2,573 of record JBAZUO010000016.1, on the reverse strand, counting down.
CGTGGGCAAGGTGTTTCTATTCGGACGGGAGCAGTATACCATCCCGCGAAGAAATATCAGGGACGAGCACGTCCAGAACGAGATAAAACGTTTTAAAGATGCCCTTGTCAAGACGAAGGAAGAGATCGTCGAGATAAAGAAGCATATTTCGGACGAGATAGGCGTCGAGCATGCCCAGATCTTCAGCGCCCATCTTCTGGTAATAGATGACAGCATGCTTATAGAGGAAGTCGTGGTAAGACTGAAGAGGGAGAAGCTTTCGGTAGAGTACATATTTCAGGATGTGCTAAGGCGCTACATAAAGGTTTTCTCCGAGATGGACGACGAATACTTAAGGGAGAGGATAAGCGACGTAAATGACGTCGGAAGAAGGATACTTAAGAACCTTATCGGAGCAAAAGAAGACAGGCTGTCAAGCCTCAAGGAGAAAGTCATTGTGGTAGCGTATGACCTGTCTCCATCCGACACCGCGACGATGCATAAAAAGAACGTTACCGCGTTTGCTACAGATATAGGAGGAAGGACCTCGCACACTGCCATCATGGCGAAATCTCTTGAGATACCGGCAGTTGTGGGATTAGAGGTTCTTACGAAAAAGGTCGAGGCCGGGGACATCATTATAATCGACGGAACCCACGGTATTGTGATCATAAATCCCTCCCAGAAAACGCTTAAGAAGTATGAAGTTGACAAAGAGCGGCTGCATGTTGTTGAGAAGCATCTTTTGGAGATGCGTACCCTGCCATGCGTAACGCTCGATGGAAAACATATAGAACTTGCGGCAAATATCGAGGTGCCCGAGGATGTACCGAGTGTAGTATCTCACGGCGCTGCCGGCATAGGCCTTTACAGGACCGAATATTTTTACATGAGCAGGAAGGACCTGCCTAGCGAGGAAGAGCAGTACAGGGCGTATTCTGCGGTGGTGAAAAAGATAAAGCCGAATGCCGTCGTCGTACGAACGCTCGACTTAGGCGGCGATAAATTCCTATCCCAGCTTGATGTGCCCCAGCAGATGAATCCGTTCCTGGGCTGGCGCGCTATAAGATTTTGTCTTGCGAGGCCGGATATTTTTAAGGCTCAATTGCGGGCAATTCTCAGGGCATCCGCCCACGGAAGCTTAAAGGTGATGTACCCGATGATCTCCGGCCTGGAGGAATTAAGGCAGGCGAACTCGCTTCTCGAAGAGGCTAAAAAAGAGTTAAGAAAAGAGTCTTTGGCTTTTGACGAAAATATACAAGTCGGCGCCATGATAGAAGTTCCGTCAGCGGCCCTGACAAGCGATATATTGGCGAAAGAGGTCGATTTTTTCTCCATCGGCACGAACGATCTCATACAGTATTCGTTGGCGGTGGACAGGGTAAATGAGAAGATAGCGTATCTTTATGAACCCGCGCATCCAGCGGTTTTGCGCCTCATAAAGACCGTTATTGAGAACGGGCACAATGCGGGTATCTGGGTCGGGATGTGCGGAGAGATGGCCGGCGATATCGTGATGACGATAGTGCTCCTGGGTCTGGGCTTGGACGAATTCAGCACCTCGCCGATCGCTATACCGGAGATAAAGCGCATTATAAGATCTGTTAATATAAGGCAGGCAAAAGAAATCGCCCAGGAAGCGATGGGCTTTTCTACAGGGAAAGAGATCGAAAGGTTTGCCAAGAAGAAATTGAAAGAGATAGTGCCGGATCTGGCGATAGAGGTCGAGTAGATGATAGATTTAGATGACCTGAAGATTGTAAGAAAATACGATACAGTCAATATGCTGGAGACGATAGAGGGATTCCCCGCGCAATGCTGCGATGCCAAAGATATCGGATACGGTTTTGACCTTCCAAATTCCTTTAAAATCCAATACAAAAATATCGTTTGCACCGGGCTCGGCGGTTCGGCAATAGGTTCGGACATAGCGAGGTCCTACATTGCCGATAGATCGAAGACACCGTTATTCGTGAACAGGAACTATACGTTACCGGCTTTCGTGGGTGCCGATTCTTTGGTCGTAGCGTCCAGCTACTCCGGAAATACGGAAGAGACATTAAGCGCATATAAGGACGCCAAGAACAAGAATGCAAAAATTATAGTGATCAGCTCCGGAGGAGAGCTTACCCGCATCGCTTCCCAGGATGGTTTTCCGGTCCTGAAAATTCCGGCAGGCCTCCAACCCAGATGCGCACTCGGGTATTCGTTCTTTCCTCTCATAATCGTATTATCCAAGATAGGGGTGGTGGAAGACGAGTCTATAAACATAGGTGAAGCTATAACAACATTAGAAGGCCTCAGAGATAAAAATATCGGATTCAAAATTCCGGAGAAGGAAAATATTGCGAAAAACATTGCCAGGTCGCTTTATGGCAAGTTCCCGGTCATATACGCCGGAGCGGACCATATAGACTGTGCCGTAACGAGATGGCGTGGGGAGCTTTCTGAAAATTCCAAGACACTATCGTCGGGCCATGTATTACCCGAGATGAATCACAATGAGATAGTGGGCTGGGAAAAACCCGATAAGCTTTTAAAGGATTTCGTAGCGGTGTTTTTGAGGGACAAAGACGATTTCGCACGCATTTCAA
>JBAZUO010000015.1:0-40125 GCA_041661345.1 Candidatus Omnitrophota bacterium | reverse complement strand
AAAAAGTCGATTTACCGCATCCTGAGGGGCCTATGATACCGGTAACTTTATTTTCGGCTATCTCCATCGATATATTTTTTAACACACGCAAGCTGCCGTAATAGAAGCTGAAGTTATTGACTTTTATTTTGACATTTTCCATCCTATCACTCCATTTTAATTCTTCTCAAACGGTAACGCACGATCACCGCAAGTAGATTCATCGCGAATACTAAGACTATAAGCACCAACGCGGTACCATATGCTATAGGCCTTACCTTGGATATAGCATGATGCTGGGTCGACATTATGTAAAGATGGTACGGTAATGCCATGAACTGACTGAATAAAGATTTCGGCAGGTGTGGAAGAAAGAAAGCGGCCCCTGTAAAGAGTATCGGGGCGGTCTCCCCCGCCGCCCGTGATAATCCCAATATTGTACCCGTCAGCATCCCTGGAATAGCGTAAGGTAGTACATTTGTCCTGATAGACTGCCACTTCGTCGCCCCGAGCGCCATGGCGCCTTCTCTATAAGAATTCGGCACGTTCTTCAATGCCTCCTCGCTCGCCGTGATCGTCCATGGCAAAGTCATTAGCCCAAGCGTTAAACCGGCTGACAGGATGCATGTGCCGAGATTCATCAGCTGGACAAACAGTATAACACCGAAAAGGCCATATACTATCGAGGGAACGCCGGAGAGGTTCCGTATCGATATGCGTATTATTCTGGTAATAAGCGTATCTCCCGCGTATTCATTTAAATAGATCGCGCATCCCATGCCTAACGGTATCGCTAAAACAGCCGTTATAAATGTCACTAATATCGTTCCTACTATTGCCGGAAGTATCCCGCCCTCCGTCATGCCATTTCGCGGCATTGCCGCAAAAAACTGCCAACTTATTTTACCGATACCTTTACTCGTTATGTCGTACAGAATGATTATGAGTACAGTAAATACCATGGCTACGCATAGCCGTAATATCCAGAAACCAATTATACCATTGACATCTCTACGCTTCATTTTAACACCCGCTGATATTTACGAAGTACGATATCGGCCGTCATGTTTATGATAAAAGTTATTATAAAAAGAACGAGCCCTATGCCGAAGAGCGCGTAATAGTGCGTCGTATTATACGGAACTTCTCCAAGCTCTATCGCGATCGTCGCCGTCATCGTCTGGACGGAATTGAGAAAACTGCTCGGCATGGCTATAGAGCAGCCCGTAGCCATAAGAACCGTCATCGTCTCGCCCACGGCCCTTCCCATCCCGAGCATCGTCGCGGCAATGATCCCGGATATGGCCGCCGGCAGTTTAACCTTCATAATCGTTTGCCAGTGTGTAGCGCCCAGGGCCAGCGACGCTTCCTGATACGATTTCGGAACGCTTTTTAGCGCATCTTCGGAGAGACTGATGATGGTAGGAAGCGCCATCACAGCCAAAAGTATCGATCCATTCAACGCGTTAAGCCCGTTGGGCAAGTGAAACACTCTTGCGATAAAAGGCCCGACTAAAACTATGCCTAAAAATCCTATCACCACCGACGGTATGCCTGCCAGTATCTCTATTATAGGCTTTGCTATTTCTCTTACACGTTGGCTTGCGACATCGGAAAGATACGCCGCCGTTCCAATACCGAGCGGGATCGCTATTATGAGAGCGCCGACCGACACCATGAAAGTACTCACTATCATAGACAGTATCCCGTATGACGGGACAACAAAATTCGCGGTGGGGTTCCAGGACGCGCTAAATAGGAACTGACTTAATTTTATCTCCCTGAAAGCAGGGATAGACGTCATTACCAACAGAACGAATATTCCGATCAAAACCGCGACCACAAGGACACCGTTCAGAAGAAAGATGTTTTTTATTACCGCGTCTTTTATCTTTGTACGATTTGTCATATTTTTATATATCGGTGTAGAGGAGGTTTAAACCTCCTCTACACTTTACCCACCTGTTACACGTAACTCCGGACTAACCCGCGCCCGGGTTGGTAAGAAGATCTTCCGGCCTCATAGGGCTTTCTCCTATTTGTCCCGACCTTCCTAAGGTCTCATTATTGTAATTCTGATACTCATCCGGGATAGCGAAGAACCCTTCTTTTTCTACTATGGCCTGGCCTGTAGGGCTCAATTCAAATAAGATAAAATCCCTGGCAAGACCCTTCGGCGTTCCGTTTAGATACTGATTTAGCGGCCTTGTAATAGGGTACCTGCCTGATTTTACATCGATTGAGTTAAATGGGCTATAGTATTTGGAGCCGGGCTTGACGGCAACTTCCAAAACCTTTATACCGGCCGACTCTTTGGCGTATCCAACGCCCACGTACCCGATTCCTGAAATATCCTGTTTTATCGCTTCGATTATTTGGGCATTGCCATTCATGCTCTTCAGGTTAGGCGAATACTCTCCGAACATCACGTTTTCTTTCATGAAATCGTACGTTCCGGAATTTGACTGGCGCCCATATAGGCTGACAGCCATATCGCTCCCGCCAATCTCATTCCAGTTCTTTACTTCGCCTCTGTATATTTTTCCTATTTGCTCCACCGTAAGCTGACTTAATGGGTTCCGGGTATTTACAACTATACTGAGGGCATCTATGGCCACAACAACGCGCTTCGGATCAACGCCCTTTTTATTAGCATCATCCACTTCGCTCGACTTGATGCCTCTTGAGGCGTTGGCAATATCGCATTTCTTGTTAACAAGGCCGGCTATGCCCGTACCTGAGCCGCCGCCCGTAACGGCTATGCTGGCACCGGGCTTCTTGGCCATGTATTCCTCAGCTAATTTTTGCACCATATTGATTAACGTGTCCGATCCTTTCACCTGCAGCATGCTATCCGCAGCAAGCGAGACGCCGGTGGACAATAAGGCCAGCGCTGTCGATATTACTAATAACCTGGTCAATCCTTTCATTTTTACTCCTCCTTAGAATTTAGTAATGATATCGAACTGACATTCATTCCATGGCTGTGTCTTATCCCATGACTTTATCGGCTTCATCCAATAGTACTCCAAACTAACTGAAGTATTTTTAAGAAGCTGATAATCCAGGCACAGGTTTATGCCCTTACCATTGGTGCCGTTCTCTTTGCCTAAGCCGTTATTGCCGGCATTGAGCCCTGTCTGTCCTACGGTAAATGTCCCGAAACCGTAGAAGTCCGAATCGGGCATGAAGTCCGGTATGGAGTCGCGCTCTATATAGCGCCACTCGGCTCTGGCTTTCCAATCACCCGGCACCTTAATCTTTTTCTTACCTATATATGCGCCAACCAGCGCGCCGTTACCTTGTTCCGGAACGGACGGGTTGTGTATAAAATCGGCATAGAAGCCATGCGGGAATTCCATATCCATGACCTTGGCGTTGTCCAGTTGTATGAGAAGATCGAATACATTGTATTCGTACGCGTATGCTCCCGGCCCGGTCGCGTTCCCTCCTCCTTTAGTACGAGTATTGGTCCCTGCGCTTACCGATGCTGTGGATGGGGTCTTGCCCTTTAAGTTCGAGAAGTTATATATTGAAGTAGCCGCGTTCAGCGTTGAGCCAAGCGGGCCGAATGTATCCGTCTTCAGGCCACCCTGAAACACGAATAGCAAGGGATCCGCGTTGGAAGCTATCATCTCGTCCAACCAGAACATACCGTCATTGGTATAGACGTTGAAAGCCGGAAGAGAGCCGAGCTTTATATCGGGCGAAGTGTACTGCAAGGCGATACCTCCCGGATTGATATCCGTATCCCATACTAACTCCGAACTTTCAAAAGGATTCTGAAATTTACCGAGCCATAGCTTCACATCGCTGAAATACTGTCCGTAATCTCTTACAAGATCCGGCGGCGCTTCAAATCTGATATAATACTGATCGAACATGGCATATTTTTTATTAAAGTAGGCGTCGAGCGTATCGTTTGTGGAATTACTCTTGACATCGCCGCCCGCGAATCTCACTCCGGCATAGGTAAAGTCATTGGCCTTGCCTTCCATATAAAATCTGCCACGGACTCTTTCTCTTATACGCTGATCATGGAGAGCGGAAGAATTATTATTGGAGTTGAACACAGGATTGCCCCAATCTCCCTGAGTCCTGAACCTGACGTCTCCGCCCCACTTTATTCTCTGCGTCCAATCAGGCACAGAAAGCGATTTACCCTGCGCAAGGTCTTTCGAAACCTGTAATTTTGTCTCATCCGTAATGATCTGAGCCTCGGATGGTGTTAAGATCCCCTTTTCAACAAGCTTAAAGAGCAAAACATCGACCTCTCCCGCCTGCACCGGCGTTCTGTCAATTGGCAGCATCAGGGCCGCTAAAACCACTGCCATCAATATCCTTTTCATACCACGATTCCTCCTCTTTTTGTTTTCATGGTTTCGCAGTAAGTATAGAATATTGATATTAAATCCGCTTCAAGGGGATGTAAAATGCAGGTAAAGTTTTAAATTGAGCTTTTTGGATGAATTAGATAACGCGAAATACTACGATGAGAGGATAAACCAGAATTTGGAGCCGAAGCCTTCGGCGCTTTCAACACCGACTTCGCCTTCATGAAGTTCGACTATATGCTTAACTATGGAAAGACCAAGGCCGGTCCCCCCAAGCTCGCGTGAGCGGGCTTTGTCGACCCGGTAGAATCGCTCGAAAATACGGGGGATATCTTTTTCAGGTATGCCCATACCGGAATCTTCTATGGTAATCTTTGTTTTACCGTCAACCGCCTGGCCGTATATCCTGACGCGGCCCTTCTCTTTATTGAATTTTATCGCGTTATCTATCAGATTAGTCAGAACCTGCTCTATCCTATCCCTGTCGGCTCTGATTAAAAGTCCTACAGGCAATTCATTACTTACCTCTACATTTCTCTTCCTCAACTGGGATTTAAAACCCAGGATCACTTCTTCGGTCAGCCGGTGTAAGTTTATGTCTTTTTTATCAAGAGTGATCTCTTTCGATTCGAGATGCGAAAGGCTTAACAGGTCATTAACCAGGCTATTGAGCCGGGCGGCATGTTCCTGAATTATTTTGAGAAATTCCCTGCTATTCTCCTTATCATCCAGAGCGCCTTCAAGAAGCGTTTCTATAAATCCGGTTATAGATGTAAGAGGTGTCTTCAACTCATGAGAGACATTGGCAATGAAATCACTGCGCACAGTCTCAAGCCTTCTCACCTCTGTTACATCATGTATAACCACCAGGCATCCGCTCACCGAATTAAGATTGAAGATTGGAATAGCATTAATATCAAATATTTTATGCACAGGATAAATAACGGTTATTTCATCAGATACAGGCTTCCCGGCGCAAAGCACTTTATCGATAACTCCGGAGATGTCATTATTGCGGATCTTGTCCAGGAATAGCTTACCTTCGGCGTCTTTTTTAGATATGCCGAATATGTTTTCGATAGTATGATTAATGGATATCAGGCGTCCGGCCTTATCTACTACGATAATACCTTCGATCATACTGTTAAATATCGCTGCGAGTTTTTGATTTTGTTCCTCGATCTTTTTGATCTTATCCTCTATATCCTGAGCCATTTTGTTAAAAGTAGCCGCAAGCTCTCCTATCTCATCCTGCGAGTTAACCACCACCCTTTTGCTAAAATCGCCTTCCGCGAATCTTCGGGAGGCATAGATCATCTTATTAACCGGCTCTATGGTCCTGGCCGCCAATATCGACCCCAGGATAAATGCGAATATCAGCGTAAAAACCAATCCAAGAATAATTATTCTTCTAATGACAAATAGCGTCTTTTGCACACTTGCAAGCGGAAGCGCCAATCTCAAAACTCCGCTTATTTCATTCCCGCTCTTAATTGGTAATGCCGCATAAAGCATGTCTATTTTAAGTGTCGGTGAATAACGCATATCCGTGCCGATATCACCGGATAGGGCCCTTCTTATCTCCGGGCGGCTTATATGATTTTCCATCTTTGAAATCTCCATAAGCTGCTTTTCGGAATCGGCCAGAACTTTTCCATTGGTATCGATAAGAGTTATGCGGCATTTCGCGTCCCGGCCTAATTTTTTGACAAGGGCTTCCAGGAATGATGAGCTTTCACTTTTGAGGATTCCCGCGGTGATCTGATTTTCAATCAGGCGAGCCTGAACTATCAGGGAGGATTCTATGTCTTTAAGGGAATTCTCTTCGAGATTTTTATCTAAAAAGAAGGCTAAAAACGCAAATGATATGAGTATCACTATCGCGTATGAGATAATAAGTTTTAATTTAAAACTCTTAAGCATCATCCTCAAACCTGTATCCGTAATTCTTTACGGTCACGATATATTTTGATGCAGCCTTTATTTTTTTGCGTAATGTCCTAATATGAACATCGACCGTGCGTGTCTGAATTTCCGCGGCCTGGTCAAAGCCCCATATGCTGTCTAAAAGCTGATCGCGGGACAACACCCTGCCCTTGGCCTTTATTAATGTTTTTAAAAGCTCAAATTCTTTCGCTGTGAGTTCCACCGGTTTATTCTTGACCATAACAGCGATTTTGGAAAAATCTATATCCAGATCCCCTATCCTCATCGCCTGCGGCAATTTATCTTTCTCTTTGACGCGCCGTAAAACCGCTTTTATCCGCGCGATGAGTTCGCGGGGACTAAATGGCTTTGTTACATAATCATCCGCGCCCAACTCAAGCCCGACTATCTTATCCGATTCCTGGCCTTTTGCCGTAAGCATTACGATGGGAATATGCGACGTCTTGCTGTCATTCTTAAGGGCTTTACACACCTCTAGTCCGTCAATTCCGGGAAGCATTATATCGAGGATCACCAGGTCCGGCAGGTCTTTCTTCACCCTGGAGATAGCATCTTCTCCATTGCGGGCAGTCAGAGTGCTAAAACCATCCTTCTTGAGATTATACTCAAGCATCTTAACTATATCTTTTTCGTCTTCTACAATTAAGATGGTCTCTTTCATTTGGCTCTCTTGGGATAATCGGATTATCTGCGCACCAAGCTATATGTTACAGCAGATATAATTGCCGAACATGGGATGGTCAATACCCAGGCCCAAATTATCCGGCCGGCTAACCCCCACTTGACCGCGCTTAGACGTTTGAGTGAACCCACGCCCATAATCGCGCCTGTTATGGTGTGGGTAGTGCTTACCGGAATACCAAATCCGGATGATACGAATAACATGATGGCCGCGCCGGCCTCAGCGCAAAATCCATCCACCGGTTTTAGCTTCGCGACCTTCTGGCCCATAGTTTTAACAATGCGCCAGCCGCCGAACATAGTACCGAGCGCAATAGCGGCATGGCATGCTATGACTACCCAAAACGGTATATAGAATTTACTGCCCAGAAACCCTGCGCTGAAAAGAAGGCTTGCGATAATACCCATGGTCTTTTGAGCATCGTTGCCGCCATGGCCTAAACTATAGAGGGCCGCCGAAAACAACTGGCCTTTCTTAAATATATGGTCTACCTTCGATGGCGAGCTTCTCTGAAATAGCCGATAAACGACTATGCCCAGCAACAACCCCAGGATGAGCCCTAACACCGGTGAAACGAATATGAATGATACCGTCTTTAATATACCACTCCACACAAGAGACCTTGGTCCTGCTTTGACCATCGCTGCGCCTATCATTCCGCCGATCAGCGCATGCGAAGAACTTGTCGGTAACCCCAGATACCAGGTAATGATATTCCATATACAGGCACCCGTGAGCGTACTCAATATGATAACTTTATCTATGATGGCTATATCTATAATGCCTTTACCTATGGTATTGGCAACGTGGAGGCCAAAAAATAAGAATGCTACAAAATTAAAAAAGGCGGCCCAGATAACGGCATAGCGGGGTGAAAGCACGCGGGTTGAGACTATTGTAGCAATAGAGTTGGCTGAGTCATGAAAACCGTTCAAAAAATCGAACGTGAGCGCCAATGCTATAAGAAGCAGTACGGATAATATCACTTTGTTAAGCCTGTTTTACAAGTATCGATTCAACCACATGAGCAACGTCTTCACAGATATCGAGGACTGTTTCCGCATCCTGGTAGATCTCTTTCCATTTGATAACCGCGATCGGATCTTTTTCTGTTTCAAAAAGCTCGGCCAACGTCTTATCCCTCATCGAGTCTCCGACGTTTTCAAGGCGGTTGACTTCCACACATGCCTCGGATACAGACGCGGAATGCTTCATGCTCCGTATGCCTTTGATCATGCAGGATACGCCGGCAACGGATTCGACGATCACTGATGCGAATTCGATAAGATTTTTATTAACACCGGATACTTTATAAACTACCATCCGGTTGACGATCGTATTAAACATATCTATAACATCATCGAGCTCTTTTACCAGGGCATGGATATCCTCCCTGTCAAACGGTGTGATAAAGCTTTTATTCAGACGGTCGATTATGTTATGAGCGACATCATCGCCCTGATGCTCGATCTCATGCATCTTATTAAGATCTGATTCATTGACGGTGCCTTTCAATGTCAGCTCTTTGAAATAAGCCGCCGCATCGACCGCATATTTGGCTTGTTTTTCAAATAGGTCAAAAAAATTGGTATCTTTCGGGATGAAATTAAATATCATGATAATCTCCTTTGTTTAATTTTTTCTATGTGCGGTTATTATACCATATTAAACAATGAAATTATCACTGATTATTTTTCGAATTTGATATCAAAAATAACCCGATTTGCGCAAAGAGATTCGGTAGTAATTTTACTCGCTTTCTCTTGCCGAGATATATTTCTTTTTCGATGTTTATATCTTTTGACCTGCAGTAACTGCGAAAGTCGGAGATACTTAGAAAATGAAGGTTTGGAGTTTCATACCATTGATAAGGCAGCGCACCCGTTACAGGCGTCTTGCCGCCGAAAAATATCTGCAATCTTGAAGCATAATGAGCAAAATTGGGGAACCCTACAATGACCTTTTTACCAACACGCAGGGCGTCTTTTAAAACCGTATCCACATGCCGGACCTGCTGTAAACTCTGATTGAGTATCACATAATCGAACGACTTATCTTCGTATTCTGCCAAGCCTGTATCTATATCGCCGTGGAAAACACTTAATCCTTTCGCAACACATTTGAATATGGCACTACTGTCTATTTCTATGCCTTGCGCATGCACCTTTCTTTCCTTAATCAAAACATATAACAACTCACCGGTGCCGCACCCTAGGTCTAGTACCAGCGAAGAGTCTTTTATAATTTCCAAAATAACATTATGGTCCGGCCTGATATCATCATATCTCATAATTACCCGTCACCTCGTATTCATGAAATACCCTTTTAAGAAAATGTGTGATAAGATAAGTCTCCTCTCCGACTTCCAGGAGAAACGCATCATGTCCACACGTAGAATCTATCTCGCAATAAGTCGCGTCTAAACCTGCGAGCTTGCATGCCCTGACTATCTCTTTCGATTGATATGCCGGATAGAGCCAGTCTGACTTGAAAGCTATGACCAGTAATTTCGTTTTTACCCCGCGCAAACTCTCCTGAAGCGGCTTCCCGTCCGATGCGTCGAAATTATCCATTGCCTTGGTGATATATAGGTAGGAATTGGCATCAAAACGTTTAACAAAATTATCGCCGCGATAGCGTAGATAGCCTTCAACCTGAAAATCAGCCGTAAATTTAAACGGCTCGGTCGATTTCTTTCTCTGCCTCCCGAATTTTTCGGTCATGGAGGCATCACTCATATACGTTATGTGGCCTATCATTCTTGCTACCGCCAGGCCTTTTGTCGGATGCAGTCCATCGTAATAGTTTCCGGATTTCCAATGCGGGTCGGCCATGATCGCCTGCCTGCCGACCTCATGAAAAGCTATCTGTTGAGGAGAATGTCTAATAGCCGTGGCTATCGGTATCACGCTCTTGACTCTGTTGGGATATCTGGTCAGCCATGACAAAACCTGCATTCCACCCATTGACCCCCCTGCAACAGTTAATAATGTATCAATACCAAGATGTTCGATAAGGCGTTTTTGGCACTCGACCATATCACCGATCGAAATAAGCGGAAAATCCAGGGCGTATGGTTTCCCAGTCTCTGGGTTTATACTTAATGGGCCCGTAGAACCTTTACACCCTCCGAACACATTTGAACAGATAACAAAATATTTATTAGTATCGAAGGCTTTATTCGGGCCGATCATAGAATCCCACCATCCAGGCGTCTCATCCGATTTATCCACGCCGGCAGCATGAGCATCCCCGGAAAGCGCATGAACAATGAGAATGGCATTGGTTCTTTCGCTGTCAAGCACGCCATACGTTTCGTACGCTATCTTGACGGGCCCGAACTTCTCGCCGCTTTCGAGTTGAATGGAATCAAATGTGAAATACTGTGTCATTTTTTTTCCTCTTCAAAAAGCCATGTGCTCAGATACCGCTCTCCCGTATCGGGGAGAATAACCACGATAAGCTTACCTCTATTCTCTTTCCTCTTCGCGACCTCTAATGCCGCCCATAAGGCTGCGCCGCTTGAAATACCTGCGAGAATACCTTCAAGTTTTGCGAGCCGCCTCGCGATCTGACCCGCATTATCATTGGAAACCTTAATAATTTCATCAACTATGTTTCTGTTTAAAACTTTAGGTATAAACCCTGCGCCTATCCCCTGAATCTTATGCGGCCCCGGATTGCCGCCGGATAGAACCGGAGAAGATTCAGGTTCAACCGCAATGGCTTTAAAATCCGGTTTTCTCTTCTTGATAATCTCGGACACACCTGTGATCGTGCCGCCGGTGCCAACCCCTGATACCAGAATATCGATCTTTCCATCGGTGTCCCTCCAGATCTCCTCAGCGGTTGTTCTGCGATGAATCTCGGGATTGGCGGGATTGTTAAATTGCTGCGGCACAAAACTATTGGGAATAGATTTTACCAACTCCTCGGCCTTTTCTATTGCCCCCTTCATTCCTTTGGCGCCTTCCGTTAATACGAGCTCCGCTCCTAATATTCTGAGGAGCTGACGGCGCTCGAGACTCATAGTGTCCGGCATCGTTAAAATGAGCTTATAGCCTTTTGCCGCAGCGACAAACGCAAGAGCAATTCCTGTGTTGCCGCTTGTGGGCTCGATAATTACGGTGCCCTTCTTGATAAGCCCGCTTTTCTCGCCTGCTTCTATCAACGCAACTCCTATGCGATCCTTAACGCTTGAGAGCGGATTACGTGATTCCTGTTTAATCACTACCGTCGCATCCAACCCCATGGTAATATGATTCAATTTTACAAGAGGCGTATTGCCGACAGTCTTTGTGATATCATCAAATATTTTTCCCATAACATCTCCTTAAATTTTCTCTGAAAATTTAATCCCGGGGCCAAAAGCCGAGGGATTATATCATTACACTTTTGTTAACGCTTGTTCGATATCCGCAATGATGTCGTCTATATGCTCGATTCCGATCGACAGCCGGACAAAGTCGGGCGTTACACCCGTGGCCAACTGCTCTTCCGGGGACAGCTGTTGGTGCGTAGTCGTAGCGGGATGTATCGCGAGCGACTTCGCATCGCCTACGTTTGCAAGATGGGAAACAAGTTCAAGAGAGTTGATGAACTTACTTCCGGCTTCAAGTCCGCCCTTAATCCCGAAACCAAGAATAGCGCCGGCGCCTTTAGACAGGTATTTTTTCACTTTCTCTTTTTCAGGGCTGTCATCAAGGCCCGGGTAATTTACCCAGCTGACCTTTGGATGTTTTTTAAGGTACTTCGCTACTGCCAGGGCGTTTTCGGAATGTCTGGGCAGCCTCAAATGCAGCGTCTCAAGCCCTTGTAGGAACAGGAAGGAGTTGAATGGCGATATCGCCGGGCCGAGATCGCGAAGGAGCGTAACTCTCGCTTTGATAATATAAGCAATGTTCCCAAGCGGTTTAAGCGCTTCGACAAAGTTAATTCCATGATAGCTTGGCTCCGGTTCCGCTATCAGGGGGAATTTTCCATTCGTCCAGTCAAATTTCCCGGAATCTACTATTACCCCGCCTATGCTTGTACCATGCCCGCCGATGAATTTTGTCGCGGAGTAAACAATTATATCCACTCCGTGATCAAACGGCCGCAATAGATATGGCGACACCGTATTATCCAACACGAACGGTATGCCATTCTTGTGCGCTATCTTCGATATCGCCTCCAGATCGGCAACGTCATTTTTCGGATTGCCTATGGATTCAGCATAGATCGCTTTCGTCTTCGGTGTTATCGCTTTCTGGTAGGCATTGAGGTCGCCTGACGGCACAAACTTCACCTTAATGCCAAGACGCGCGAACGTATAGTGAAACAGATTATACGTTCCTCCATAAAGATTATCAGCGGAAACGATCTCATCGCCTGCCTGCGCTATATTAAGGAGAGCAAGTGAAATTGCCGCTTGCCCACTAGCGGTAGCCAGGGCACCAACTCCGCCTTCTAACGCCGCAACCCGTTTCTCAAAGACATCGCTTGTCGGGTTCATCAGCCGCGTGTATATATTGCCGAATTCACGCAACCCAAAGAGATTCGCCGCATGGTCGGTATTCTTGAACTGATACGACGTCGTCTGATAAATAGGCACTGCTCTTGAGCCTGTCGTGGGGTCAGGTTCCTGACCCCCGTGCAGCGCAAGTGTTTCTACTTTTAATTTACCATCTATTTTACTCATCCTGTAACCTCCTTCTCTTTTATGCCGTGTCAGAACGCGTATTGCGCACTTATCACAAATCCATTGCCCAATCCGACACTCTTTGTAGATTGGTAATCCCCCGCGTATGTGTATGCCGCTATAAGCGAAAGATTCTTATTTGCAAGCCACGCAACATGGACATCCCAGTAGTCCGCGTTCTTGAAATGATCAAACTCCGGTCCTTGCTTATATTCGAATCCCGCAACTAAATTGCCGGGCAGTACTACATCGACGTTTCCGAAACCGGTCAATTTACTCGCCTTGTCATATCCGAATACGCCGGTCGCATAGGAGTTCGTCAGGAGGGCTCCGCCTGAGACAATAACAGGTAGCGGAAGTTCGGTTATCGTTTTCGAAGCGACCAGATAACCATCCCATCCATCATGCTTTGTTTTACTGGTGCTGATTACATTGTCGGTATTCTTATATATAGCACCCACCGATACCGCCGGAACGAATTTCCAATCATTGAAATTCTCCGGCACCACAAGAAGCTTCGCTCCGATGTTGTTCTTGTTATGGGTCTTGGCGTCCTTCTGATTAATATTCTCGAATCCATACGAAACTTCGAGCCGATCCGCTATCGTATCCGACACGCCTACCGCAAACCAGTTAACACGCACATCACTTAAGTTGACGTACCATGTTCCGAATTGCGGCTTACCTATATATTTGACAACTTCGCCGATAGGCGACTTGTTCCAATCGGTTTTTTCCGGATCGGAAGCTTTAGAGCCTCCCAGATAAGCCAACGGGTTATAAGCAACGCCGCCAACACCTTCCAGGTTGTTAAAAGGCGCGCCGGCATTAGCTATGCTTGCGCCGAACAAACCAAAAATAATTAAAGCTGCCAGAGTAAGATATTTCATTTAAATCCTCCATGTTTTTTGTACCTTATACTCCAGCAGACTGGTCGTTTTGGTACTTTTATATTATCCTGATTTTTAAATTCGCTTGAGCCGGTAGTCCGGCAAGCGACAAGCCATTTTTCCTAGATACCACCCCCTCCCTCAAGCTTCCACACATCATCAAACCGCTGCTTCTCGGCTATCTCGATCTGCGTGATCTTCTTGTTATGCACAGTGACGATCACCGTGCCATATATAAGCTTTTCTACCGCGTCACTAATATCTTTTATTATCGAATCGTTTACTATTCTCTTTGTCTTTTGGACTGATCCCATTGTTCCTCCGTAACTTATTCCCTCTATAAAAACAAAAAACCCACTGACCTTTTATGAGCCTCTTTGGTAGTGGGTTGTCCCGTCCTACGAATTATGTTGTGACAATAATTACATAGGTGGTCCTCCTCTACCCAAGAGGCTGCGCATAGCCATGCAACACATCATCATGTTAAGTTTTCCATAATAAATAGTCATTGGTAACCATTCCTCTAAATTGAATACGCCAATACCTGCTGTCCGGCATTAACCTGCGAAACCAATTCTTCAAAAGTCACGTTATCGATGATATCCGACGTTGCCCGGGAAACCCTTTGCCACAGTTTCTTGAATACGCACCTATTAATATCGGCACAATTGGAATATCCTTCCTTCACACATGAAATCGGTTCTATCGGGCCGTCAATAAACCTTACCACTTCCCCAACCGTTATCTTATCAGGAGTCCTTGATAGCAAATAGCCGCCCACATTACCTCTTCTGCTTTCAATAAAACCACCATTTTTTAGAGCCAATAATACCTGCTCCAAGAATTTTATTGGAGCATCTATACGTTTAGCCATATCGTGAATAGTCACTACGTCTTTTCCATAGTTTGATGCAAGATCTAATACCGCCTTTAATGCATAATCACCTTTATATGTAACTCTCATAGCATCCTCTTATCTCTATAATCTCTATCAACATAGTAGAGTATACACTATTTCAAAAATATGTCAAGTATTTTTTTAAAAAAAATCTATTGCTCTGAATCACTTGTTCTTTAGCACGTGATCCAATATGTAATCGGCTTGTTTTGCGGAAGCCACATTGACCCGTGGCGATAATGCCGGTTTGCTGCAGATGTCAGAGGCCAAGTCCCCTATAATAATGAGCTTATCTCTGATCTTATGTATCTTGATATCATCGCTCGACCCGATACCACCAAGGCCTGAAACGGCCACAACAAATTTCCCCATAAGAAGAAGCTCTTCAAGAAGCATCTTCTTGCATGCCGCCGTATCAAGGCACTCCGCGATGACATCGCTATCGGCGAAGATATCCTTTATATTGTCTTTGTCTATCTTCTTTTTTATGATCTTAAGATTAAGGCCGGGATTAATGCGGAGTAGATTTATCTTAAGCGCCTCCACTTTATCCATCCCCACCTGGTCGAGAAAGTAGAACTGCCTGTCAAGATTTGCCTCTTCTACGCGGTCAAAATCGACTATCGTTAAATTTTCAAACCCAACCCTGACAAGATGCAGGGCGCAATTAGAACCTAAACCGCCCGCGCCCGCGATGCCAACCCGGGCCGATCGTACTTTTTTGAGATTCTTCTCACCCAACTTCTTAGCTAAATTTTTCCCAAAAGCTTCTGTGCTCATAACTCCATCCAATCTTTAAAAACTGCCTGATATCCTTTTTTATCGAGCATCGTCCTGATCTCACCCACGGTCCTATTATCCGATATTTCAAATTGAACCGAACGGCCGCCGTCACCAGCGCTTATAGTATGCCCGCCGACCCGTGTCGTTGATCCTGCCGACATCCTGGTAACTCCCAAAGGGATAAGGTTTTTCCGCAATTCGGCCGTTTCGCGTGTCGAGATGCTGATGCCGAGCCTGGGCAAGAATATCCTTAGTGCCAGTATTATTTGGACCATATTCTTATCTGTCACTTTACAGCCCGCCTTAAAGCCTCCGGCCTGCGGCCTTACTCTGGGCAAAGACACGCCGATCTCCACACCCGGGAAGTTATCCTGAAGATACTTCGCATGAAGCCCCAAAACGAAAGCTTCTCTTCTCCAGTCATTCAGCCCCAGAAGCGTTCCTATATTCACGCTTCTCATCCCGCTGTGCGCACCTCTTTCAGGAGCGTCCAGCCTGAATTTGTAGTCGCTCTTCGGCCCCGACGGGTGCATCCTGGAATACACCTCTTCATCGTATACCTCTTGATATATCGTTAAGCCGTCAACACCTTCCGGCACAAGAAGCGAGTATTCCGCTTCAGTTAAAGCATATACCTCTATCGATATGGACGAGAAATATTTTTTCAGGATTTTTACGCAATCTTTTATATAGTTCACAGGGCTCGCCTGCCTCGACTCACCTGTAAGTATGAGAATATGCCTGATACCTGTAGCGGAAATAAATTCTGCCTCTTTTTCCACTTCTTCAAAATTTAAAGACTTTCTCTCGATATTATTTCCGGAATTGAACCCGCAGTATAAGCATTTATTTTCGCAATAGTTCGACAGGTACATTGGCGTATATAACTGCATCACGCGGCCGAAATATCTTAGTGTGAGCTCACGGCTCTTTTCGGCCATCTCTTCCATGGATGACTCAGCCTCCGGAGACAATAATTTCAGGAAGCTCTTGACCTCGGAATCCTCCGGCGGAACTTTAAGATTTCTGTACTTTGAATATAATTCGTAAAAGCCCATTTATCGTCCTATGCACTGTTTATTAGAAATCCCGTGAGAGGGCTCGATGCGCTGGCGCACGGCGAGGTAGCTGGTATACCCGAAAGATATGCGCGCCTTCCCGCCTTAACAGCTTCGCTGAATGCCCTTGCCATACCTGCAGGATCTTCCGCGATGGCAATGGCGGTATTAACTAAAACGGCAGCGCAGCCCAATTCCATACAATCGCAGGCATCCGACGGCCTGCCAAGGCCCGCGTCAACTATTACCGGTATCTTTATCTCTTTTACCAAGATCTCTATCAACTCTCTTGTCTTGACGCCTCTATTACTGCCGATAGGCGAACCAAGCGGCATGACCGCTGCGGCGCCGGCATCTACCATTCTGCGCGCGATGGATAGGTCAGGCCCCATATAAGGAAATACCTTAAAGCCTTCCTTAGCAAGCATCTCTGTCGCCTTAAGTGTCTCTATATTGTCCGGTAAAAGGTACTTATTATCCTGTATAACCTCTATCTTAACCCAGTCGCCTGCGCCACCCGCCCGCGCCAGGCGCGCTATCCTTACCGCCTCTTCGGCATTCCTGGCGCCTGAAGTATTCGGCATCACAAAACATTGTTTAGGAATGTAGCCCAATATATTCTCGGTCTTCGACGCGCTGTCCACTCTTCTCACCGCTACGGTAACGATCTCCGCGCCTGCTTCTATTAGCGCCTGATTCATTACCGCGTAGTTCGAGAATTTCCCGGTACCGATAAAAAGCCTATTCGCTACCGTTCTTCCGCCTATATCCAATATATCGTCCGACATTATCCGCCTCCCACGAAACTTATTATTTCGATGCTGTCGTTCTCTTTTAATGCCACACCGGCCCACTCACCTGCCAGTATTATCTTTAAATTATATTCAACCACTACGTGCTCCGGAACAAGCCCTTTAGCACGGATAAGATCCGCCAGATTCTTAGGCCTATCCAGGTTCTCCTCTTTTCCGTTTATTCTGATCTTCATATAAATATCTCCTTCATCCTTTAATGATATCCTTGAATTCTTTTGTCCTTAACATTATATCTTCGGCTTCGGTTATCCCCCTTATAAGAGCTATTCTTTTAGCCCCCAGCTTTAAGATACCACCAATGTTAGATAAATTTATTCCACCGATAAAAAAGACAGGCTTTCTTGCGATCCTCGCGACTTCCCCCACATCCCCCGCGCCAATATGATATCCTTTTGTCTTTGTTTCGAATATTGGCCCGAAAGCTATATAGTCAAAATCCTCACTATTTGCCACGGCAAATTGTTCCATCGAATGTGTAGATATGCCTATTATTTTATCAGGGCCCATTATCTTACGCACTTCGTTTAGCGGATATATTTTTATGTCCTCCTGCCCCAGATGCAGGCCATCGGCGCATACAGCTTTCGCTATAAAAGGGTCATTATTGGCTATAAATATTACGTCTTTATCTTTACAAAGCTGCGCTAATTTTTTCCCGAGATCCGCAAGTTCCTCCCGCGGCTTATCCTTCTCGCGCATCTGGATAATATCCACGCCTCCGGCTATCGCGGCCGTCGCGATATTAAAAGCGCTTCTGCCCTTCCCGTATTCCTCGGTTATTACAAGATATAATGTATGATCTTTTAGTATTTTCATAAAAAAACTCCCATGCCAAGCGCACGGGAGTTATAAGTCTTTATACCCTCTTCCCTCCGCTGGCATTATCCAGATCAGGTTCGTCGGGTAATCCGCTTATTTCGCGGAACTCTCAGGCCGTAACACGACCTCCCCTTTTCACTAGTAACTGCTCTATTAAATCATGATAAAGAAGTTCTGTCAATGTGTTTCAAATTTTTCGGAACTTTTTCTCTATCCTTAATGTCTAAGCTACGGAAACATAAAAAGGAGGATGCATATGTTAAAACAAGGTTTGAGATCTATAATAATGGCAGCTATTATATCGGCCGTCATATTAGCGTTCCCGTTTTCTGACACATTCGCGCAGGAGGAGCGTGGTGGAGGCCCGCGCAACGGAGGTGGTCATAATGAAGGCAATCGCGGCCGGGATGGAGAAGGCAGGCACTACTATCGTAATGGCAACTGGTATAGACATGGTTGGCTTGGGCTTGACATCATCGTTTCTGCGCTTGCTGTAGGGGCGATCATCGATTCCCTGCCGCCGAGATATAATACGGTCGTAGTTGGAAACACCCCATATTACTATTACGATAACTACTATTACAGGCCGTATCAATACGGTGGTTATATTGTCGTTCCGCCGCCAGTAGCAACGCCACCTGTTGTAATTATGCCTCAGGCGGCGCCGGCCGCGGTTACCACTATTTCCACTGCGCAGATCCAGGAACAGATTCAGGGGGCGATAACTGTAAATATTCCCAACTCACAGGGCGGGTATACGGCAGTAACGCTGAAAAGGTCGGGTAATGGATTTGTCGGGCCGCAGGGTGAGTATTATCCTAATAACCCTACGGTGGAACAGTTAAAAATTCTGTATGGGAAATAAAAGCACAGCACAATATCCATTCTATTAAAAAATCCTCTAGTAAAACTAGAGGATTTTTTAATTTTGGTGAGCCTCGTTGGACATCTCACGTCGTCCCGCCTTCCATACGCTAACAAGTAACGGCGGAACTCTTTAAAGAAAAACCCAATGGTTTTCCTTTAATATATCCTTTCCTTCGCAAGCTATAGACTATCTTTAGGGAAAAACACCGTGTTTTTCCCTAAACCCTTTTCCCGGTTCTCGTCCTGCTTGGCTCAATCAATAAGAAAGGCCTCCCTCGAGATTAACTCGTGAGAGGCCTTACAACGTGGTGAGCCTCGTTGGACTCGAACCAACCACAACCACATTAAAAGTGTGGTGCTCTACCAGATGAGCTAGAGGCCCGCCGCAAAACCTACGCTGATATCTCTTTCTCCTTGCCGGCGAGGAGATCATCGATCTCTTTAATGTATTTATCGGTCAGTTTCTGAATGTCGTCCTGGCCTTTGAACTTCTCGTCTTCGGTAATTACCTTATCCTTCTCCGATTTTCTCACAATTTCCACCGATGTATGCCTGGCTGTTCTTAGGGAAACCCTGCCATCCTCGGCGATCTTCTTTATGACTTTATCAAGCTCAGCACGACGCTCCTGGGTCAGCGGAGGCATGGAGAGCCTTATGACCTTGCCATCGTTCGTCGGCGCAATGCCTATCTCTGATTTAAGGATCGCCCTTTCGATATCTCCGAGAGAGGCCTTATCCCATGGCTGGATCACGACGAGCCTCGCATCCGGCGTAGATACCGCAGCCAGCTGCTTTAACGGCGTGGACGCGCCATAATAATCCACTTTAATTCCGTCGACCAGTGCTGTCGAGGCCCGGCCTGTCCTTATGGAGGAAAATTCCCTGTGGGTCGCCTCCACGGTTTTCTTCATTTTAGTTTCTGCATCGTGCATTATCTCTCTGATCGTCATATCTTTTCTCGCCTTTCAATAACCTTTTCTTATCCCTTAACCGTAGTTCCTATCTTTTCACCGGTAATAACTTTCTTAATATTACCCTCTCTGGTAAGGCTAAATACTATTATGGGTAGATTATTGTCCATGCATAAACTTATCGCGGTCGCATCCATAACCTTGAGCCCTTTTTTCAGGACATCGATATATCTCAGGCTTTCGTATTTACGGGCCTTTTTATTCTTGACCGGATCGGAAGAATATACACCGTCGACCTTGGTGGCCTTCAGGATAACATCCGCGCCGATCTCAATGGCACGCAGCGCCGCGGTCGTATCCGTAGTAAAGTACGGATTGCCGGTGCCGCCGGCGAATATCACTACCCTGCCCTTTTCCAGATGGCGGATGGCCCTTCGCCTGATAAAGGGCTCGCCGATCTGCGCCATCGCTATCGCAGTCTGGACCCTCGTAAATACGCCGTTCTTCTCCAGGGCGTCCTGCATCGCAAGACTGTTTATTATCGTCGCCAGCATCCCCATATAGTCGGCGTTGACCCTGTCAATACCTTTAACGCTTCCGGACACACCTCTAAAAATATTGCCGCCACCGATGACTATCGCCACTTCCACGCCGAGCTTTCTTATCTCCTTGACCTGGCGGGCGATCGAGGCCGCGACATCGTAATCGATACCGAACCCTAAGCGGCCCTGCAACGCTTCGCCGCTTAATTTCAGCACGACTCTCTTAAAAATTGATTTTTTCAAACTTTTGAGCCTTTAAACGTTTGAGTTTTTTTATTCATCACCGATCTGGAAACGCACGAACCGGCGGATGATAATATTTTCGCCTATCTTAGCGATCATCGAGGTAAGGACATCTTTTATTTTAAGGTTTTGGTCTTTTATAAACGGCTGTTCCAGAAGGCACGCATCTTCGTAGAATTTTCTTAGCTTCCCCTCTACGATTTTATCGGCAGCAGCGGCCGGTTTGCCGGTAAGCTGCGCTTTGATGATCTCCGTCTCTTTCTTAACAGCCTCTTCCGGTATATCTTCTTTCCTCACATACATGGGGTTGGATGCCGCGACCTGCATCGTCAGGTCTTTCACGAACGACTTGAAATCATCGTTTCTTGCGACAAAATCCGATTCGCAGTCGACTTCAACCAGGACGCCTAGTTTACCACCCTGGTGAATATAGCTTTCGATCCTGCCTTCTTTCGTAGCCCGGCCCACCTTCTTTGAGGCCAATGCCGCGCCATGCTTCCTTAGGATCTCTATCGCCTTGTCCACATCCCCGTTGGATTCCTTGAGCGCCTTTTTGCATTCTACAACACCGGCATTCGTCTTATCCCTAAGCCTTTTAATGGCATCTATCATCTGACAATTCCTTTTTATTTTGTTACTTTCTTCTTTTTCTTTATCGGCACTTCTTTGGGCAGCGACTCGTCTTCTTTGAGTTTCAGATCGCCCTCAACCAACTCTTCGATCTTCTCGTCCACAACTTTTATCCCAGTGCCTTCTTCCTCCGACTCCTCTTCAGCCTGTTTCTTAGCCGTCTCTTCGCCTGTCGTAAATATCCCTCGGCCTTCGGCGGCAGCGTTCGCCATGATGGTGGTGACAAGCTTCACCGAACGGATCGCGTCGTCATTCCCCGGGATAACATATTTAATCAGATCCGGGTTGGAATTTGTATCCACGAGCCCCACAACCGGTATATTGAGAATGTTCGCCTCTTTTACGGCTATGTCCTCTTTTTTGGAATCTACGACGAAGATCGCCTTCGGCAGCTTCTCCATCGACCTTACCCCTTCGAGGTTCTTATTGAGTTTGTGCATCTCTTTATTGAGCTTGGACGCCTCTTTCTTTGAAAGCTTGGCCAGTGTGCCATCTTCTTTTATTCTCTCCAGTTCCTCGAGCCTCTTTATGCTCTTTTTGACAGTCTGGAAATTGGTCATCATACCGCCTAACCATCTCTGGTTGACGTACGGCATACCGCATCTCGAAGCTTCCTGTTTTATTATCTCCTGGGCCTGTTTCTTTGTGCCTACGAACAGCACATATCCGCCGGCAGCTGTAACGCTTTTTAAGAAATCACACGCCTTCGTCACGGCCTTTTCGGTCTTTTCGAGGTCTATGATGTATATCCCGTTCTTCTCGCCGAATATATACTTCTTCATTTTGGGATTCCACCTCTTGGTTTCGTGCCCAAAATGCACTCCCGACTCCAATAAGCTCTTCACAAGTGTAGATTCAACCATACTTTGATTATTCATCCTCCTTTTTTGGACCTCATATTATACCAAGTAAACCGTAATTTTCAACGTTTATTTTAGTATATTATCCTTAAACTGCATATCGTAAAGCCTCTTATAAAGGCCGTCTTTTTGGATCAATTCATCGTGCGAACCGCTCGCGGCTATGTTCCCGCCATCCAATACGTGGATCGTCGTTGCATGTTTGATAGTGCTCAGGCGATGGGCTATGACAAATACGGTCCGTCCTTTCATCATACGATCGATCGCTTCCTGGACCAGGGCCTCGGACTCTGTATCGAGCTGGGAAGTGGCTTCGTCCAATATAAGTATCGGGGGGTCTTTGAATACGGCCCTGGCTATCGCAAGGCGCTGCTTCTCTCCTCCGGAGAGTCTGAAGCCGCGTTCGCCGACTATCGTGTCGTAACCCTTTGGTAATTTTGATATAAAATCATGGGCGTTCGCTATTTTAGCGGCTTTGACGATATCGGCCTGACTGTGGCCCTTGGATCCATAGGCGATGTTCGCGCCGACGGTATCATTGAAAAGGATCGTCTCCTGCGTAACTATGCCTATCTGTCCTATAAGAGACTTCAATGTGCAATCGCGTATATCGGTGCCGTCTATCATTATCCGGCCGCTCGTCACATCGTAAAAACGCGGAATGAGATTAACCAGCGTCGTCTTCCCTGTGCCGCTCGGCCCTACGAAAGCGACTATATCTCCCGCGCGAACATTGAACGTTATGCCTTTCAATATATCCTTGTCTTCGTACCTGAAACGCACATTCTCGATCTTCACGCCGGTGTTTATCCTGGGCAATTCCATCGCGCCCGGCTTTTCGGCCACGGATGGCTTCATGTCGAGGACCTCGAATATCCTGTCCGCGGCGGCCATGGCCTGCTGATTTATAGCGTAGACGTTCGCCAGGCGTTTCGCGGGCCTCATCATAGAGAAGAAACTTGCCGTGAACGCTATGAACGCCCCGGCGGAAAGCGCGCCCGAAATAATATCTTTTCCCGCAAACCACAGTATCAGCGCAAGGCTAAACACCTCGACGAATTCCGTCATCGGGCTTATCAGGGTCATCCTCTTTACCGATTTCATCATAAGCTTGTAAAAACGCTGGTTTTGGGCGGCGAATTTGTCCGATTCGTAAGGCTCCATCGAGAACGCCTTTACAACACGCACCCCCGAGATCGTTTCATGAAGCGTAGTGGTTATATCCGCCATATTCTCCTGTGATTGTGTGGATATCCTTTTGAGCCGCTTACCTATCTTGACAACCGGATAGATTACAAGCAAAAATACGACGGCAATTATTCCCAACAGCGTCCACGAGATCGAAAAATATACCTTAACCACCAAGACCGCGGCAAGGCATATGACGAGCTGGATCGGCTGGTATATCAGGTCGGTGAGCCCCGTCGATATGGAATCACGTATTATGGCGGAATCGTTCGTGACCCTGGACATTAGTTTACCGGTGGAGTTTTTCGAATAGAAGTCCATGGATAATGTGAGAAGCTTTTGGTATATCGTGTTCTTCATGTCCCTTATCACGCGCTGGGATACGTCGTTCATGAGATACGATTGAAGAAATTCAAACAGGTTCTTCAGAAGCCACATGACTATGAATATCATCGCCATGCTGTTCAAAAGTTCCATACGCGGCATCGAATTGATCTTATCGATCAGGCCTCTTACAAACTGCGGGAGCATCTCGCTGTGCGGTATTATTATGGCTTTGCCGGCTATTATCTTATCCACCAGCGGTATGATCATCGTAAACGGTGAAATGGTGAAAATGGATGAGATGAGCATGCACACGGCGGCCATAATAAGCACCTTGGCATGAGGCAATACAAACCTGACTAGCCTTCCGTACTGGTTCATCATATAGGGTGTTATATTATCATATGATACGGCGCTTGTCGAGGGAAAAAGCTTGCCAATACCGGGCGCTGGTGCTATAATCCTAGCCTGGTAAAAACGGGGCGATATGGAAAAACCTAAGGTCGGAGTAATAGGCGCAGGAAGGCTTGGCACGTTCCACACAAAGGTCTACTCCAGGCTTGACAATATAAAGCTCATAGGTGTATGCGATTGTAACCTCTCTCGCGCCATAGAGATAGGTAAAAAATACCATACCGCCAGCTTTTCGGATTACGAGGACCTTTTTGGCAAAGTCGATGCCGTGAGCATTGCCGTACCGACAAGCCTTCACTATAATATCGCGAAGGAATTCCTAAAGCACAATATACATGTCTTGATCGAAAAACCTATCACAAAAACCCTTTCCGAGGCGGATGAGCTTATCGAGATCGCGAAGGAGAAAAAGCTAATAATCCAGGTGGGCCATATAGAGAGGTTCAATTCGGCAGTCCTTGCCATAGAACCGTACCTTAAGAAACCTAAATTCATAGAATGCCAGAGGCTGGGGCCATTTCATAAACGGGTAGACGATGTGGGCGTCGTGTTGGATCTGATGATACACGATATAGATATAGTCTTAGGGCTAATGAATCAGGATGTCGTAAAAATAGAGGCCGTAGGTTTAAGCACGATCTCAGACTACGAGGATGTCGCGAACGTCCGGCTCACGTTTGAGGACGGAACGGTCGCCGACATCACCGCGAGCCGCGTCACAAAGGACGTCGTCAGAAAAATGCGGATATTCCAGGAAGACTCTTATATATCACTCGATTATCTCAGCCAGGAAACGGCAATATTCAGAAAAACGGGTGAAAGGATAGATAAAGAGAAAATAAAGATCAAGAAGAAAGACCCTCTGAAAAAAGAGCTTAAGTCATTCGTTAATTGCTTAATAAACAATAAACGGCCCATAGTCTCAGGCGAGGAGGGAAGGCGTGCCCTTAAGGTAGCGCTTGAGATAGTCGAAAAGATCAAACCGTCCAGACAGAAATGAAACCAAAAAAGATCCTCATAGTGGCCGGAGAGCCTTCCGGCGACCTGCATGCGTCAAATCTCGTAAAAAATTTAAAATCGTTAAATCCGGATATAAAGTTCTTCGGCATCGGCGGGACCTTACTAAAAAAGTGCGGCGTCGATATAATATTCGATATATCGGAACTCGCGCTTGTAGGGGTTGTTGAAGTACTGAAAAACATTTTTACCGTCGGAAAAGCGTTTAAAACGGTGCTCGCGAAAGCAGATGCCGAGCGCCCGGATCTTGCCATCCTTGTCGACTACCCAGGTTTTAATCTCCGGCTTGCCAGGGAACTTAAAGCTCGTTCCATACCGGTCGTCTACTACATTAGCCCCCAAGTGTGGGCATGGGGACGCGACAGGGTGAATATTATTAAAAAATGCGTGAAGAAAATAATCGTATTTTTCAAATTCGAGGAAGAGCTCTATAAAACATACGGCGTAGACGCAACGTTTGTCGGCCATCCGCTTCTGGATACGGTGAAAGCCACCATGACGAAAGATGAAGTGCTTAAAATGTACGATCTATCAAGAGGAAAACCGGTAGTTGCACTTTTGCCGGGCTCAAGAACCCTGGAAGTAAAATCTTTCTTGTCCGTAATGATTTCGGCATGCGCCATCATCAATAAAAGCTCCGGCGGAGCCCAATTCGTGATAGCTAAATACGAAGGCTTAAGGAGGGACCTTTATGAGGATGCAATTAAAAGCTCTAACCTGGATATAAGGATAGCCGATAACGATACATATAATATCCTCACCGCCGCGGATTTCGCCGTAGTGGCATCGGGAACCGCTACGCTCGAGACAGCGATCATCGGCACACCTTTCGTCATGATCTACAGAGTAAACCTGCTGACATATATGCTCTACAAGATCGTATCGACAACAAAGTTTATAGGGATCGTGAATATAATAGCGGGTAAAGAGGTTGTACCTGAACTTCTTCAATACGAGATGACCCCGGAAAATATAGCCGCCGAGGTACTGAAATTGATGAGTGATGAAGATAAGAAAACGAAAATGCTTGAAGGGCTTAAACGCGTAAGGGCTAGTCTTGGTACGAGCGGTGCATCGCTCCGCGCCGCGGAAGAGATCCTCAGATTATCACTATAGATATATTATTTTGATCTGCCAGCTTAATAACTTCTTCTCTGTCCATCAGAAGCGTCTTGTTCGATTCCATAGCAAGGGTCGTCCCGCCGGCTTCAATAAGTGCCTTCAATGTCTCCAACCCCACCAACGGGACATCGAATCTCATATCCTGATCCGGGCGCGCCATCTTGACAGCTACGAAACCATCATCCGTTAGAGTTCCCGCTCTCGATATCGTTTCATCGGTACCCTCGACAGCCTCCAGCGCTATAACGGTCTTATCCTTTATCGCAAGCGTCTGCCCTATGTCAAACCTTGAAAGCTCCGACGCTATAGTTCTGCCGTATTCTATATCCGCCCATTCTCTCTTATCGGGCTCTCTTTTAGTAAGTGTGCCCTTACGCGGAATAAGATCGTTCATATAAGTAGTCGAATCTATCACTTTAACGCCCAGTTTACCAAGATACTTTGTGACCTCATTAAATATGGAGGAATCTTTTTTATCGCCGAGTTTGTCCAATATTCTTTTGGCCTCATCATCCAGTTGATCGCCGTCTTTGAAGAACCTGTCCTTTTTAATCTTACCGAGCATTATTATATTTCTTATCCTCTCGGATACACACAGAAAAAGGCCCTTTTGCCAATTCCCCCACTCCAGCCAGTGAAGTTTGTGCACATATCCCTCGAGCAAAGGGTCCGTCATGCCTTTTACGCCGATGGCGATAACGGTATCACCTTTATCTTTTGCCATTCTGGCAAAGACTATCGGTAACCTTCCCTCGCCCGCTACAAGCCCTATGCGCGCCATTCAAAAACTCTCCTTTAACCTATCGCGTCCCGTCAGGGTTAATGAACGCGAACATCATATCGGCCTCAGTGACCACTTCATTATCTACTTTGGCCACGCCGTGGATCTTCATTATGCCAAGTTTTACTTTTAAAAGATCGATCTCCAGCCTTAAAACGTCGCCCGGAAGCACAGGCTTGCGGAATTTCGCGTTATCTATAGTCAGAAAATAAGCAAGTTTTCCCAGGTTCTCCTTCAGGTTCAATGCCCCAACACCGCCGACCTGCGCCATAGTTTCGATTATCAGGACTCCGGGCATTATCGGATGCCCCGGGAAATGGCCCTGAAAAAACGGCTCGTCTATCGTAACATTTTTTATGCCTACAACCTTTTTATCGGAGACCTCTATGATCCTGTCCACAAATAAAAATGGATACCTGTGCGGCAGTATCTTCTGGATCATATTGATATCGAGTACCTTACCCTTAATGTCCTCACCTATTTTTTCCATATTCTCCTTTCGAAAAATAATTATTTAGCCGACGCTTTCAGTTTTTTTACAAGCTCCATATTTAAACTATGCCCGCTCTTTACTGCGATAACATGCCCTTTGATCGGCATGCCGAGAAGATACAAGTCCCCGATAAGATCGAGCACTTTATGCCGGACCGGCTCGTCTTTAAACCGCAGCTTATTCATGAACGGCCCGCGTTTTCCCATAATTAGCGCATTCTTCCAGCTCACACCTCTGCCGAGCCCGGAGGTGGCGAGCATCAAAGCCTCCGATTTAAGACAGAACGTTCGGGCGGAGGCTATCTCGCGCTGAAAACTCGTCTCATCAACCACTATATCATAATACTGCGTACCTAGCGCGTCAGACTCATATGACATTGTATACGATATTCTGAAATTGTCGTCTGGAAGTATCGCTATGAACCGGTCTTTGTTCTTACACCATACCGGCAATTCTATCCTTAAGATTTTTTTGGGTGAAGGCTGCTCTATAATCCCGGCCTTTTTAAATGCCTCTACGAAGTCCCTGGCACTGCCATCAAGGCCTGGTATCTCCGCACCGGTTAGCTCGATAAGCGCATTGTCTATCCCGAGGCCCGACAATGCCGCCAAAAGATGTTCGGTAGTCTGTATCTGAAAGAACCCAGTGCCTATAGTGGTCCTTCGTTCTTCGGAAGGTTCACCGGCGCCGGATAGATCTAGCGACCCTAAATTTAAAAGCGGCTTATTGGTTAAATCGATCCTTACGAAATTTATTCCTGAATTTGCGGGGGAGCTTTTTATCGTCAGTGATGTTTTCTTCCCGGTTTGAAGGCCCACGCCTTGGAGAGTTACCGCGGATTTAATGGTCTTCTGATTACTCACTTCTCGAGCTCTTTGACTTTGGCTTCCAATGCCTTTACGCGCTCGAACAATTTCGGAAGCTGCCCGACAGAAGCGATGGCCGTCCTCGCTTTATCCACAGGCTTCGACGGATAACCGAAAAGAGTAGTGCGGGACGGATAAGATTTATGGATACCGGTCTTGGCGCCCGCTATGACAAAATCACCTAATTTGACATGGTCCGAAACACCAACCTGGCCGCCAAATAAGACATTACGGCCAAGCTGTGAACTTCCGGAAACACCGGATTGCGCCGCGATAACACAGTTCGGGCCCATGACAACATTATGCGCTATCTGGCAAAGATTATCTATCTTGGACCCCTTACCTATTACGGTCTTGCCGAATCTCGCCCTGTCTATAGTGACGCACGAGCCCAGTTCAACATCGTCTTCGATCACGACCGTGCCTATCTGTGGGATCTTGTAATATGTGCCGTCCGATTGGACATCGTATCCGAACCCATCGCTTCCGACGACAGAACCGGGATGGATAGCAACACGCTCACCGATCACCACCTCTTCCCTTATCGTTACATTAGGGTATAGTATACAGTTCTTTCCGATTTTGACATTCTTTCCGATATATGAGAACGGGTAGATCTTTGTATTTTCCCCGATCACAGCCCCGTCCTCAACTACCGTGTATGCGCCAAGGCTTGCGCCTTTTGCGATGCTGGCGGTCTTCGCTATAATTGCGGTGGAATGGATACCTTTTGGATGCGGGATCCTATCCGGCAGGAGTACGCCTATTATCTTAGAAAAAGCCGTAGAAGGATTATCAACCTTTATTAAGGAAACATTGGAGGGCTTATTTACATCCCTAGGCACTACAACACAGCTTGCCTTGGTAGACTCCAACAGGGCCTCGGCCTTGGAAGTCAGCAAAAAGGCAAGCTCCCCTTCGGAAGCACGATCAATACCGTTAACACCTTTTATCAGGACATCGCCGCTTCCTACTAACTCTCCTTTTAAAAATTCGGCTATCTCTTTTACCTTCTTAACCATACATACTTTATTTGTTAAGTCTGGAAAGCACTTCTTTAGTCAGATCGTATTGCTCGGCGCCATAGAGAAGGGCGCGAGAATTCATGACCATATCGTACCCGGTCTCTTTAGCATACGCCATAACAACGCCTTCTATATCCTTCATAATAACGGCCAGGCGGTCATTGCGTTCTTTGACCAGCTCATCGCGGGTTTTGGCGTCAAACTTCTGGAGGGCTTCCATCCTACCGTTTATAACAGCCTGTTTTTCGGCCTTTCCCTTCTCGGAAAGAAGAGCCCATTCGTCTTTAAGCTTCTTTATCTCATCGACCATGACTTTCCTTTCGGCCTCTTTCGCTTTGCCCTTTGTCTCCAGGGCCTTTTCGGATTCTTTGGTCTTCGAGTACTCATCGAATACCTTTGCGAGGTCAACATAGCCGATCTTATATTCTTTCGCGTAAGCCTTCTCGCAAGCGACGCCCCCAAAAATACCAACTGCAAATATCACCGCTATTACCAATGCCAATTTCCTAACCATCTGTTCCTCCTTGTGAAATTTGTGTGCAAATTTCATCCCGGGAACGCAACTAACAGAAGCGTTCGAGGGATCTGCACTTTTCTTAGAATCCCCTGCTCATACTAAAATAAAATTCTCCATTCCTTTCGTCATCGTAATTCTTGACAAGAGGATAACCCCAATCTACCTTCACAGGACCTACCGGTGTCTTGACCCTTACTCCAAGCCCTACACCGGACTTATAGCTGCCGCCATTGGAGAAGTCGCCGGCCTTTCGCCATACGTTTCCTACATCATAGAAAATGGCGCCTTTAACAACCTTCTCATACACCGGGAAGGTGACCTCCGCGTTACAAACAACAAGCGCCTCGCCGCCTATCGGCAACCCTGATCCGGGATCCCTGGGACCCACATGCCTTTCCTGATATCCTCTTATGGTATTTGCGCCGCCCGCGTAAAACCTCTCGTAAACCGGAACTTCATTGGAATCACCATATGGGCCCGCCAGCCCTAACCTACCTCTTAACTCCATCACAAACTTATCAAAAAATGTATGATAGTACGAGGCGCTCGCCGTCCCTTTGATAAAGTCTTTGTCGCCGCAGAATACTCCGCCGGCGTCCTCTATAGAGCCGTTCACGAGATAGCCTCTTCCCGGATTGAAAACGTTGTCCCTTGTGTCCTGGGTTAATTCCAGCATCAGGCTCGATATCCAATTCGTGCCTTCCTCGTTTTTAAAATCGGGTGATGAATTGCTGTCGAGGTTTGCTATATGGATCTGTTCCAACCTGTAATACATGTCTCCCCTGAATGTATCGGTAAATTCCTTCCCGAGCCTTAAATCGCCGCCTGTCCTCGTTTCATCGTATGCCCATCCGACATCTTCCGCCTTCTCATGCGATGTCCTGTAGGCATCAAAACCGAACAACACCGGGAAACCTAATATCCATGGGTCCGTCCAGCCGATATTAAAATTATTCCTGACCATACCTATCTCGGCTTTCAGGTTTAAGCTTTGTCCTCCACCGGTGAATGTCGGGAAATTTACAATATCGAAATTCCTTTGCGTAACCTCGACAAATCCGATCAACATATCCACGGAGCTGTAACCGCCGCCAAACGAGAACTCGCCTGTCTTCGACTCTTTTACCGTAACTATCATATTCTGGACGTTCGGCACTTCTGTCGGCTCCGTATCGAACGCGACGTTCTCAAAAAATCCCAGATTATACAGCCTCTCTTTAGATCTGCGTATCTTCTCACCGTTGAATCTTTCGCCGGGATAGAGCCTTATCTCTCTTCTTACTATCACATCCCTGGTCTTAATATTGCCTTTTATCTCGATCTTACCCACATACACGATCTCTTTTGCATCTATATTGTAAACCACATCAATATTGCCGGTCGATTGATTCAGGTTCCTATCCACATCAACGATCGCATTCATGTACCCGAATTTGTAATAGTATTGCCTTACGTTGTAGGCATCATCTCTGAGCTCTCTGCTGGAAAAAGGCTTACCGGCCTTCATTTTGATATTCTGACGTATGCTCTTCTCCGGGTATACCATGTTTCCCTGCAAAGCGATATCCCCGACCTTGTACTGCTTGCCCTCGTTTATGTTAAACGTTACTTTGAGCACCGTGCCGCCCGCGGAGTAATCCATTTCGGGCTTCACCTCGGTGTCAAGATACCCTATATCGTCATACAGCGACTTTATCCTATCCAAGTCCTCCTGAAGTATCTCCTCATTGTACATACCTGTGGAAAATATCCATGCCGCTTTTGTGCCAAGGATTTTCCTTATATCGGCTGTTTTGATAGCCTTATTTCCCGCAATGTCCACACGCGAGACCTTAACGCGCGACTTCTCATCTATCGTTACCGTCACTATCGCCTTATTCGTTTCTTTATTCATATCGATGGTATACTTCACGTCAGCCATCGGGTACCCTTGTTTGACATATTGGGCTTTTATATCGGATATATCCTGCGCAAGTATCGCGAGATTGAGCATTTCATTAGCCTTGGACTTCATCATAGATTTAAGTTTTTGGGGCCTGAAGGCCTTATTGCCCTTAAATACGATATCTTCTATGGCAGGCTTTTCCTCCACTATAAAGGTAACAGCCAGGCCGCCGTTGAATTCCTCAACATCCAGGGAAACGTCGGTAAAATACTGGGTCGCATACAGTCTTTTCAAATCGTCATTTAATACGTCCTGGCTGAATTTATCACCGGCCTTCGTCCTGACCTTTGAAAGGATCGTTTCGGCGCTCACAGCCAGGTTATTCTTCACCTTCACCGCGGTTACTAACTTCTCGCTTGCACCGGATGCCGGAGCGATTCCCTGATCATCCTGCGAAAACAGATTTGCCGTGAAAACACTTAATGAAAAAATGAGTGCGACAAACAGGCTTGCGGATATTTTATGAAACTTCATGAATTCTCCATATCGACGCCGACGAATTCTTCGGTCCTGGGCGCCAGATTTTCAAACCTCATATACTCGCCAACAAACGCGAGATTAAGGCTCCCTACGGGGCCGTTTCGCTGTTTGGCGATTATAAGTTCAGCAACTCCCTTATTCTCTTCGGTAGGATTATAGTACTCTTCTCTCAAAAGAAGCATCACAAGGTCGGCATCCTGCTCTATGGCACCGGATTCTCGTAGATCGGATAGCTGAGGCCTGTGGTCGGATCTTTGCTCAACGGCACGTGATAGTTGGCTTATGGCTATCAGCGGTACATTCAGTTCCCTCGCGAGCGCCTTCAGAGACCTGGATATTTCCGATATCTCCTGCTGTCTCGAATCGGCCTTTGCGGGCCCTTGCATAAGCTGCAGGTAATCGAGCACTATCATCTTTATATCAAACTGTGCCTTGAGGCGGCGCGCTTTGGCGCGCAGCTCCATGACAGTTATCCCAGGTGAATCGTCTATATATATAGGCGCGTCCGATAATTTTCCTGCCGCGCTGACAAGCCTCGGCCAGTCGGCCTGAGAAAGAAAACCGGTCCTTACCTTGTGCGCGTCCACCTTCGCGTGAGCGCAGAGCATCCTCTGCACGAGTTGTTCCTTGGCCATTTCTAGGCTGAAGAACGCAACCGGTTTTTTTTCAATGATACCCACATGCTCCACTATGCACGTGGCGAGCGCGCTCTTACCCATCGATGGCCTGCCTGCCACCACGATCAGGTCGGAAGGCTGTAGCCCCGCCGTCTTTATGTCCAAGTCCCTGAAACCCGTGGCTAAGCCAGTTATATTTTCTTTCCTCTGGTACAGATTATCTATCGTTTCTATAGAATTCTTTATGATATCGCGCAGCAGGGAAAAGCGCGTTTCGGTCTTCTTTGAACTGACATCGAATATGAGCTGTTCCGCCCTGTCTACGACACGATCCGTCTCCTGCCCCAAATCATAACAATCCGTCACTATGGAGGTGGCCGCACTGATCAGGCTTCTGCGGAGCGTCTTCTCTTTTACTATTTTTGCATAATGTAAGAAATTGGCCGATGTGGGAACGCTTGAGGAGAGCACCGTTATGTAGGACGGCCCCCCGACCTCGTCGAGTGAGTTCGTCTTCTTAAGCTCTTCGATCAGCGTTATGATATCGACGCCCTTATTCTCGTCGAACAGCTTCAGTATCGCGGAATATATCTTTCTATGGGAATCCTTATAAAAAAACGAGGCATCCAGCATCTCTATTGCCTGAGAGATAGCCTCTTTGTCCAGAAGCATGGAGCCGATGACTGCCATTTCGGCGTCGATGCTTTGCGGCAGTGTTTTTTCGAGAATCTCTTGGTTAGCCATCTATCGCTTTTTTCACTATCCAGACTTTGAGAGTCGCTTTTACCTCGGGATGAACCTTCACAACCACCTGATAAACCCCGAGTTTCTTTATGGGCTCCTCGATGGTGATATCTCTTTTATCGATAACGACGCCCTCGGTCGCTAATGCCTCGGCTATCATTTCATTCGAGATCGAGCCGAATAACTTATCTTCCTCACCGGCCTGGGCCGGTATCGTAAGAGAAAGGCCCGCGATCTTAGCGGCCAGAGCCTTTGCGGCCTCTACTATTTTGGCATCTTCCTCGGCCTTCTTCTTTTTTAAAGATTCCAGCGATTTCATATTGCTCGGCGTCGCGATCCTTGCCTTGTTCTTCGGTATGAGGTAATTTCTCGCGTAGCCTTCCTTCACCGTTACGACATCACCCATACTGCCCAATCTATCTATATTTTCGATCAATATGACTTTCACTTTGCTTTTTTCTCCTAATCAGATACAAACGGTACAAGTGCCATAATACGCGCCCTGCGTATAGCCCTGGCGAGCTGCCTTTGATGTTTGGCGCAATTTCCGGAAATTCTCGATGGGACGATCTTGCCTCTCTCGGTTATAAATTTCTGGAATTTTTGACAATCGGTGTATGTGATCTCTGTCACTTTGTCCATGCAAAATCTACATGGCCTTTTCTTAAATACCTTCTTCTTCGAAGGATCCTTCTTTATCTTTTTCCCAAATCTGTCCAGCTTCGGTTTACTAAAAGGTTTAAACATTCTTACATTTCTCCTTGTTAGAACGGAACTTCGTCGTCTTTCTTACCCATAGCGGCATTCGGGCTTTCCTTACCCGCGCCCGCAGCCGGGTTCTGCATCTCAGCCTCACCGCCGAGATCGATCGTCTCTACTTCTTCCGGCGGCGTCGCCTGAGATGGTGATTTAGAATCGCCTTTGGCGCCCATCCTCAAAAATTGAATATTATCGGCCACAACCTCAACGGTGTTACGCTTCTGTCCCTCTTGAGTTTCCCAGTCCCTTGACTGGAGCCTGCCCTCGACAAATACGGGGCTGCCTTTAGATAGATACTCTCCGCAAACTTCGGCGCGGCGTCCCCATACCACCACCCTTATGAAGGACGTCTGTTCTTTCTTTTCGCCGGTCTGAGATTTAAAGACCCTGTTGACGGCAACCGTAAATGTCGCGACCGCCGAGCCGCTCGGAATATATCTTAACTCCGGGTCTCTGGTCAGGTTTCCTATGAGAAGTACTTTATTCAGATTTGCCATAGATCACCTTTTGGTTATCATCGCTCTTAATATATCCTGGTTGAGTTTATACACAGCTTCCATCTTTGCTATCGCGTCGGCAGGAGCCGCAAAATCGAGCTTGTAATAATATCCCTCTTTGGATTTTTTTACAGGATAGGCGAGTTGTTTTTTACCCCAGTTTTCTTCTTTTGTGATCGTACCACCGTTCTTGGATACGGCTTCGCTCACGACTTTGAACAGGCTCTTTGCATCTTCTTCCTTCAGTTCAGGTTTCACTATGAACAAACCTTCGTAATTATTCATCCTTTATATTCTCCTTAAGATTGTGCTTTAATCGCCCGATTGCCAGATATTACCATAATGTGACCGATAAATCAATGTTTATGATGTGCCGATCTTCCTCTTATTGAATTTAGACATGGCCTTTTCAACACCTTCCCCTATGATGCAAGTAATGGCATCCCCGGCCAGTCCTATTACATGCGCGACATTACGCATTTCCTTTCTCTTGAATGGAGCAAGGACATAATTGGTTATATCGCCTTTATGCATCTCTGTGGCTATACCGACCCTGAGCCTCGCAAAATCGTCCCTTCCCAGGATGTGAATTATCGATTCAAGGCCCTTATGCCCGCCTGAAGAACCCTGGGTCTTAAGCCTGATCCTGCCCAGCTCTATATTTATGTCATCGCACACGATCAACAGGTCCGATATGTCTTTCGCTTCCTGCCTGAAAAGCTCCCCCACGGCCTTACCGGATAAGTTCATATACGTCTGCGGAAGGACCATAATGACATCCTCGCCCTCGACCTTGCCCCTACCCAGGAGAGAAAAATGTAGTTTGCTATTTATCTTTATGTCGTTGGCTTTCGCGAGAGCCTTAACAACCTCGGAGCCTACATTGTGTTTCGTCGCGCGATATTCCAGGCCGGGATTTCCCAGGCCTATAATTATCTTCATACTCCTATTTCTTCTCTTCCTTCTTCGGCGCTTCTTTCGGCGCTACCGGCGCTTCCTTCGGCGCTTCCGCGCCCTCTTCGGTTGCTTCCTCTTTCTTCTTCCTTATGAGCTCCGGCTCTTCGCCGCCTTCGACAACCTCTTCCTTAGCCACTTCTACCTTTGGAGGCTTCACTATCATCGCTATCAGTTCCGGATCATTCAATACCTTAACGTCTTCCGACACTTTCACATCCTTAACATGTATGGCATCCCCGATCTTCATGTTCGACACATCGACTTCCAGTTTTTCCGGGATCGCCGTAGGTAAGCACTCGACCTGGAGCTCGCGAATAACGTGCTCGAGTATCCCGCCGTCCACTTTGACGCCCACTGGCTCACCGCGAGAAACAAGCGGCACATTCACTTTAAGTGTCTCTGTAAGCGATATCTCATTAAAATCAACGTGCAGTATATCGTCTTTTACCGGGTTACGCTGGATCTCTTTTATGAGAACCGTCTTGTCATTGGGCGCATCACCGCCGGATATCTTCAGTGTTATAATAACGTTCTCGCCGGCTTTCGTGCGCAATACTCCTTTAAGATCAGACATGGCGATCTGAAGATTTACCGCGCCATGTCCACCCTTGTAAACATTCGCCGGGATGATCCCCGCATTCCTCAAATCTTTTGCTACCCTCTTACCGGTCCCTGACCTTATTTGCGCTTTTAATATAATCTTTTCCATTTTGAAACCGCTCCTTAGTTTGGTTGATTACTTGAACAATACACTGATAGATGCCTCTTCGTGAATCCTCTTTATCGCTTCTCCCAGAAGTGACGCAACCGAAAGGACCTTTATCTTGCTTATGGCTTTATCATTCGATAGCGGAATCGTGTCCGTGACTACCAGATTTTTTAAAGACGATTTTTTGATACGCTCGATCGCGGGGCCGCATAGAACAGCATGTGTAGTTGTGGCATATACTTCTTTAGCGCCAGCCTTTTTTATAGCATCAACCGCCTCTACCATCGAACCGGCTGTCGCCACCATATCATCAACTACTACGGCATTCTTGCCCTTGACATCGCCCATTATATGCATGACCTCGGCGTGTTTATCGTCGACGCGCCTCTTATCAACGATCGCGAGGCTGCAGTTTAAGCTCTTGGCGTATGCCCGAGCCGTCTTTATACCTCCGACATCCGGCGATACTATAACAAGGTTCCTGTTAAGTTTCAGTTTTTTGATGTAATCTGTGAATATTTTGAATGCGAAAAGATGGTCAAGCGGA
Organism: Candidatus Omnitrophota bacterium; assembly: GCA_041661345.1. Taxonomy (GTDB): domain Bacteria; phylum Omnitrophota; class Gorgyraeia; order 2-01-FULL-45-10; family 2-01-FULL-45-10; genus JAPLMI01. Next base: position 3,185 of record JBAZUO010000015.1, on the reverse strand, counting down.
ATATCGAAAAATCCCTGGATCTGGCCGGCGTGAAGATCTATCGTAAGAACTCTATCCGCGCCTGCGGTGGACAAGAGGTTGGCTACAAGTTTCGCCGTGATCGGCACACGCGGCTGGTCTTTCCTATCCTGCCTGGCATATCCGAAGTAAGGAAGCACCGCCGTTATTCTCTGCGCGGAGGCCCTTCTCAGGGCGTCGATCATTATAAGAAGCTCCATCATGTTATCATTAGTCGGGCTGCATGTTGACTGCACCACAAAGACGTCATGGCCGCGTACATTTTCGTTTATTTTTATCCTTATCTCTCCGTCTGAAAATGAGTCGACGGACGCATCCGCCAGCTTTATCTTCAAAAATTTGCAAATATCCCGTGCTAATTTCTTATTTGAATTACCGCTGAAAACCAAGAGGTGATTCCTCATCTTTGCTCTCCTTATACCAGATTAGCTTACAGTATACAGGTCACAGTTTACAGGAAAAACCTTTTGCTGTTAACTGTAAGCTGTTTACTGTAAACTAAACTCGCTGTTTTCTTATGATTCTGGCCGGAATACCCACTACCGTCGCCCCGCCAGGTACATTTTTATTTTTCGGTACTACGCATCCGGCGCCGACTGTTGCGCGGCGCCCTACTTTAACCGGCGCTATCAACCGCGCGCCGACGCCTATAAAAGCACCGTCCTCAATAATAGTTCTGTTCTTCTTAACGCCGTCGAAATTCGCCGTAATTGTTCCCGCGCCTATATTCACATCCCTGCCGACTATCGCATCACCTAGATATGTATGGTGCTTAACCCTGGCGCGGGCCCCTATCGTCGTCCGTACAAGCTCCACAAAATTACCAACCTCGACTTCCGTGTCGAGTTTTACTCCGCCGCGTAACCTGGCGAAAGGCCCGATAAGGCAACGCTGTCCTATCGTGACGCCGGATTCAATTACCGTATTCGGCCTTATTACGGTATCGCGCCCTATTTCAACACCCGGATATATCGTCGTAGTCGCAGGGTCTTCCACTGTAACACCGGACAACATAAGACTGTCCAAAATTCTTTTCTTAAGAACCGCTGACGCCTCGGCCAGGCCCGACCTGTCATTAATACCGATCGCCGAGCTCTCATCTTCAGTTAATACGGACTCGATCCGCCTGCCCTTATTGTGCAATATCTCGATCACATCCGTCAGGAATATCTCTTTCTTCCTGTTATCAGGCTTCACAACGGCAAGCGCTTCGTAAAGATCTTTCGCCTTGAAGCAATAGGTCCCGACATTGATCTCATCTATGACTTCTTCGTAAAGGCCCGCCTCGATCTCTTCGACTATTTTCGAGACGGATTTGCCATCATCCCTCAAGATCCTGCCGTATCCTGTAGGGTCTTTCAGTTTCGCTGTAAGTATCGTCGCAGAGGCGCCTGAATTATTATGCTTGTTTATTAAATCTTTTATCGTCTCATACTTAACTAGCGGCGTATCACCGCATATGACGAGAACATTACCGGAAAATCCCGAGCCCAAAACGGCCTTCGCCCGGATAACGGCGTCGCCGCTCCCAAGAAGCTTCTTCTGAATAACAAATTTTGTCCGGCGGCCGATGGCCCTTTTCAGTAAAGGGCTACCGTATCCGGCCACAGTGATAATATCTTTTACGCCCGCGTTATTCAGCGCATCGATCACATAGAATATGATCGGAGTGCCAAGGAGATTATGCAAGACCTTAGGGGTATCGGATTTCATTCTCGTACCCCGCCCTGCCGCAAGTATTATCGCAACAACGTTTTTCATCTAACTATTTCCAGTCTCTAACTCTTATCTTCTATTCTTTTGGAAAAGAACTTTAAGAAAAACCTTTTTCTAAAAGGTTTTTCTTAAACAAATTTGGGCGATTAGCCCGCTGTCACTTTACTCAGGCGGCCGGAGCCAAAAAGCAAGACATATCTTTTTGGCGAAGGCCAAATTTGCATTGGTTGCCCAGCATGGATTCGAACCATGACCATCAGCTCCAAAGGCTGGTGTGCTACCATTACACCACCGGGCAGCAACTAGTCATTGTGGTTCTTGGAAACTAACAACTGATTACAACTCTATATCGCTATCCTCTTCGACGACTGTAGATTTTTTCGCGTAAGTGCCGGCGTTATTATTACCATTATTCGTTTTCGGCGAAGGGCTTTTCTTCTCCTGTTCATAGGCCTCTAGGACCCTCTTCTGAATGTAGTCCCTGCACTCGGTAGTGATTGGATGGGCTATGTCCTTATGCTCTGATTGCCTCGCCATATCGTCGCCGGGTTGCATGGGCCTTTGTTCGGGCTGGGGAAGCGATGAGCCGCACTGGTTGCAAAATTTGGTTCTTACCGTGTTTCTAAAATTACATTTCGGACAAGGCTCTTTCATCTTCCTTGAAGGCATAGCGACAAACAGGCCCTTAGTACCTTCGATCACCTTAACGTTTCTCACAACAAAGCAGTTATCCAGTGTAAGCGTCGCGTAAGCTTTCAGCTTTTTATCCTGGCCTTCTTTCAGGAAAACCTTTACTTCTGTGATCTGCATGATGTATACACTCCTTAAATTTTCGTTTTCGCAATAAAAACCTGCCAGCTTTTCTTTTCTTCGACTGGAATGCCGGCATATAACTTCCTCTTTGCCCTCATCGCCTCCTTTCTGGACCTCTCCAAACAAAATACGCTCGGCCCACTTCCTGATATCATAGCTCTTCTGTTCATTGTATAGGCCAAGCGTTCTAAAATTACCCCTGTGACCGGTTTACTGACTATCGCTGTATCTTCCAGGTCATTATAAAGCATGGATTCCACAGTATTAAAATCAGGCTTTCGACGTAAAGACCGGCTTATTTTATCATCGGAGATATCTTCTGTCAAGCATTTCGAGGAGGCATCGAACATTTTATAGATCCGGCCCGTAGATATCTTTGGGCCCGGGCATATAATAAGATGCCATAGGACGAGATCCGAATTGACCACTCTAAGTTCATCCCCGATGCCCCTGCCTATAGCAAAAGGCCTATCCAGTATAAAAAAAGGAACGTCTGCGCCCAGTTTTTTAGCAAGCTTTATGAGCACACCTGTCTTTAATTTCAGATCATATAACCTGTTTATGCCTAGAAGGACGCTTGCGGCATCGGAACTACCCCCGCCCAATCCTGCCGCAACAGGAATCTTCTTCTTAAGTTT
>JBAZUO010000014.1:0-41778 GCA_041661345.1 Candidatus Omnitrophota bacterium | reverse complement strand
AAGAAGATCCTGTTGATGTTAATAGATTCGAAAAGCTTATTATAGTATTGCAGGGTGAAATACTGTGTTACATAGGAAATGAAAAACATATGATAAAAAGGGAGGAATCACTCTCCTTCGCGAGCAATATCCCCCATCACTTCGAAAATCCATCCAAAAATATAAGAGCGCGCTGTATAATAATACAGAATCCTAAATCTTACTGATCTTCTGCCCTCTTTTCTCCAGTATATTCGAAAACTTCAGCGATATGACTCCCAGGTCCAGCGGCTTCACCGCGTAGTCTGTGGCACCTAGTTTCATCGCCTCTTCGGCTACGTCATCGCTTACGTATGCGGAGACTACGAGTATGTCTACCTTTGGATTGATCTCTTTTGTTTCCTTTATTACAGCTATCCCGCCCTTTTTCGGCATTTTGATATCGAGAAGCATTACGTCACAGGGGCCGGATTTAACAAATTTTACGGCCTCTTCCCCGTCTTTAGCCTCTCTGAACTTACAATCAAATCTTGCCTCAAGAAAATCTATGATCGTATTCCGCGCATCGACTTCGTCGTCTACGACCAGCACAACCGGTTTATCCATTTTTCTCCTTCAATAGCTCCTGCACCTTTTTTATTACCACTTCTTCTAAATAGTCGATCCTGAAGGGTTTTGTAATATACTCATCCGCACCCAATGCTTTTGCCTTGTCGGTTATTTCCTTTTCTTCGTGGATTGTGAGCATTATGATTTTAATGCCCTTATCCGTCTTCTTAATTTTCTCGAGCACATCGAGTCCGCTGATTCCCCGCATCCTAATATCGAGAAAAATTATATCCGGCCTGTCTGCTTTTACCGCCGCCAACGCATCTTCTCCGCTATTGGCCGTTTTAACGCTAAATCCTCTGTGCATAAAAAAATCTTTGAGAGAATCCGTTATACCCTTTTCATCATCAACTATCAGTAGTTTTATCATGCCGCACCCTCCTATTCTTTAAGAATAGTTTTAATGCTCTTTAGGAGCGCCTCAAGATTAATCGGTTTCAGCACAACATCTGTTACGCCTATTTTTTTAAATCTTTCCAATATCACCGGGTCGTTCCAGGCTGTAATTAATATGTAAGGAGTTTCCGGACTGAGTTCTTTCGCCCTCTTTAAGAAACTATCTCCATCCATGTCCGGTAATTTATAGTCAAACAAAACCAGGTCCGGCTTATCTTTTTTAATTGCCTCAAGCGCCTGACTGGACGATGCTATGGCACATACCGAGTAGTCAAATTCATGCAGAAACCTCTGCAAAGCCGCCAGATATTCCTGCTCGTCATCCAGGATAAGGATCTTCCTGCTCACAAAAGGCCTCCCTTAAAAATCAAAGTAAATGTCGTTCCCACGCCTTCTTCGCTCTCAACTTTGATCCTGCCATTGTTCCTATCGATCATGATCTTTACCAGGGCGAGGCCAAGCCCCGTACCTTTACCGGGATCCTTAGTAGTAAAAAATGGAGTAAATAGCCTATCCATAATTTCTTTCGGCATACCATACCCATTATCAATGATTTTTATGGCAATCTCATCGCTATTATTTCTATCAACGCTCACTATTATTTTGCTTTTTTCTTTATCAACGGCATGAGACGCGTTCTTGATCAGATTAAACAGAATTTGCTTTAATTGCCCCCGATCCGCAAACACATACACGGGCTCACATATAATTCTTTTTTCTATTTTCTCGCTATCCAAGATCATTCCATGTTTAAGAAACGCTATTGTCTCATCTATAGCCTCACCTACATTAACTTTACCAAATATGAGTTTCTTATCCGGTTTCGCAAATTCAGATACCTGCTTTGTTATTTCAGCTATCCTTTGAGCGCTATCGAGGCAAACCTTTGTTATGTTATCAACCTCATCTATGATTTCTTCTTTGGTCTTGTGCGCCAACAAACCTTCCCTCGCCAAAATACGAAACGTATCTAATTTTATCGTTATTATATTTAGAGGATTACCAATTTCGTGATTTATACCTGTAGCAATAGTGCCCACGAGAGCCCTCTTTTCCGCATCCGCCCTCTCATCAAAAAGCTGAGCGTTATTAAGCGATATCGACAGGGCTCCCGATAGATCTGACAATGCCTCAATATCATCCTCGCCATAATCTTCATCTGATTTTTTCTTCCCGAGACAAAGAATCCCTATCAGCTCTTTATGTATCAAAAGAGGGAGTACTATCTCCATATCCAATCCGGCAAATTGCTTCTTTTCCTGATTTGTAATAAGCTTATCCCTGTTAATATTAATTATCTTGCCGGTTTCACTCAGCCTCTTAACTAGAGAATTGTCGGAACTAATTTTAAAGTCCTTATCCTTAAAATTACTTGAGGCAACAAGATCATACTTATTCGTAAATTTATTAAACATAAGGATAGCTGCACTATTGGGCCTTATTGATGTATTTAGAAAATCTACTGTCGATTGAGCTACATCATTCGTATTCAACACTGTTGTCTTCAATTCATCCATAAATTCCCCGATGAGATGCTTGTAGTCATATTTCTTCTGGAAAAGATATTTATCGGTGATTCGAATTAAAAAAATCTCAAGGGGACGAACCGTGAGAACAATAACAAGGGAACTCAAGGCAAAACCCAGGATCTTGTTACTAGCTCCAATTACTTGCTGTAATAGGAGCGTCACTCCTACAAAAATACTAAAGACGATAGCAAACAAACTGGCAAAAACAAGGGTCTTCTTTATTACGACTCCAATATCCATCAACCGATGCGCAACAATTGCATAAGACAGCAGAGCCATGCATATAATAACTAATACATCATGCGGAAAAATTTCTTTTAAACCATATGCTGAGCCAAAATGTACAACTGCACTTAAAAACGCAAAAAAATATGCTAAAAAAACATATTTTATCTGATTCCTCTTAAGACCGTAAGATTTTTTATAAACTTTGAAAAGCGTATAAAATGAATAAAAACATGTTGCCGCAAAAAATAAAATAAAAATTGGATATACTTTCCCTATCTTAAGTGTAAAATATGGCTGAAATTTAATTACGCCGGTTATCATTAATGGGGAGAAAAGAAATGGCAAAAATAACGCTGCAATAATATATGATAAAAAAAGTAGTTTTTTTTCTATTTTTTTTTGCTCTACTTCGGCCATGGATAAACTTAAGGCCAAAAAAGCAGGAGAGCAAAATAGTGCTGCAATATATACTACCCTAACGGCAATAAGTGTTTGATAATTGGACGCAAACAGTGCGGCAACAGCTGGAAACAAACACCACGTTCCAGCCAAACTGGCAATCGCAATAAAAACATTTCTCTTTGGATTGTGATAACTTTTTATATATACAAATAACGACAAGAATAACGAAACTAAAAATGCAAAAACTGCAGTAATTGTAAAAATATTCATCTTAGCCTACTATTATTTCTTGGAATGCAGCTTTCTAATATTATCAAAAATGTAATCGGGAACCTCAGTATCAAAACTTCTTATTTTTGCTAGTTTAAAACCATGTTTATCACCTAACTTACCTATTTCCTTAACTTTGTCAAATTTAATACTCCCACCTATAGAATAACTTTCATATTTTTCCTCAAGAGCCAATATCATTGTTTCTGCCATACACGCATAAGTTAATCCTTTAGGGAGGCCAAAATACAAATTGAAATCCACATCATCGCCAGGCGGTTGAACGATACCACCATCAATAACAAGAACATCTTTTCTGAAATCCGAGCGTTTTTTCGACACATTTCTAGGACGTGAGACATCACATACTAATGATCCGGGCTTTAATTCATCCACATCTATTAGTGCGTTCGGGCTAGTTGTTGCCATAATGCTTATGTCTGCATCTTTCATTGCGGCATTCAGGTCATCCATAATTATTAATTCGGCCTTAGACCTCTTAGACCATTCTTCGACCAGACGCTCAATCTTCGCTTGATTCCGCGCCACTAGTGTTATGCGGGCTGCTTTGTCAAAAAATATTTCTGCACATACACGTCCTATGCCACCCGCTGCCCCAATTATAGCAACGTTACTTTTTCCAATTTCTATACCTACCCTATTCGCTGCTGATAAAATACTTTCAGCTGCAATATGAATCGTATAATGTGTGCCTGTAGTGACGGGGATATTAAGTGCTTTTTTAACCTCAATTCCTTTCTTGCCGACGTGTGCTGTATATGCTCCTAACCCTAATATATCGGCACCACTTTCTTGTGCTATTTTACCAGCTGAAATTACGCGCTCTACGACAAAGCTTTCTTTTAGTGATAAGATCTGCTCGGGCAATAGAGGGCAGTATAATAAAGTACCTTTTAACTCTACGCCAGTAGATGATCTAACATTTGACACCTCAGCACACTTAAAGGAAGGTAACCACTCAAAGGCTTTTTTAACCAAAGAATATTTTTTCAACAAAAGACTGGGTTCTTTAAATGTAACGCCGACAAGACCTAAATCTAGCGGGTGTAAAACAAAGGCAAAATGATTCATTTTTCAATCCTTTTTTCACAGATTCGCTGAGACCGCAATTTAATTGCGGTTAGCATACCCCTAATGACTTTCCTGGTTTTACATTCAAGAGTCGGACCAATTATTTTCTCAAAAGAAGAAATATGCCAATCAACATATAAATCAATTGATAGCTCTATTTTTCCATTTATACTTTTTATAACCCATGTCCCATAATAATTGCCATAATCCCCTTTTATCATATTAAAAAGCATTTCACCTTTTTTTTCATTAAAGACATCTCTTTCTTCCCACTCTATGTCAGCACCTTCAATATCGATCGCCCAATTACTAATAAATTCATCATCTGATATTTTAGTAACGTCGATGTTTTTAACATAGTTCATAAATGTAGGATAACTATGCATATCTTTTATTACCGAAAAGACCAACTCCTTTGGTGCCTTTATAAAAATCGAACTTTTTATATTATGCATTTATATCATCCTTCTTCACCAATCCATGCAGCACACACTCTTTTGCTACAAAATCGGCGAGCTTTTTATTCGATACCCTGAAACCCTCATCATCCATGGCGTTTTGATTACAGAATTTTATGCCTTCCTTCTCAAGCTGTCGTATCTCGAATTCTGTCTTGGGAAACACGCCATGCAGTATCAGCGTCTTGGGTTTATGGCTTGAGCTCATCATCATCCCCGCAAGCTCTTTCGTGTCTTCCATACTGTATACAGAATCAAACATGATAACGACATCCGGCTGATAGTCATATAATAGATTCAATCCTTCTTTGTCGCCATATACCACTTTTGTTTCATATTCGCCTGCCAGAAGGCCCGATTCGGCAAAGAAAGCGCAGGTAAAGCCATAGACTATTGGATTCGGTTCTATGAATAGCAGTCTGGCCTTTGGGATTTTAGTTATTTCAGGTTCTTCTTTCTCCTTTGTAGGAAAAACTCTCGTGTCCTTTTTGGAATCTTTCATCACATACCGGATCCTCTCGATAAGCTTTGAAAGATCTATCGGTTTAGCGAAAAATCCATCTATACCTATATTTTCGACCTCCTGTTTCACCTCTTTGTCGTAAGCGGTTATAATAATTACCTTGGTCGTGGCTTTGGTTTTCCGGAGGTGCTTCAATACCTGGATACCATCTACGCCGGGCATTCTTACATCAAGAAGTATGAGATCGAGGTTCTTTATGGAATCTATGACATTTAAAGCTTCTTTGCCGTCAAGGGCTGTTAACATATCGTAGCCAATAGCTGTAAAAAATCCCTTGAGGCTCATAGTTACTTCTTTTTCATCATCAACTACTAGAATGACACCTTTTTCGTTATTGTCGGCCATTATTTCTCCTATTTCATTCTGATATTTTAGTGTTCCTCAAGCCAATCATATGATATGCAACCTTTTTATTGTACTAATGTATATAAGTCATAGTGAATACTAAATATACACTACAAACAAAAAAAAGGCAAACGCAGTATCAGAAGTAATTGTTGAAGATATCGGTAACTGTTGTGGATAGGCGCGCGGCCAGATTTTTTGACTCAGATAATTTTTTTTCATACTTGCGGCAGGCATATTTGGCAAGGCCCAGGGCTGTCGATAATCTGACGCTGTCCACGCTGGAGATATCGCCTCTTATATCTTTGACGACCCCCATCTTCACCGGACGGGCGAGCTTTTCCTCGAGGAACTCGACGATACCATCGCTGAATGCCATACCGCCGGTTATCATGATATTCTTGGCTTGTTCTATGTTAAGGCTCGATAACATGCCGGCAAACTCGGGGCTATTCTTAAAATCACCCTTAATGTCCTCGCCGCCAAATGGGAATATTTTTATATCCGCGACCTCGCCGTCAAAAAATAGGGTCGCCTCTGTCAACGATGAGCCTATGTCCAGAAGAAGTACGCCGGATTCCATATCGGCCTTATCCAGAAGGCTCAGGCCGTCGGCTATCCCTGTATAAACGATACCCTTTACGTCGAAGCCCGCATTATTGACGCACTTGTAGATATTCTGTATGTGATTGACGTTCGCGGTCACTACATAAACCTCACAGGCTATCCTCGAGGCATACAGACCGATAGGATTTTTAATCGATGGTTCGTCATCCACTGAAAATCTGTGGACGACCCTGTGTATTATCTCCCTATCGAACGGAAGATGTATCGTGCTTGCGGCATCTACGCACCTGTCTATATCCGGGGTGATTATTTCACGGCCTCTCAAGGTAATCGGTATCATCCCGTTTGATAAGTTCCCCTTTACCGTATCGCCGCTTATGTTGACATATATTTCGCAGGGCTTGCACGATATTTTATCGCCAAGTTTTCCCAATACGCTCGACACGGAACGGACAGCCTCGCTTAAATCTACTATCGCCCCGCGCGATACGCCTCTCGAGGGTTGGGAGACCTGGGCTGCTATATTAAAACCGCCGCCTCTCTCGACCTCGGCGGCAACAGCTGAGATCCTCGACGACCCTATATCCAATCCTGTTACTATGATATTTTTCTTCATTTTGGCCCCACTACCGCATCTTCAAAACGCACATCGATATAATTTATCTTATCGAGAATAAGCCTCGGATCCCGCAGCGTCTTTTCGAGGATCTTCATCCTTTCCCCGACATTATCACAACCGATCTTAACCTCAAGGCCGTTTGCGAGAAAAAACGAGAGATTTTTAGAATCCTGGGCGTCTATTTTAGCTACACCGTACTTTGCCAGAAACCTTGCCCTTCTCAGTTGCTTCAATAGATCGAGCGCTATCGACAGGTTTCTTGAGGTGATCCTCCTGCCCACCCTGTCGGCATATTTGATATTGATGCCTTCGATAGTTATCAGGCGCTCGGCAGGGATACCGTACAATCCGGAGAGCACATACCCCTCATCGTCGATAACATAATTTTTGTCCGCCCTGAGAATAGCCTGCGGCCATCTGCATCTTAAATTTACTACGATCTTGTCCGGCAGCACTATATTGGCAACTATCTCTTTGGCATCCGGATAGGCGTCACGGAAAAATTTTACGACATTCCCCAAGTTTATTTTAAAAATATTGCGCCCTCTATAATTGTTAAGGAGTTGATCATAATTGATCGGCGGGATGACACTTGATTCCCCCGCGAAACTCCTGGTTTCGATAATCCTTAACTTGAAATAGTCCGATTGATACAGGAAAGCCCGCGTCAATACGATGATGAGCAGGATAAAAACGAAGATAACTACAAGCGATGCGATCTTCTGGAACAACGATTCCTGCAGGCCTGCGAATAGCGAGCCTGTTTTATCTTTTTTAGATTTTCTACGCTTCACTTCGCTCTCCCTTTCACCGCGTTCTCGATCAGTTTTATGCAAAGCTTGTTAAAATCTATCCCGCAGGCTTTAGCCGCCTTTGGAAGAAGGCTGCGCTCGGTCATGCCGGGAATCGTATTCACCTCTAAGACAAACATCTTACCGGACTTATCCATTATTATATCCGTTCGCGAAAAAGACCTGCATCCGAGAACCGTATGCGAGAGCTTGCCTAGCATTTTGGCTTTTTTGGCCGCATCCTCGTCTATCGGCGCCGGAACCAGGTATTTCGTGTCCGGGTCATTATACTTTGCCTTATAATCGTAAACACGCTGTTTCGGAACTATCTCTATAACAGGCAAAGGTTCGTCGTCCAGCATGCCGACGGTCAATTCCCGCCCATCGATATATTCTTCAAGGATAATTTTAGATCCGTACTCAAACGCTTTATCTATCGCTTCCGGCAAAGCCTTTTTGTCCTTTACAACCGATAAGCCTATGCTCGAACCCTCAAATTGGGGCTTCACGACCACGGGAAATCCCATAGGCCATATATATTTTGTCTTCGGACTGCCTTTTTCAATAACTACATGCTTTGCTACCGGTATCCCGCTCTTCAAAAAAATATCTTTCGAGGCGATCTTGTTAAGCGCCAATCGCGAAGCGGCCGGGCCGGATCCCGTATAAGGCACACCGGCGTCTTCTAGTATTTTTTGCACGGTACCGTCCTCGCCGAATCTTCCGTGCAGAGCTATAAAAGCGAGATCTATTTTTTCAGCTTTTATTATATCATAAACGTTTTCACAGACATCGAGAAAAATGGCATCAATGCCTTCCTGGATCAACGCGTTATGGACAGCCTTGCCCGATCTTAGGCTTATCTCCCGTTCACTTGACGGCCCGCCCGCCAATACCCCAACTCTTCCAAATCTGGAACTCGTCATAATACCTTTATCTCCAATTCGAGAGCGATATCGTAGCTCTCCCTGACCTTACCCTTTATATAATCTATAAGCGCTATGACATCCGCGCATGTAGAATTGCCGGCGTTGATTATAAAATTGGCATGTTTCGTGGAAACCTCCGCGCCGCCTATTCTTTTACCTTTAAGCCCCAACATATCTATCATCTGGCCGCACGTGAATTGCGAATTATCCGGATTTTTAAAAACGCACCCGGCACTTGGCTTGTCCAGCACCTGCTTTTCCTTTTTGATCTTAAGGAATCTGGAGCAGCTTGATAATAAGTCCCTGGCGCTCGTCCGCTCGAGTTTCAGTTCCGCCTTAAGTATAACATATCGGCCCATGTTGGAAGACCTGTATCCGAAATCTATTTCAGACTTCTTCAAATGCTTGATCTTTCCGCTGTGATCCATTACCTCAAGCGTCGTAACAACATCGCCTATATTCTTAAATATCGGATTCGCCGATCCTCCGGCATTCATATGGATAGCTCCCCCGACCGTGCCGGGTATCCCAACGAGCGATTCGAGTCCGCCGAGGCCTTTCTCGCAGGCGATCCTGACCAATTTCGGTAAGCTAAACCCCGCGCCGACATGAACGCGCGAACCCGTGATCTTCATATTTTTAAAAAACGACGACCCCAGATGAACCACGATACCGTTAAAACCTTTATCCTCTACAAGGACATTGGAACCATTACCCATGACGAAGAGCGGAATTTTTTTCTTCTTAGCGAATATCAGAACCTTTCTTAGGTCAACCCGGTCACGCGGCTCCACCCAAACGGCTGAGCTCCCGCCTATTTTAAAAGACGTCCGGTTTCTCAAATTCTCTCCCAGGATGACATTGCCTTTTATAAGATGTTTTAACTCATCGATGGCCCCGCTTGATATGACGGCATCCCTCTTTAACTCTTCAGTAAGTTTATCCGCAACCTTCTTTATGTCGCCGGCGCCCATGATCACGATCATGTCCCCGCGCCTTTTAATAGCCATGATATGGGAAGATATCTTATCCTTCTCGATTATCGCGATGTCATCGACGCCGCCGGCCTTAACCCTGTCACAGATGCTGTTTATCGAGATACCCTCGATGGGCTTCTCACTCGCCGCGTAAATGTCGGTCAATATTAATTTATCGACACCCTTGAAGCATTTTCCGAAACCATCGGCCAGGAATTTCGTCCTCGTGTAGCGATGCGGCTGAAATACAGCGATCAACCTTCTGTTTTTCCAGTTGCGGCACGCGTCAAGAACCGCCTTTATCTCCGTGGGATGATGCGCGTAATCATCTATCAGGATAACGCCCCCGGAATCCACCCTCATCTGGAATCTCCGTTTCGCGCCGTCAAAATTCTTCAGCGCTTTCGCGATATCTTTAAACTTTAGCCCCATGTTCAGCCCCACTAGGATAGCGGCAAGCGCATTCAGGACATTGTGCGTCCCGGGTATCTTCAATTCGACTTTGCCGATCGCCTTACCTTTATAGATACACTTAAACGTCGTCTTGAAACGATCCATTTCAACGTCCTCAGGATACATATCGGCTTTATTAAAAAATCCAAAACTTGAGGACCTTCCCTTAAAATCCTTTATGACCTCGCGGCAATTCGGATCTTCGTGATTGTAGAAAACCATCCCGCCGTCTTTTGTATTGTTTATGAACTCCCGGAAAGACCTTTTTATATGCTCCATGTTTTTAAAATGATCCAGGTGCTCCATCTCTATATTCGTCACTACCGCAAATGCCGGCTTAAGGCGCACGAAAGAGCTGTCGCTCTCGTCCGCCTCCACAACCGCGTACGGGCCCTTACCCAGTTTCGCGTTTCCCTCGAATTCGCCGACCTCTCCGCCTATTATCACGGTCGGGTCCAGGCCGGCAGAAGCGAGCATCACGGAAATAAGGGACGTCGTTGTCGTCTTGCCGTGGGTCCCGGTTACGGCGATCCCTTTTTTTTCATTAAATATCTCCCCCAGAATATCGGCCCTATGCGCTATCTTTATATTTCGGCCCTCGGCCTCGACGAATTCCGGATTATCTTTTGAAACCGAAGACGAATACACCAGGACTTCGGCGTCTTTTGGAAGATTGGACGAACGATGGCCTTCATATATGGTGGCACCTATGGATTCGAGCTTCTTGGTCAGATTATTTGTAACAAGATCCGACCCGGATACCTTGTACCCCATCTCAGCCATTACGTAGGCGATGCCGCTCATACCGATACCGCCTATTCCTACAAAATGAATATTTTTCTTGTTCAAAAAATTTCTATTTTTCACAAACTTTTAAAACCTCTCTCGCCAGGGCATCCGAGGCGCCCGGTACGGCCAGGCGCTTTACCTCCCCGGCCATGTTTTTAACCAGCGTCCGATCGTTAAATAATTTAAGTATGCTATTTTTAAAGACTTCTGCCGACAATTCTTTCTCGTCGATCTGGATCGCGGCGCCTCTTTCGGAAAAGACCCGCGCATTCTCGGCCTGGTGCGCAATCGCGTAAGGATACGGCACAAGGATCATCGGTTTGGCGAAGGCCGCTACCTCAAATATCGCGGACGCACCGGCTCTCGTCACTACAAGATCAGAGGCGCTGTATGCCTCCTCTATCCTATCAATGAAAGAGAATACCCTGTGTTCCAAATTACGTATGCCGGAATAGGCGCCCACAGCCCACTTATAGTCCTTCACACCGGTTATGTGTATGACCTGCATCGACCGCCTTACCGATTCGTCGATCGCCGATAACGCCCCGATAAATTTTTCATTCAGCGCGTGCGCGCCCTGGCTGCCGCCGACCACAAGAACCGTAAATTTCGAATCCTCAAGCCCGAATTTTTTAATGCCCAGCGATCTGTCGCCATTTAGCATCTCGCGCCTGATGGGGTTTCCGGTGATAACAGCTTTCGGCACACAATCTCCCATAAACTTTTTCGTAGCGTCAAAACTGAGCGCTACCTTATTGGCTAATTTAAAAAGAACCTTATTGGCCCTGCCGGGAACCACATTTTGCTCATGAATAATTTTCGGCACATTCAATATATATGCCGCAAATATCGCCGGAAAGGATACGTAGCCGCCAAACCCGACCACAACGTTCGGCCGATAGGACGCAAATAAAAACAACATCCTCAAGATATCCAGTTTCAACATGAAAAAGAACGGGATCAGTTTAAAAGATACTCCGTAAGGCAGTTTATTGGCCGATATCAATAAGTACCGGAATTTTTCTTTTTCAAATATCCTCCTATCGAGCTCCTTGGAACTGCCGACGAACATTATTTCAATATCGCTCTTGCTATCTTTGAGCGCCCTGGCAAGAGCAACCGCCGGAAATATATGGCCTCCGGAGCCGCCCGAGGCGATCAGCACTCTTACATGGCTCATCCGCAAACCTCGCTGGACTTGGCAATGTTCAACAATATGCCCACCGCCATAAGATGAAATACAAGCCCGCTGCCGCCATAGCTTATGAATGGGAGCGGCAATCCCTTCGTCGGAAGCGCGCCCGCCGTAACGCCGATATTTATGAGCGCCTCCAACCCTATCAAAGAAACTATCCCGAGGGCGGTATAGCGCTGAAACGGATCTATCGCCTTAAAGGCCACCTTCATCCCCTGCCAGACAAAGATCATAAAAAGTATCACAACCGAGGCGGCGCCCAGGAAACCAAGTTCCTCGCCTATGATCGAAAATATAAAATCCGTATGAGACGCGGGCAGATAGAACAATTTCTGCCTCGATTGCCCAAGGCCGACGCCGAACGGCCCGCCCGATCCAAGCGCCACGAAGGATTGTATTATCTGGAATCCCGCGCCTCGCTTATCCGACCACGGATTTAAAAACATCATCATGCGCTTACGCCTGTATTCGACCCTGAACAAAAGCATATACAAGACCGGCAGACACGCCAGGCCCGATGCCAGGAGATAATATACGTTAACCCCTCCCACGAATAGCATTATGACCGCTATTACAGATATCGTGAAAGCTGTTCCCAGATCAGGCTCCAGGAGAACAAAGCCTACGATAACTCCGAGTATCATTACCGCGGGAATATATCCATTAATAAAACTTTTCATGGCAAGGCCTTTTCTGGCGATCAGGTCTGCCATGTAGATTATAACGGCTATTTTGGCCAATTCCGAAGGCTGAAAGTTGATAAGGCCCACCCTGAACCACCTTCTGGCGCCAGCGATCTCCCTGCCTATGTGAGGTATCAGGACCAGGAGAAGCAGAAATATCGTCGCAAGCATGATCGGTTTCGACAAAACCCTTAACTTGTTAATATCGATGATCATCATAAAAAACATCATCACAAGGCCTATCGCAAGATAAATCAGATGCCTCTTTAAAAAATACAGGCTGTCCCCCATAGACGAATAGGCATAGATAGAGCTCGCGGAATATATCATCACGATGCCTATCGATACCAGGATAGCAACAACCAAAAATATTGAGCTTCTTGTGCTTCTCATCAATTACACCCTGATAGGCTGGCTGGATTTTTTCAGTGATCCAACCGCCTTCCTGAATACATCTCCGCGCTCTTTGTAATCTTTGAACATGTCAAAACTCGAACACATAGGCGAAAGAATGACCGACCAGCCTTTCTTCGCGAGGCCATGCGCCATAGATACGGCCTCGAACATGTCCCGCGCTTCATGCATCGCTACAGAGCCTTTAAGCGCCTTTTTAATGGCCCCGGCCGCTTCGCCTATTAAGATAAGATCCTTTACCTTCTTTCTTACTATATCCTTCACATACGCGTAATCGCTATGCTTGTCCTTGCCGCCCGCTATGAGGATCATCGGCCTATCACAGGCCTCAAGCGCTCTATAGGTAGAATCCACCGTCGTCCCCTTGGAATCGTCTATATATTCAACCTCATCCACGGTATCGACAAGCTCTATCCTGTGCTTAAGGCCTTTGAAAGCCGCTATCGTCCGCTTCATGGATTCTTCTTTTACGCCGGCAAGCCTTCCTACCAGGACGGAAGCCAGCACATTTTCAAGATTATGCAGGCCCCTGATTTTAATATCATAGGAGCCATTGGCCTTATCGGATTTGCTGTAAAAATATACCTTTGAACTTGCCTTGTCTTTAAGGCTGCGCAGATTTTTTGCGTCGTAATTCAATATCAGAATATCCCGCTCGTCCTGGTTGGCGAATATCTTAACCTTCTCTTTAAAATATTCGTCAAATTTACTGTATCTATCCATGTGGTCATCGGTAATATTCAATATCAACGCTATATACGGCTTGAAAGAATTGATCGTCTCCAGCTGAAAGGAGCTCACCTCAAGAACAACCCACGTATCGTTCTTAATGCGGGGTATCTCTCCACACAGGGAATTGCCAATATTTCCGCAAACTACCGTATCCAGGCCTGCGTCCTTCAGGATCTCTCCGATCAGTGTTGTGACGGTACTCTTTCCATTGGTCCCGGTTATACCTATTATCTTGCCTTTACAGAACCTGGAGCCAAGCTCCATTTCCCCCATTATCGGTATGCGGTTAGATTTAGCCCATTTTAATGCCGGGGATGAATCTTCAACACCGGGGCTGATCACAACTAAATCGCTTCCCGCTATGAATCCTTCCGTATGCCCTCCGGTCTCTACATCTATACCTTTATCCTCTAATTTTTTTGCATTCGATATCACCGAGGGGCCGCTGGAGGCATCCGTAGCTTTCACAGAAGCGCCGAGATCATGCAGTAAAAGACAGGCGTTAAACCCGCTGTTGCCTATTCCTATAACCAATACGGTCTTATTCTTCAGATCCATGATTTTATTGAAGTTTTATGGTCGACAAACTCAAAAGCGCCAGCACTATCGCAATTATCCAGAACCTTATAGTTATTTTCGATTCGGCCCACCCGAGCAGTTGAAAGTGGTGATGGATCGGCGACATCAGGAAGAGCCTCTTCTTGGTCGTCTTGAACCATATCACCTGCAGGACAACCGAAAGCGCTTCTATAACGAATATACCGCCAACGAGAAAAAGAAGAAGTTCCTTCTTTATAAATACAGCTACGACGCCTATGGCGCCGCCTATGGCAAGCGATCCTGTGTCACCCATGAATACGTTCGCCGGGTAAGAGTTGAACCACAAAAACCCGAGACCGGCTCCTATCATCGCGGCACAAAATACCGCAAGCTCGCCCGAACCGGGCAGGTAAAATATGTTCAGATAGTCGCAAAATCTAACGTTGCCTGTTATGTAGCTTAATACGGAGTAGGTGATAGCGGCCACTATAGTGCAGCCTATGGCAAGGCCATCAAGCCCGTCCGTTAAATTGACAGCGTTAGACGCGCTCATTATGACCAATATGACAAAGAGTATATACCATAAGCCCAGATTCAATACGAAATTTTTCGCGAACGGGATTGAAAGCATGGTCGGGATCGGTGTCAGATACATAATGTACAGGGCTATAAATAAACCCAATAGCGTTTGGCTCAGAAGCTTCATTTTGGGTGTCAAACCGAGGTTTCTCTTCTTCACCACTTTTATGTAATCGTCCGTGAAACCGACAAGGCCGAGCCAAAGAAAAGAGGCCAGCGTCAAAAGGACGTACTGATTCCTGATGTCAGCCCACAGTATCGTCGACAGGGTTATCGACAATATTATTAAAACTCCGCCCATGGTAGGCGTGCCCTGTTTATGCTTGTGCAGATTATATAATGACTCTACATGCTCTCTTCTTATATTCTGGCCGAAGTTCAGATTTTTGAGCCAGTTTATTATGCGAGTGCCGAATATTAGGCAGATAAGAAAGGCTGTAAGGCTTGCCATTGCCGCACGAAACGTGATGTATCTGAATACGTTAAATCCGAACCACAAGTCTCTCAGAGGATAAAACAGATAATAAAGCATTCGTTAACCCTTTAAACGTTTAAGCCCTTAAGTTCTTCCAAAACACTTTCCATCTTCATCCCGCGCGATCCCTTTAAAAGCACTACATCGCCGCTCTTTATCACACTTTTCAATACTTTCGCCGCTTTCTTGTGGTCGGAACAATGCCACAGACGGCTCGATTTCATGCCGGAGCGCTTTGCCTGCGACAGGATATGCCTGGAGAATTTCCCGAACGTCACCAGGCCGTCGATCCCGGCGCGCGCTATATCCCGTCCGGCCATCTTATGAAAACGCTCACTGTGCTGGCCCAGTTCGAGCATATCGCCCGCCACAACCCATTTCGATTTTGCCGGATAATATTTTATAACATCCAATGCGCCGGCCATCGATGACGGGTTGGAATTATAAGTATCGTCGATTATATCCACGCCGGCCACCTTCTTCAGGTTAAGCCTCATCGACGTGGGCCGGAAATTAAAAAGCGCCTCCCTGATAAGCCTGTAATTCAATCCGAAATACCGCCCGCATGCGATGGCAGCCAGGGCATTATATATATTGTGCACGCCCAGAAGATTGAGTTCGAATACCATCTTCCCGTTCACTACAAACGTCAGATGATCCCCTTTCGGCGGCATATTAACCGCGGCATAATTGTTGGAACTTTTAAGTCCGTATCTTATTATTTTAATGCCCCTCGGCTTCACCGCGGAAAGATGATCATCATCGCCATTCAATATCGCAAGCGCCTTTCGGTTCTTAAGGGCCTTCAATATATCTGTCTTTTCTTCACAGACTCCATCCAGATTGTTGAGAAATTCCAGGTGGGACGCTCCTATATTGGTTATAACGGCGACGTCGGGTGCCGATATCTCACTGAGGCGCTCGATCTCCCCCTTATGATTCGTGCCGAGCTCCAGGACGCAAAATTGATGCTTATCTGTCAGCTTAAGTAGAGTCTGCGGAACACCTATATGGTTGTTCTTCGTCCCCTCGTTCCTGAGAACATTATACTTACTCGATAGGACGCTCCATACCATATCCTTGGTTGTCGTTTTACCGTTTGAGCCCGTGACTGCTATCACCGGTATCTTAAATTTTCTTCTATGACAGGCCGCTATATCCTGCAGCGCCTTCGTCGTATCCTTCACCTGGATCAATATCTTCCCGGAGTTTTTGTTCCGACTATCGGATCTCGACACGATCGCGCCGATTGCGCCCTTATCGAGAACCTCGCGGACAAAATCATTACCGTCAAAGCTCGGCCCCTTAAGCGCTATAAAAAATTCACCTTTACCGATAGCTCTCGAGTCGGTCGAGACCTTCGCGAGGTCTACGTTCGCATCGGGATTACCTGTTAAAAGCCTGCCCCGCGCTATCTTTACTATCTCTCCTATCCGCATAGTTACCTTTACCGAGTATCTCTCTGGCAACCTGCCTATCGTCGAAGGCAAGCACCCTATCCGATATTATCTGATAATTCTCGTGCCCTTTTCCCACTATGACAACTATATCATCAATCGAGGCAAGGTGCAATGCCTTCTCTATGGCCTTGTACCTGTCGGGGACCATATCGTAATTCGAGAACTTCCCTTTTATACCCTTCTCTATATCCAATATGATTTTGAGCGGATCCTCACTGCGCGGATTGTCAGAAGTTACTATTACATGATCTGAAAACTCGCAAGCGGCCCTGCCCATAAGCGGCCTCTTGCCTGTATCCCTATCGCCGCCGCACCCGAAGACTGTTAATATCTTTTTTCTGGCAACGCCTTTTAATAAATTCAATACATTACGCATCGCGTCTTCCGTATGCGCATAATCTACTAATACCTTAAACGGCTGGCCAGCATCCACACTCTCAAGCCTTCCGGGAACGCAAGCTATGGTTTCGACACCTTTTTTTACCGCGGCGGGATCTATCTTAAGCGCATACGCCGCGGCTATGGCGGCCAACATATTCGACACATTATGCATGCCGATCAATTTGGCATTTATTTGATATGAGCCATCCGGTGTCATCGCCGTAAATTTTGACCCGTCGATAGAGAGTTTTATATCCCTGGCCCACACATCGGCATCTTTTACCGTACTATATGTTACGGGCCTTCTCTTTATGGAGCCCTTCAATGACGCCGTCTTACCACAATCTTTATTCAATATCGCGGAACCATTAGGCTTAAGCCGCGCGAAAATCTTCGCCTTCGCCTGAAGATAGCCTGACATCGTTTTATGATAATCGAGGTGCTCGGGTGTAATATTTGTAAATATAGCCACATCAAGCCGGACGCTATCCATTCTATGCTGATCAAGGGAGTGGCTAGACGCCTCCATTACGGCATAGCGAATGCCCGAGCTTACCATCTCGGAGAGCATCGACTGCAGTTCTATCGGTCCGGGCGTGGTATTCTTTGCCGGAATAATCTTATCTTTGATCCTGTAATTTATCGTACCTATCACGCCGGCCTCTTCACCGGCGGCCTTGATAATATTCTCGATTATGTATGTTATCGTCGTCTTGCCGTTGGTGCCGGTCACACCGATAACTTTCAATTTTTCTGAAGGATGGCCGTAGAAATTATCCGCCATCACCGGAAGCGCGGTCCTTGTGTCTTTAATAAATATCTTAATGACACCGTCCGGGGCGTCAAAATCACTCTCTGCCGCAATTACCCCGGCCCCCTTCCTGATAGCCTCTTCTATAAATTTGTGCCCGTCCTGGCCATACCCTCTGAAAGCTACAAAGATGTCGCCCTTTCCGACCGTTCGCGAATCACACGAAAGTTTTTTAACATCGACATCGGATATATTATGCTTGGTTTCGTATTTCAGGTTTTTCAATACTGCAGTGAGTTTCATGATTTATTAATAAATCCCTTTTGTTGCCAGGTACTTGAGCGATTCATCTACGACATGCTTGAATACAGGCGCAGCCACGTCACCTCCGTAATAGACCGGATGCGGCTCATCAACGCATACAACAACGGAGATTATCGGCCTTTCCACCGGAGCGAATCCTATGAATGAGGCAACAAATCTTTCATGAGAGTATCTGCCGCCCGGTTCTATCTTCTGGGCGGTGCCTGTCTTACCGCCGACATTATATTCTTCCACCTTCGCCTTCTTACCCGTCCCGGTCTCAACCACGCCTTTCAATACGCCCCTCATCTTCACAACGGTATTTGACGATATAACCTTCCTGATCGCGGAGGGTGGAAATTCTTTAACGACATTCCCCTTGGGATCCAATACCTTTTTGACGATCCTGGGTTTCACTAAAAAACCGTTATCCGCGATTACAGATATCGCGCAGGCCAACTGCATAGCCGTAGTCGTGACCTCCTGCCCCATCGGTATCGCGTACATACTGACGCTCGACCATCTGGATATGGGCCTGTTTATACCCACAACTTCCCCAGGAAGATCTATGCCGGTCCTGTCGAAGAAACCGAACAGCCTGATGTATTTATACATCCTCTCCGCGCCCAAAAGGCTTGCGGCCTTAAGGGTGCCGATATTGCTCGACATCTCGATGATCTCTTTGAACGTCATTATGCCGTGAGGCGTATGGTCGTGGAGTATCCTTTTAGCTATATGCCATTCGCCTTTCTCGCAATAAAATTTATCAGTAAGCTTTACCGCGTTTTCCTCCAATATCGCCGAGGCTGTAATTACCTTAAACACGCTGCCAGGCTCGAAGAAATCGTTTATGGCCCTGTTCC
The DNA here is from genome assembly GCA_041661345.1 of Candidatus Omnitrophota bacterium. GTDB lineage: Bacteria > Omnitrophota > Gorgyraeia > 2-01-FULL-45-10 > 2-01-FULL-45-10 > JAPLMI01. Next base: position 22,446 of record JBAZUO010000014.1, on the reverse strand, counting down.
TGATAGACTCGATAGGCCTCTTTGAGAAATTATTCAGATCGTAATTAGGATAATTCGCCATGGCCAGTATGTCACCGGTGCGCGGATCCATTACTATTATCGATGCGCCCTTCGCATTGTATTTTTCATACATCTTACCCAATTCTCTTTCCGCTATATTCTGTATAACTTCATCTATCGTGAGAACAAGACTGAAGCCGTTCTTCGGTGGGACATACTCGTACTGGTAGGACTCCAACAGCTTCCGTTTGGCATCCTGCGTAGAGGCGAGCGATCCGCTCTCGCCTTTAAGATATTTATTGTAGTAAAGCTCAAGTCCCTCGAGCCCTATATTGTCGGTATCGACCGTCCCAAGGACATGGCAGGCTGAATATCCGTTGGGGTAGACACGCTTCGATTCTTTCATGACCTCGACGCCTTCGATCTTAAGGCTCTTCACCTGCGCGGATTCCTGGGGGGAAACTTTTCTCTTGATCCAGACAAAAGACTTATCCCTGGAAAGCCTTTCAAGAATAACAGTCTGGTTAACATTCAGTATCGCGGAAAGCTTTGCTGCGGTTATCTCTTCGTCCTTGACCAATCTTGGATTTGCGTAAATGGAATCGGTATTAATATTCACGGCCAGCACGCGCATATTGCTGTCAAATATCGTACCGCGAAGCGGCGGTATCTCAACAGAAACGTTATGTTGTTCAGCGGCTATCTTATAATAGAAACCGTGCCTTAAAACCTGGAGGTAGAATAGGCGGAGTATTAGAAAGGAAAGGGATAAAACAAAGAAAAGAAGGACGGCTATCTGCCGGGTCCGAAATGTTCCGCTGTGCACTAAATTTATCTCTGTTTAACCTGGGCCTCTGCCCTGGGGCTAAGAAATTCAGGAATACCAAATAAATTGAACTTTTTTTCAACTCCAATAGAACGAATGCGATCTTCTCTGCTGCCGGAGTATCTCAGCTTGGCCATCTTCACTATGTTCGCTCTTTTGGGGTACGCTATATCCACTTTTCTAGACAAAAGGGTCTTCTCCAGACGCGAAGGTGACTCAAGATCATTAACATTATAGCCCAGCCTGTCTTTACGGTCAAGCATATCTTTGAGGACCATTTCTTTCTTTCCTATGGAATAACTGAGCTTAACAAGCTCCACCTGCTGGTGCACATAGGTAAGCGCCATAAAAGTGACAAAAAATATAAATGCGGTTGACCTTAACAGCTTCATCTTCTCCTACACCTACACCCTTTCAGCGATTCTAAGCCTCGCGGATCTGGACCGCGGATTGATCGCCATCTCTTCATTCCGCGGCACAAGCGGCTTCTTTGTTATGATCTTCAAAACGCCTAATCCTGCATAACCCTTAAAAAGGTTTTTAACTATACGATCCTCAAGAGAGTGGAAAGATATCACCGCGATCCTCGCGCCCAATCTGAGATAAGATACCGCTTCTTTTATCCCCTCTTCCAGGGCATTCAATTCGTCGTTAACAGCTATCCTTATCGCCTGGAACGTACGCGTAGCGGGATCTATCCTGGCTCTCTTATGCCCGTAACCAACCGCCTTGCGCACTATTTCAGCCAGCTCCATCGTCGTTTCTATCGGCTTCGATTTTCGGCCTTCGACGATGCGCCTTGCAATTCTCCTGGAAAACCGTTCTTCTCCAAATTTGTATATTATGTCCGAAAGATCTTCTTCTTTGTATCTATTAACTATATCGTACGCGCTTAATTTCGTTCTTGGATCCATCCTCATATCAAGCCTGGCATCCGCTTTCAAGCTAAAACCCCTTTGAGCGTCATCCAGTTGATATGAAGATACGCCCACATCAAATATGACGGCATCTAAACTCTTGACACCTTCCTTAGATAAAACCTTTCCCAGGTTCCTGAAATTTTCATTTAGTATCTTGAAACTGGGGTTGAAATCCTCTAAATTTACCTCGGCCATGGCTATCGCCGATTGATCCTGATCTAACCCTATGAGGCTGCCGCCCGGCAGTATGCGCTTCAATATCTCCTTCGAATGCCCGCCTCCGCCTACCGTGGCATCAAGCACGACATCGCCGGCTTTCAAATTTAAAGAACCTATGACTTCCTTGAGCATTACCGGTTGATGCACTTAAGCTACCCCGACAGGTGATCTATATAAATCTTGCTAATAAATTGGCCGTCCTGGAAAACAATTTCCTGACTATGTAATTATCTACACCGAGATAAGCAGGATTACAACCTACGGCCCTGGCCTTCTTAAGCCTTTCCAAGGCTGTGCTTATGACAACGTTTCCCAGCTCTTCTCTTTTAACTAACCGCGAACTCCTGGAAATCATGACATCCACCTCCTTTACTCCTCATCCATCATCAGCTTTTCAGCGATCTCCTCGAACGACTCTTTTGAGGTGTTATAGTAATCATGCCATACGTCTTTGGACCACACCTCTATCCTGTTCGAAACACCGATTATCATCACATCTCTTTTTATGCCCGCATAATCTTTCAGGTACTTCGGTATCAATATCCTTCCCTGCTTATCGCGTTCGATTTCGCTGGCACCCGAAAAATAGAGCCTGTTGAATTTCCTGACATCCTTTTTGGTGAATGATACCGACTTGAATTTCGCTTCCTGAGATTTCCATTCGGTCTCGGTGAATATGAAAAGGCACCTGTCGAGGCCCCTGGTTATGTAGAATTTCTCTACGCCATACTCCTTGAACGCCTCCCTGAACTTGGAAGGGATTATGAGTCTGCCCTTGTTGTCTATAGTATGTTCATGCTCACCGTAAAACATCCGGATGCTCCTCCATTTTGCACCACTTTACTCCACTATATGGTAGTAAGTATACATCATGGCCCATCCTTTGTCAAGAATTTGGGAAATTTTTATATGCGGGTAAATAAAACGAAATAGGGGCGGTGAAATTCACCGCCCCTACTCCATTAAGCAGATCTGTAAGCCGGGTTCTGTCTTGTTCCGTTTTTATACGGAACGAGGTGGCCATCTATCTAGCCCTTAGATTGCTCTAAGGGTCAAGCGACCTTACCCGCCTCGAAACCGGCGTATTTTCGGTAGGAGCGAGCAACTCCTTATTCGAGGCCTATTTGGTCTTACTCCGCGTAGAGATTGGTCGTCTCACCCAAATCTACAAAGTAAATTTGGCTCGTCTCTGTCCTCTGATCCTCACCTTACGGTGGGCGGTCGTTAGCCGCTACGCTGCTCTTCGGAGCCCGGACTTTCCTCCCCGCTTACGCGGGACGGACACCCGATCTGCTTAAATTTACTTAAAACAGGCTTGAAAGATTTATCGCTTTATTTACTAATTTATCGGCGTCTTTGTTCTTTGATCTATCTATATGTTTTATTTCGAATGTCTTGAAATTTTTAAGCGCATTGACCGCCTTCTCGAACAGCGGTTTTATCCCTTCGTCCTTCACCCTGTATTCCCCGTTTATCTGCTTCACGACCAATTCGCTGTCAAGATATATGATTGCCTCGCTGGCATTCAATAGAAACGCTTCTTCGCATCCGTATATGAGCGCATTGTATTCCGCGTTGTTATTAGTCGCCTCGCCTATGTACCTGGAAAGCTCCTTGATCTTCTTCTTTTTTTCATCCAATATCACAACACCTATGCCCGCGGGACCGGGATTACCTCTTGCCCCTCCATCAGTATATATGTAGACCTTTTTATTCTTCAATGTACAATATCCTCGCGCAGCTATCACAGAATACGAGCCCCTTTTTCATCCTTATTTCATTTATAACCTGTGGCGGCATCACCCTGAAACATCCCTGACATGCATCGCCTGAAACAGGAACAACCGCCAATCCATCCTTATTCTTTATGATCCTCTCGTATTTTGAGAGCGTCGCTTTATCAATTCTTGCGGCAAGGCCGGACCTCTGTTTATTAAATCCATCGAGTTCCGTTTTTATCCGGAGAGCATCTTCATTCAGCCTCTTCTTCTCTTCGCCAAGCTTTGCCTCTTCGGCCTTAAGGAAGTCTTTCTCATTTTTAATCTGGCTATTACCGGCATCTATTTTGTCAAATATATTCAGGATCTCCTCCTCAATTATGGAGTTATCCGCCCTGACGCGGCCAATCTCTTCCTGTAGCGCAGTATATTCCTTATTCGTCTTGACTTGATTGAGCTGTGATTGATACTTTTTTATCACACCCTCTTTAGCATCCAGATCCCCCTGTTTTTCCTTCCCCTTCATCTGAAACGCCTTCGTTTCATCCTCAAGCCTTTTTAAATTCAGGCCCTTCCCTTTGAATGCATCTTCTGAATTTTTTATGGTTATGGGTATGGACTCAAGCTGATCCTCAAGCTTGAATATCTGAGAATCAAGCCCCTGCAACTCCACAAGCAACTTTATCTGTTCTTCTAAATTTTCCATATACCTTAATTTTGGCGAAGGCCAAATTTGCACTGGTGGGCAGCACAGGACTTGAACCTGTGACCTCTGCGATGTGAGCGCAACGCTCTAACCAACTGAGCTAGCTGCCCCCTGATAATTCTTACGCCCATGCTTACCATTCTGAAAAGTAACCGCCCCTTCTCCTCAAATGGGAAAGGGGAATTTTAAGGGGAAAACCGCAGGTTTGCCCCTTAAAACTTTTGGGCGCAAGCCCTGCCGTCGTTCGCTTATTGGCAGGCCGAAGCCAAAAACCAGACAACAGTTTTTGGCGAAGGCCAAAAGTTATTTGGTGGGCCCACAAGGATTTGAACCTTGGACCAAGAGATTATGAGTCTCCTGCTCTGCCAGGCTGAGCTATAGGCCCGTCGCTCCTTAAAGGAAAATCCAATGGTTTTCCTTTAATATATCTTTTCCTTCGCGAGAAATCTACTTGCGCAGGGGAAAACGGTCTTTTCCCCTGTAACCCTTTTTTGGGCCTTTCGGCCCATCGTAAAATCGAAAACTAAAGAATTATTATAACGAAATTACAGAAGGATGTAAAGATGATTTTCGGCTAGAGTTACTCGCCTACCCCTATGGCGAGGAAATTCTTGAGCTTCCTGGATCTCGTAGGATGCCTCAGTTTTCTTAAGGCCTTTGCTTCGATCTGTCTGACGCGCTCTCTGGTGACTTTAAAAACCGCACCGACTTCCTCAAGCGTCCTTGGATAACCATCGCCTATTCCAAACCGCAGGCGCAAGACCTTCTTCTCGCGCTCGGTCAGTGTGCCGAGCACATCGTCCATCTGTTCTCTCAGCATAGAATACGCGGTCGCATTCGCCGGCGACACGGCACGCTTGTCCTCGATGAAGTCTCCGAAATGCGTGTCCCCCTCGTCGCCTATGGGCGTCTGCAATGATATCGGCTCCTGCGCGATCTTCAGCACGCCTCTTACCTTATCCACCGGCATCCTCATCTTGTACGCGATCTCTTCCGGCGTCGGCTCTTTTCCGTTCTGCTGAACCAGCACTCTCGAGACCTTAATGAGCTTATTTATCGTTTCAGTCATATGAACCGGTATCCTGATCGTCCTTGATTGATCCGCGATAGACCTGGTTATGGCCTGTCTTATCCACCACGTGGCATATGTCGAGAATTTATAACCGCGCTTGTATTCGAATTTATCTACGGCCTTCATCAGGCCGATGTTGCCTTCCTGGATCAGGTCCAGAAACGACAATCCTCTATTCGTATATTTTTTCGCTATGCTTACCACAAGCCTTAGGTTGGCCGCCACAAGCTCCTTTTTGGCCTTATTGAACTTTACCTCAGCCGCCATTATTACTTTGAAATGTTCCTTTATATAATCTACGCTCTCGCCGAATTCCCTTCCGATCTTTCTTTTCTGTTTGCCAAGCGCCGTGACCTCGAGCCTGGAACCTTTTTTTCTCGCCCGGGATAATTTGGCTTCGACAGCAGCGTATTCTTTTAGCAGCTCTTCCGCTTTTTTGACGATCTCGTCAATAACGGCCATCGATAGATTCATTTCGGTTATGAGAACGGCTATCCTGGGCTTGTTGCGCGTATCTTTAAGATTCTTCACAAGCTTGAGCAGTTTCTTTCGCATCTTCGATCCCTTGAACTTTGAATCGATATTGACAAACTCTTCTTCATTAAGCTCGCTGGCGAGTATTTTCTCTACAATCTCTACAGCCTTATCCTTGGAAAGCTTCATGCCCAAAACAGCTTCTCTAAATTTTCCTTCGGCAACCTTTATCCTCTCAGCGATCTCCAGTTCTTGAGCCCTTGTCAAAAGCGGGATCTGGCCCATCTGCCTTAAATACATCTTCACCGGATCGTCTACGTGAGCCAACCTTACAGCCACTTCCTTTTCCGGTTCCTCCTTCTTTTCTTCGAGCTTGTCTTCTTCGCCCTCGCGGCCCTCCTTAAGGAGATCATCCTCGCTGTCTACAAGCTTTATGTTCTCTTCGCCCAGTATGCCCAGTATCTCATCTATTTCCTCGGACGAAACTATCTCCACCGGAAGTATATTGTTGACCTCTTCGAACGTGAGATGGCCCTTCTCTTTTCCGAGAGCTATGAGTTCCGAAAGCCCTTTCATCCTCTTCTTCTTCGCTAAGGGCTCGGGCACCTTACTAACTTCAATCTTATGCGGGTTCGGCTTTAACGTAGGTTTTTTGAAGATCAACCTGCGCCTTCTGGCAATCCTTCTTTTATTATCTCTATGAATTTTTCTCATATGTCCTATGACCTATTTATCTTTACAAGCTCGTTATACTCACTGACAAGCGTTTTTACTTTATTTTCATCCTTTTGACTATGCGCCAGCCTTATCTCATCTTGCATCATACCGAGGCGTATCTTCATATTATCCTTTTTGATCTTCGCTATGCAATCCGACAGGGCCTTAACCTTGTCTTCATCCTTCACCACTTCCATAATACCGACGGCCTCCGATATAAGATTAACCGCGTCGGAATTACCGGGTAAATAGTTTATAAGGCGCGCCGCCGTGACATCCTTCTTTTCTTTGTATAAATTAAGCGCCAGGCTAACCAGATCCCTGATCGAAGAATTCTTAAAATCGTTTACACCAAGCGATTCAGCCACTTTACCCACATACTTTTCGCCCTCGAGCAATATGGCAAAGACCATCAGTTCCGCGCTCTTCGAATCGATCTTCGATTCAACCGGATTTATGACATATCGCTCACGGCCATAATCCGTTTTGACCTTCTTCAGTTCCAGCTTCAAGGCATCTTCGTCTACCGCAAGCTTGCCCGCCAGTTTATTCACCAAAGTTGACTTTAGAACCTCGTTATTTATCCTGGCTATCGTCGGGAGCATCTCACCGGCTATCGCCGTTTTGCCGTTCGAGGTATTTATATTATGCCGCTTGGCCAGTTTATCCAGCTTATAGTCAAAAAGATTCTTACTGGACTTCACGAGCCGCGAGAATTCTTCGGCGCCGTGTTTTCTTATATAGTTATCCGGATCCAGCCCGCTCGAAAGTTCTGCGATGTATACATTAACGTCTTCACTTATAAAAAGGTCCAAATTCCTTAAGCTCGCCGCTTCTCCCGCCTCATCCGGATCGTAAACCATCACTACCGTGTTCGCGAAACGTTTAAGAAGCTTTATCTGGTCGGTCGTAAGCGCGGTACCAAGCGTCGCTATAATATTTTTTATTCCCGCCTGATACGGAATTATAAAGTCGAGGTAACCCTCCACCACCAGTGCATGCTTTTGTTTCTTTATATCTTCCTTGCTGAGATTCAGCCCGTAAAGATTCCGCCCTTTGGAGTATATGACCGTCTCGGGCGAATTTATATATTTCGGAAGGCTCGAGTCGAGTACTCTCGCGCCGAAACCAAGCACCCTGTCCTTGAGATCAACTATCGGAAACGTTACCCTGTTCCTGAACCTATCGTAATGCCCGCCTTTTTCATTCGATATCGCGAGCCCCGCCTTCTCAAGGACAGCGCCCGTGATAGACTTTTGTTTGAAGAAGTTGAGGAGCCCCTCCCATTGATTGGGCGCGTAGCCTATTTTGAACTTCTTTATCGCTTCATCGCCGATGCCGCGAGAGGCAAGATATTCCCGCGCCTGGCTGTTATTGACAAGGCATGACCCAAAGAACTGACATGCGAGTTCATTGATCTTGTAAAGCTGAATTGAGAAAGAATCTTCTTCTGTCTTCCTGCCCGCCGTGCGAGGTAATACTATGCCCGCCTTCTTGGCGAGCATTTCAATAACCTCGGGAAACTGCAGGTTCTCATGCTTCATGAGAAACGAGAATACGTTCCCGCCGGCGCCGCAGCCAAAGCAATGATATATCTGTTTATCCGGGCTCACTACGAATGACGGCGTCTTTTCATTATGAAAAGGGCACGTCGTCTTATAATTCCTGCCTATCTTCTTAAGCGGTATATAACCGGATATCACCTCTACAATATCCGTCTTCTCCTGAATCTTATCTATTATGTGATCAGGTATCGCCACTTATCTTTTAACCCTAACAAACCCGGAGCATTCGATTATATTCAATTTATCTTTCTTCTCGATCTCATCCAAGAGAAGGTTCAATCCCAATGTATCGCTGGCTATGTGGCCGGCGATAATAACGTTCAAATGCTCATCCTTAGCATGTTTGAAATGATCCTCGCTCAAATGCATCGCAACTATAGTGCCGACCCCTGCCTGAGAGAGGCGGCCGAAAACCTTTTTCGAACCCTCTGTGCCACCGGTCATATCGACCAATATTTTACCCGCATCCTTCTTCGGATCTCCGATCAGTATGCGCGGGCCGGCGTTCTTCTTAAGGCCGTCCGCATATTCGGGTATGCTCTTCAGAATACTTAAGGCCTGCGACAGTTTCTTCGGTTTTTTTGTATCAAATATCTTCTGGAGATAGCTTGTCACGTGGTTGTCTGCCGGCGTATGAATACACATGTACGGCATGTCAAGAAGCCTGGCTATATCCACGCCCCTTGCGTGATTGGCCGGGGCCACCGCCCTACGAACTTCGCCCATTCTTTCTTTTAGCAGCCTCTCTCCAACTTCAGTAGGTATGCCGAACTTTTTAAGCACCGCTATCTGGATACGCATGACATCGTAAAAGGATGCCCACGCCATGCCTTCCGGATGGTGAGCGATGACAAGGTCTATCGGATCAGCCATGCGTTCATTCAGCCTGTCTGCCGCCACCAGTTCCGCGCCTTCCATATCCACGCCTACTATCGCGGTCTTGATATCCTTATTCACATCTCCGTATAATATTCTGGTATCAGCGTAAGGATTCTTAAGCCGCTCGCGATCGAAAGCTCGCCTGTCGACGCCTTTTAATTTCCTAAATTCAGAGGCCTCTCGCTTCAAGTCTTTTTTTATTTCGCCTTTTGTGCGCGGATCTCTTTCGATGCCCTTTCTGACGGCCAAATTATAAATATCGATCAATCTCATCTAACTCTCTCCTTTTTTCGATTAATATTCCAGGCGGGGAAATACTACCTGCTATGGCTTAATAACCTTTTCCCATTCGTCAACGCTGCCGGCCTTTTTCTTAGCAGGAGCACTGTCTCCCCCCATCACCAGGCCGCCCAGCAAATTTTCGCCGTTAAAGATCTTCGCATGTATATTAGGCCCTATCTTCAAAAAATACATCCCAATAAGCGACTTATCTCTTATCGAAGTTTTGAGATAGGATAATGGGATCAGCACCAGTATCATCAATATAGCGCTCGTCAACACGCCTGCCTTGGCCACTCCCGCAATCAATCCTCCCGCTTTTTCTATCATCGGGTGCCACGTGATTTTTATCAATTTTTCCGTAATAATCCCAACCAGCCTGAAGACAAAAACTACAACCATAAATATCACCGCAAAGGATATGGGGTTTAATATGCCAATGAGGCCCTGGCCTGTGCTATCGGACGCGAGTGAGGCAATCCTGCTATAGTAATGCAGTGCAAGGACGGTTCCCGTTATAATACCAAAAAGTGGTAATATCTCGTGGCTTAGCCCATCTTGAAAAGCGACGTAACTCGTTCTCAGCATTAGAATTACAACCAAAACATCTACCCAGTTTATCCTGGTTAATATATCCATATGATAAGCCCTTTAATGTGAATTTAAAGTGTATCATACAATTTGCGCATTGTCAAGGCGCGGTGGGCATAAAAAAAGAGGGGGTTCTTCTCAAGAACCTCCTTTTTTGGATAAAATCCCCCTCTTAAAACAACCCTTTTAAGCGTGATTCAATTTCGACCTTATGAAACGAGCCTCAAACATCGTCATATCCCGATTGATCTCGTTATAAAGCTTTTTCGCCCTCCTGTAGGTTAAATATCGTGCGACCTTCTTCCCAAACATATTATACGACCTTCTGGTTGTCGTGTACGGCATACTCTTACCCCTCCTTTATTTTACAAGATTTGACTTTGTGAAACTTACCTTAAATGAATGCAGAAACCCTATGGTATATATACGGTTATTGATCACCGCGTAAAATGTACCGGCGATCTTACATATCACCTTGTCTTCACCAAGCGCATCATTGTGCTCTTTCATTATGTGGAACTCTCTCTTATATCCGTCCTGAGAACCACTGTTGGAATCGAGCCAGTCCTGGAGATCCTTCTCTCCCTCCAGCTGTCTGACGTCTTTGATAAGATAAAAACATCTCCTTTGGGTCCTTGCGGTAACACCACCCCTCTCAAAGACTTCCCTCAGAAAGATGTCTTTCTTTCTCGCATTGATCGATGTCAGGTCTTTAAACAGGACTTCTCTCATCGTATTTCTCCGAATTAAAACTTATTAAATCTTTTTAATAACCTATGAAAAAAAATATTTGCCCTTCTACACATTTAAAGTATACCCGACAAGTTATAGTGTGTCAAGATACTATATCTTACTTTTTGAAATACTAACGTAAGACTGTTTTATTCTCCTGCCCCTTTATTAATCTCTCTATATTGGTCCTATGTTTATAGATACTAATCATGCAAATGACCACACCAAGCACCGTTATATAGATCGATCGACTGAATATGCTGGCGATTACCGGAAACGTTATGAGCGCGAATATTGAGGCGAGCGAAACGTACTTAGTGATGGAGAATATTATAATCCACACAAAAACGGATGGAAGCAGTAAAATCGGAGCCAACCCTAATGCAACCCCAAGAGTTGTGGCAATACCCTTACCGCCTCTGAACTTCAGGAATACGGACCATATGTGCCCGCATACTACCGTAAGCCCCAAAAATGACCGGTAAAAATCGTAATCAAAATTAATATCGAACCCGTAGAAAAAATTTGCTAACGCGGTAACGACAAATATTCCCTTAAATATATCCACCACTAAAGTAACCAGCGCGGGGATCTTCCCCACCGATCTTAATACATTCGTAGCGCCCGCGTTCCCTGACCCGACCTGCCGGATATCGATACCCTTCATTATCTTTGCCATTATGAAACTCGTTGGAAAAGAACCTATCAAATAAGCGGCCGCTACGGATATTATGAAAATAAACGCGGAGAACATTCTTTAATCCTCACTTTTTTGGATGGCTATGATTTTCACCGACAAGCCTCGAACCCTGAATGAGATAACCTATTCCGGATATAATGGTGAGCACGACCGTTGTATTCCAGATAACATATGAATATTTATACTGGACGAGAATGCTCACTATAGTTATCATCTGAAAAAACGTCGTCACCTTACCTGTGATGCTCGGCGAAACCTTGAGGTCGCCGCTGATAAAATATACCACTATCGAACCTATCACTATGAAGACATCTCTGGATATGACAATGATCGGAACATACGGCGGAAGATGCTGAGGTATGCTGTCCACCACAGACAGGCATATATAAGCGCTTATCAAAAGCAATTTGTCGGCGAGCGGATCTAGTATCGTGCCCAACTTCGTCTTCTGCTTAAGCGTTCTCGCTATAAATCCGTCAGCGGCATCCGATATCACCGCCAGGATAAAAAATATGAGCGCTATATCGAGCCTCGAATAAATTATCGAGGCAACAAAGAACGGGATCGATATTATCCTGGCGATCGAAATCCTGTTTGCTAAGTTCATCGGCTTAACCTATTTTATTATCTTCATCCTGTGAAGCGGCCAATATATCAGGATAACCCTGCCCAGGAGATTCTTTTTCGGTACAAAACCCCAGTACCTCGAATCCCTGGAACTCGAACTATTGTCGCCCAGAACGAAATAATTATCCTTCGGCACCTCTATTACATGGCCTTCGGCCCCGTAGTCGCCCTCGTTATAGTAATAGACCGACCGTATCGGCGGCTCGTCCGCGATCTTGCCGTCTACATATATATTCCCATCCCGTATCTCCACCTTTTGGCCTCCGGTGGCTATAAGCCTTTTCACAAAATCTTTTTTAGGTGACTCCGGGGAGATAAATACGATGATATCTCCTCTTTTCGGCTGCCTTACTGCCGGAAGATTGAAGTTCGTAAAAGGTATCTTAACCCCATAGATATACTTATTGACGAATATCCTGTCGCCTACCATGAAGGTAGGTATCATCGAACCCGAAGGTATCTTGAACGCCTGAACCACGAACGTCCTTATAAACATTGCCAGTATCAGCGCTATTATGATCGATTCCGCCCACTCCCTAACCTGCGACTTCTTTACGTATTTTTGTGTCATATCTTCCTTTATCTTTACGCCTTTAACGCGGCAAAGAACGCTTCCTGCGGTATGTCGATCTTGCCAAACTGTTTCATGCGTTTTTTACCCGCCTTCTGTTTCTCCCAAAGTTTTCTCTTCCTGGTTATATCCCCACCGTAGCATTTCGCCGTTACGTTTTTGCCGACGGCCTTTATAGTCTCACGCGCGATGACCTGGCCGCCGATCGCCGCCTGGAGGACTATCTGAAACAGATGTCTCGGGATCGTATCTTTAAGTTTTTCAATTATCGCCCTTCCCTTTGCGTATGCCCTGTCCTTGAAAACGAGGCACGAAAAGGCGTCATATATCTCACCGTTAATAAGAGTATCTAATTTTACTATTTCTGTAGGCCTGTAGTCCAGTAATTCGTAATCGAGCGAGCCGTAACCTTTGGTAACCGACTTGATCCTATCGTAGAAGTCTACGATGATCTCCGACAGAGGAATATCGTAGGCTATCTCCACCCTTGCTTCGTCAAGATACTCCGTCGACACATAAGCGCCGCGACGGGACTCTGAAAGCTCGAGGATATTTCCTATCGACTCCTTCGGGGATATTATATACGCCCTTACATAAGGCTCCTCAACCTCTTCTATCTCTCCGGGATTCGGCAGCTTCATAGGATTATCTATATCCACTATGTCGCCGTTCTTCAACATGATCCTGTATATAACGCTCGGTGTAGTGATGACCAGATTTAAGTCGAACTCCCGTTCCAGCCGCTCTTCCACTATCTCCATGTGCAGAAGCCCCAGAAATCCGCACCGAAAACCCATCCCCAGGGACGCGCTCTTTTCAGGCTCGAAAACAAACGACGCGTCCGACAGCCTGAGTTTCTCTATCGCCTCTTTTAGCATCGGAAAATCCGCGCTATTGGCCGGATAGAATCCGCTGAATACCATCGGCTGTACTTTTTTATAGCCCGGCAGGGGATTCGCGGTCGGGTTGTCCGCGTCGGTAACCGTATCTCCGACGGAAACTTCTTTCGCGTCACGAATATTACACGTTATATATCCGACCTCACCGCAGGATAATTCTTTGGCCTGTTCTTCGCGCGGATTAAAAACGCCGACTTCCAGGATCTCGTGAACAGCCTTGTTGGCCATCATCATTATCCTCATGCCCTTCCGAAGACTGCCGTTCATTACCCTGACGAGTACAACGACACCTTTATATGTATCAAATTTTGAGTCAAATACAAGCGCCTGCAGCGGGTTCGTAGTCTCGCCGCTTGGGGCAGGTATCCTATGGATGATGGCCTCGAGGATCTCGGAGGTCCCTATACCCTGTTTGGCACTTGCGAGTATTATATTTGCCGGATCGAGATTCAATATTTCCGATATCTCATGCCTGACGTGCTCTATCTGAGCGCTCGGCAGGTCTATCTTGTTGATGACCGGGATTATTACGAGGTTATGCTCCATTGCGAGATAGAGATTCGCGACCGTCTGGGCCTCGACACCCTGGGCGGCATCAACTACCAGCAGTGCACCTTCACATGCGCCGATAGATTTAGATACCTCATACGTAAAATCAACATGCCCCGGCGTATCGATAAGATTGAGTTTATAAGTTTTCCCATCCTTTGCACTGTAGCTGATGCGCACGGCGCTCGCCTTTATCGTAATGCCGCGCTCTCTCTCGAGATCCATATCGTCAAGCAGTTGATCGTGGAATTCCCTGTCGCTTATCGCGCCCGTAAACTGGAGTATGCGATCAGCCAGGGTAGATTTTCCATGGTCGACGTGAGCTATGATCGAAAAATTACGAATTAAAGATTTATCCATTTGCCTCTATGCTGTAGTTACACGCTATACGCTAACTTTTTGCCGGATTCGAGAATCGCAAGTGCCTTCTTTTCGCTTGATGCCTCGGCATATACCCTTAAGATCGGTTCTGTGCCGGACAACCTCAGCATCAACCATGATTCATCATCGCATATGAACTTATAGCCGTCCAGGGTATTTATCTTTACCACCTTCCTGCCTAAGACTTCCTTCGGAGGTGTGCTCTTTAGAAGTTCTATCAGCTTCGGTTTCTTATCGTCAGGATACTTAAGATCCAGCCTCCTGTATTCGTACGAACCATATTCCCTGTCCACGGCTTTCAGGATATCCAGGATCTTCTTCTTCCTCATTACCATCATCTCCAATATCAGAAGCCCCGACAAAACCCCGTCCCTCTCCGGGATAGAATTCTTGAACGCCACACCGCCGGTCTCTTCGCCGCCGATCAAAACATCTTCCTTAAGCATCATCTCGCAGATATATTTGAACCCCACCGGTGTTTCATACATCTTAAGGCCGTACTTCTTGCAGATCTTGGATATCAGGAACGTGCCGCAAAGCGTCTGAACAACACCGCCTGTCATCTTTCTATCTTCCAGCAGGTGCAGAAAAAGCAGCGTCATGACCTTGTGCCCCGTAAGAAGTTTTCCATTCGGCAGCGCTATCCCAAGCCTGTCGGCGTCTCCATCGGTCGCTATACCTATATCATACTTACCCCTTTTAACTTTATCGGCCAGCTCCTTCAAGTTCGGAAGTATCGGTTCCGGGTTTATACCGCCAAATCCCGGGTTGTAAATATCATGTATCGTATCAACCTTGCACTTCCCGCCCTTCAACAGCTCAGATATGTAATCATCTCCGGTGCCATACATAGAATCCACCAATACTTTGAGGCGCGCATTTCTCAGAAGCTTAAGATTTATATATTTCTTAACGAATGCCATATGCTGCGGAATATAATTCTCTACTTTTATCATCCCTTTGGATTTGAGATCTGCCAGAGACGAATATGTAACCGGCGTCTTGCCGAGATATTCCTCGAACTTCTTCGTGATCTCCGGACCGGCGGATCCGCCGTAATATGCCTTGAATTTAATGCCATTATATCTGGCCGGGTTATGGCTTGCGGTTACCATCACGCCGCCGAAAAGCCCCCTGTCCTTTATCGTAAAGCTTACCGACGGGGTTGGCGTGGGCCTGTCGGAGAGTATCGTCTTTATACCGTTTGCCGCGAGAACACACGCGATAAGCTCCGCGTATTTTTCCGACAGGAATCTCGTATCGTATCCGACGACTATACTTTTATCCGGGACCTTCGACGCGGGACCTTGATCACTTTTGATATATTCCGCCATCGCCTGCGCGACGATCTTCACATTATCGAATGTGAAGTCTTCGCTGATCACGGCTCTCCAGCCATCCGTTCCGAATTTTATTACCCCCATTTTAATTTGCTCCTCTCAATTTTTTTATCGCATCAGTATAATTTTTCGTTCCGAAAACCGAAGTTCCTGCGACGATTATATTCGCACCTGCTTTTATGACTTCCGCGGCTGTCATCTCATTTACGCCGCCATCCACCTCTATATCCTTCTTGAATATTTTACGCAGTTCCGCTATCTTCGCAACGCAATCCGGCATAAACGCCTGGCCGCCGAAACCCGGTTCAACCGTCATTACGAGCACCATATCTACCATGGGTAATATCGCCGCAAGCGCCTTTAAGTCGGTTTTCGGCCGTATCGAAACCCCGACCTTCTTCTTATAATACCTGATCAATTTGATGATCTCTTTTGGATCCGCCTCCACCTCTATATGAAAGGTTATGATGTCGCTTCCGCATTTGGCAAAATGTTCGATATATTTCTCGGGATTTTTTATCATAAGGTGCGTGTCGAGCGGCAATTTTGTCACGGGCCTGATCGATTTTACGACGACCGGCCCCATCGTGATATTATCGACAAAGTGGCCATCCATAACATCTATATGTATCCAATCCGCCCCCGCTTTTTCAACATCTCTTATCTCGGTACCGAGCTTCGAAAAATCAGCCGATAAAATGCTGGGGGCAATCAAAATTTTCGACATGATATCCTCCATAATTACTCGTTTAGCACACAGTTAACAGGTTACAGTTTACAGAGCTGTGAGCTGTACACTGTAACCTAATCTGATCTATTACGTATGATGAGACGTCATCGCGTAAATACGCCCTATATCCTCGAGTGTCACGACGCCTGCCACTACGTCTTTACACATCACGGGTAGCGCCCTGACAGATTTCTCGTACATGATCTTCTGGGCTTTTACCAGCGAATCTGAGTCCTTGGCCGTAGGGAAATCCTTTCTCATAATATCCCTGACAACACTATCGGTGCCTGCGCCGTGTGCGGAGAGCATTATCTCCTGCCTCGTGACAAACCCGACGAGAAGGCCGCTATCCACCACCGGAAAATCCTCCTGATGCGAGTGGTAAACCAGTTCCAATAATTCCTTGACGGTTGTGCCGCTATTGACCGTTAAAAAATCGCCAGGCAGTATATCGCGAACTTTGAATCTTTTCAAGGTCTCTTTCACATCGACCTGCATTTTTTCATTCGATGCAGCCATGTATATGAATATGGCGATGACTATCAGGATAATATTGTACTGGATTATTCCAAGATATGCGAATGCAAGCGCGAACAGGTGGCCGAGGTTAGCGGCTATTTGAGTGGCCTTCTGATATCCGAGCCAATTAGCAAGTATCGCCCTTAATACCCTGCCGCCGTCCATCGGGAATGCCGGCAGGAGGTTGAACCCCGCAAGTATGAGATTTATCCAGTACATATAGGCGAACGTCAGCGCCCATGTGGCTGTAGACAGAGGATGGAATAGAACCTCCGGGCCCAGCAGGTATTTAAGCGGATAATAGAACAGGACTATCACAACGATATTCGACAGAGGCCCTGCGAGCGAAATATATAATTCCTGCACCGGTCTATCCGGTATCTTCGACATCGAAGCGACGCCGCCGATCGGCAGAAGCGTTATCTCTTTGACTTTAACGCCGTATCGCTTCGCGACGAGGCTGTGGCAAAGTTCATGTATCGTTACAAAGAAGAACACCCCGATGACAAGAACAACCCATTTGATCCCGCCCGGAAGAACCAGCAAGAGAAGAAGAAAAAATGTTATATGTATATTTATCGATATCCCGAATACCGTAAATAATTTTATGGAGCCCTTCATTCTATATGTAACTCCCCCCTGACCGGCTTACCGTCCTTGATGGGCCCTATTATGGAAAGGTTCAGATTCTCATTCTTTAACATATCACGCGACACCCTGATCAGGTCATCGGCGGTTACTTTTTCTATGCGTTCGAGTATATTCTTAACACTGAAATCTTTCTCGCCCGATATGATCTTTTCACCCAGCCATAGCATATGGCTCATAGTATCCTCAAGCGCGAATAGAAGCTGGCCCTTGTAATACTCCTTCGCGCGGCGCAGTTCTTCATCCCCCACGGGCTCGTTTTTCATCCTGGCAAGTTCCTCGAGAACAACCTTAAGCGCCTCTATGCATTTTTTATCGTCGACACCCACGCTCACGACAAACGCGCCGCAATCTTCATATCTTCTTATACTTGAAGATATTTCGTAACATAGCGCCATTTCGTCCCTTACCCTGTGAAACAGCCGCGACGACATATTCCCGCCCAGGATAACATTTATCAAACTTAGGACATGTTTGTCCGGGCTAAACCTATCGAGCGCATGCAAACCCAACGCCATATGCGTCTGCTCCGTATCTTTCGATAGAAGCCTGAAGACAGGCTCTTTCTGGTTTAATCGCACTTTGCTATACGAGGGCGCGGTAATGCCCTTAGGCGACGAGAGGTACTTTTTGGACAATTTCGTAAGCTCAGAACTTCCGGTCTTACCCACACCCACCACGATCATGTTCTTCGGATTATAGTACGTTTCCCTATATCTGACCACGTCATCCCTGGTGAATGAATTCACGGTTTCCACAGTGCCGGCGAGAGGCATGCCTAGCGGCTGATCCGGCCACATCATCTCCGCGAGTATCTCATGGACATAATGAGACGGCATATCCTTATACATATTTATCTCTTCTACTATGACGCTCTTCTCTTTTTTAAGCTCTTCCTCGGCAAGCTTCGGATTCAATATCATATCGCTTAGTATGTCGACGCCCAGCTCAGCGTCCTTGGCGAGGACCTTTACAAGGTAACACGTGTGCTCTTCGGAGGTGAAGCCGTTGAAGCTTCCTCCGCGCCCTTCTATCTCATGCTTTATCGCCGTCATATCGCGCTTGTTCGTACCCTTGAACAGGAGGTGCTCGAGCATATGGCTTATGCCGCTCGTCTTCTCGTTCTCATATCGTCCTCCAGCGCGTATCCATAATCCGATGGCAACAGACTCCATATAATCCATCTGTTCGGTTACCACCCTTAAAGCGTTATCAAGTTTATTGACACTATGCATTAAATTATCCTCTCTTCCTTGAATCAAGAAAATTCTGCAATATAGCCTGGGCGGCGAGCTTATCGATGGCCTTCCGCCTTTTCGCCCGGCTTACATCGGCCTCCAGCAGTGTGCGCTCGGCCTGTACCGTCGTCAATCGTTCGTCCCAGGTCACAACCGGGATATCGACGGCCTTCGACAGGCTGTCCTTAAATTCGACGACTTTCCTGGTCTGCTCGCTGTAGCTGCCGTTCATGCTGATCGGCAACCCTACAACGATCTCCTCGACGCTATTTTCTCTGGCCACTCTCTTTATCTCCTCGAGATCCGACTCTAAAGTCTTACGTTCGATAGTAGCAGATCCCTGAGCCGTTATAAAAAGCTCGTCGCTTAACGCTACGCCGATCCGTTTTGTTCCTACATCCAATCCCATTATCCTCACAGTATCGCCGTAACCTTTCCGTCTTCGAACACAAAATTTCTGCGCTCACGCCGCATAACCGATATAAGACTGTCAAAACTACCCATATCATTCCAGCCATATGAGCCCGTCACACAATATATGTTGCCTGCCTTTTCCATCACCGCATAATCGATCGATATGTCTGGCATATCACGATAATGCTTTGTCCCCTTGTTAAGCACCTCGCTTATCCTGGGCGCGAATCTCTTTATATTATTCAAGATCGAGCCTGCTGTAAAGATGAAAGCGCCTGAATTCCATAAGTATTGGCCGCTTTGCAAATATCTTTTTGCGGTTTTGATATCCGGCTTCTCTTCGAATTTTGTAACCTTGTAAACATTCTGTGCCTTACATCCTGAACCCTGTGCCTTAATATACCCCAATTGCGTTGACGGCGATGCAGGTTTCACGCCAAGAACGACAATGGCGTCCTGATTCTTTCTGATAAAATTTATTCCTTTTTTAACAGCACCGAGATATTCCCTGTCGCCGATAATATACTGATCTGACGGCAGGACGACCATTACGCCGTCACCAAATCTTTTTTTTATTGCATGCGCGGCGAGCGCTATGGCCGGCGCCGTATTGCGCGAAACCGGTTCGAGTAGAAGATTGCCCCGGCGGACGCCAGGAAAATCGATCCTGACCAATTTCGAATGAGCGGCATTCGCCACCACCATGATATTATCTTCTCCGACGAGTCGCCCGATCCTGGCTAACGTATCGCCGAACATCGTAACGCCGTTATGCTTAACAGACAGGAACGCCTTCGGCCTGGCATCGGTCGATAACGGCATCAGGCGTTTCCCCTTCCCGCCTACAAGGATAACGGCATAAACATCTTTTGCATTGCGATTAGACACTATGGATCGCTTTCGCTAAAATTCCCGCAAACCTTGAAACCTTCGAGACGATATTTTTCTTTTCGCCTACTATCTTCACAATCGCGCTTCCTACAATCACTCCATCGGCAATTTTGGCAACCTGTTTTGCATTCGCCGCGTCCGATATACCGAACCCTACCGCTACGGGTTTACCGGTAAGGGATTTTATCAACCCGACCTTCGATCTAAGCTCTGAAGGAAGTTTCTTTCTTGCGCCGGTAACTCCGGTTAAGGAGACGTAGTAGATAAATCCGCTTGAGCTTACGGCGATATCGGATATTCTCTTACGCGTCGACGTCGGGGCGGCAAGGAATATGGTTGAGACATTGTTCTTTTTTCCGATTTTTATAACTTCGCCGGCCTCCTCGGTGGGAAGATCCGGGATTATCACACCATCGACTCCGTACAGTTTCGAGCTTTTAAAGAAATTCGCGAGGCCGTACTTGAAAACCGGATTATAGTACGTCATGAAAACTATCGGAATTCCGCTCTTCCGCCTGATAACCGATACCAGCTTGAAGATCTTTTTTAAGCTTGCGCCGGCTCTCAATGCGCGTAAAGACGCCGCCTGGATGGTCGGCCCGTCGGCCATGGGATCTGAAAATGGTATTCCCAGTTCGATAATATCCACGCCCGACTTTTCCAATGCGAGAACGAGTTTCCCGGTAACTGCAAGATTCGGGTCCCCGGCGGTAATATAGGCGATGAAAGCCTTCTTACCTCTCCTTCGTAAACTTTTAAATGTCTTATCGATTCGGTTCATCCTTAACCTCTTTTAACATAATGGGATAGTTCAGAAATAACTCCTTATCAAGCAGCACCTCGACCCAGTACTTACCGGGATTCGGGAATACAAGATTGTTGAACCTCGATATCAACGTGTGATGCCTGTCGATATCTGCCAACTCGAATGCCTGATCGTCGGTCTCGAATACGCTCTTCTTATCCTTGGGATTAACTATGCGTATCTTCTGTGTGAATGTCCCCTCGCCCTTGCACCATCTATTCACGACAAATAGCGACGAATGCGTCGCCGGAAACTTCTTCGCGTTTATCGCTTCAAATAATCCGATCAGGATAAACTTACCATTATCCTCACGCCTCACATCGTCACACAATACCGAGAATTGCAAATTCGGTTTAATTTTCATTGTCTCTCCTATAAATTTTACGGGTCCTGCCGCGACCTCGTCTTTTCTTTCTAGGGCTCGCACGGGGTTCACAATAGATGAGTGAAACTCATGTTGTGTCTGTATGCCCGCCAGGATTGCCTGCAACAGGACTATTAAAATTGGGGCGCGGGCTTACTATTATGCAATCCTAAACGGCGGGCACCCCCATCCCATGCTCGCCCATAAGCGAAAAGCCTTCGGTCGCGTCACCCGTAAAATTTCCTGTCTGCAACCCCAGTAAAATTTTTCGCATCGCCGCATTGAAGGGGTCCCCCGAGGGGTTCGTGCTGAGCAGGACGTTAAAATTGCGAGCGGGCACGGTTTTTTGCCCCAATATTCTCATATGCAAAAAGAGCGAGCAATTTTACCGAGCTAAAATTTCCACGCTGGGGAAATTTTAGCGTTCCGGCGAAGCACAACCCCGAGAGGGGAACCTCTCTCGGAATCGAAAAATTTTAAAGAACACCTCTCACTATATCGATATCCTTATCGCCTCTGCCCGATAGGCAGACGATGATGAGTTTCGACTTTGGTAAACGCTTAGCAAGCCGCGACGCGAAATATACGGCGTGCGATGATTCAAGCGCCGGAATTATGCCTTCGAGCTCAGTCAGCATCTTGAAGCCTTCGAGCGCCTCGCGATCAGTAACCGCGACGTATTTCGCGCGGCCAGACTCTTTCAGGAACGAATGCTCGGGTCCCACACCCGGATAGTCGAGCCCTGCGGAGATCGAATGCGCGATCTCGATCTGGCCGTCGTCATTCTGCAGAAGATAGCTCTTCGAACCGTGCAGTACGCCGACCGAGCCCTTGCAAAGGGTCGCGGCATGTTTAGACGTATTTACCCCAAGCCCCGCCGCTTCAACGCCGACGATCTTCACTCTATCCTTAAGGAACGCGTAAAATAGGCCCATCGCGTTCGATCCGCCGCCCACGCACGCAACCAAATAGTCGGGTAAGCGAGCTTCTTTCGCAACGGTCTGGCGCCTGGCCTCTTTTCCTATGACCGACTGAAAATCTCTCACCATCATCGGATACGGATGCGGCCCCG
>JBAZUO010000013.1:0-49416 GCA_041661345.1 Candidatus Omnitrophota bacterium | reverse complement strand
ATACGGATAAAAGATGTTTGTTCGTGATCTTGGTTAATGGATTAAGCCTCTTGCCAAGACCACCGGCCAATATAACGCCCTTTAGCGCCATATGCTATTTCCTCCAGTCATAAGGAATATCGTTATCATACGCATCGACTCTATACTCATCCGGTTTTTTACTATCGTAAGGCCTTGTGACCGTATTTATCACGAGCGCTTCAACATCGCCTACGCATTTAAATCCGTGATAAATAAATTTTGGTATTGTAACAAGCATCGGATCGTCCAGGCTAATAACAAAATCGTTCACCTCTCCGAAGGTGGACGATTTCGGCCTGGCATCATAGAGCGCCAATCTCATCTTCCCGTGCACACAGGTAAAGTTGTCATCCTGCTTTTTATGATAATGCCACGCCTTGACCACGCCCGGGAAAGCGGTTGTCATATAAACCTGGCCGAACTTTTTAAAATTTTCGTCGTCGTTCCTTAAGATCTCCATGAGCCTGCCGCGGTCATCGGGAATTATTTTTAATTTTTTTACCTGCACCCCTTCGATCATGCCTATCTTCTCCCTATCCCCACGTATGTGAAACCAAGTTTTTTCATCTCGGCCGGATCATAGATATTCCTGCCGTCGACTATTATCGCCTGCTTCATCAGCTTCTTTATCTTTTTAAAATTTAACTCTTTGAATTCATTCCATTCGGTCGCGATCAACAGGCAATCGCTCTGTCTTGCCGCTTCGTAAGCATCTTTGCAGAATTTTACGTCTTTACCCAGGATCTCTTTTGCCTTCGGCATCGCTACCGGGTCATACGTCCTTATATTCACTTCCTCCTTCAGGAGCATCGAGATTATATCCAGCGCGGGTGAGCACCTTATATCATCGGTATTCGGCTTAAATGACAGGCCCAATACGCCAACCGTCTTTCGCGGCAGATTCCACAATAGGCCCTCAATCTTCCGGACCAGGAGCTTTTTTTGGAAATCATTGATCTTTTGGACCTCCTTCAACAATCCGAAATCATACCCTATCTTTTCCGCTATATGTATGAATGCGGATAGGTCTTTCGGAAAACATGAGCCGCCAAATCCTATGCCGGCATTAAGAAATTCTCTGCCTATCCTCTTGTCGAACCCGACACCTCTGGCAACTTCCACAATATCCGCGCCGACCTTGTCGCATATATCCGATATGGCATTTATGAAAGATATTTTAGCGGCGAGAAATGAATTGGATGCGTGCTTGATTATCTCGGCGCTCTTTATATCCGTAACAACTATGGGCGCTTTTAATGGCTTGTAGAGTTCAACCAGCAGATCGCGGGCCTTTTTTGATTTCACCCCTATTACAACCCTGTCCGGATGCATAAAATCTTCTATTGCCGAACCTTCTTTCAGGAATTCGGGATTAGAAGCAACATCAAATTTTATATTACGCTTATTGAATGCCTTTATAGTATGTTCTACCCATTCACCGGTATTGACAGGGACCGTTGATTTTTCGACCACGAGCCGGTAGGAAGGCATCGCCTGGGCTATTTCTTTGGAAACATGTTCTACGAAAGTGAGGTCGGCATCGCCGTTATCCCTGGAAGGCGTACCGACCGCGATGAAGATGATCTCCGATCTCCCGACGCCCTCTTTTATGTTTGAGCTGAAGGACAGGCGCCCCTCTTTCCTATTGCGCCTGATCAATTCCTCCAATCCCGGTTCGTATATGGGGATCGCCCCGGATTTAAGGGACTTTATCTTTTTTACGTCATTGTCTATGCAAATGACATCATTGCCTAAGTCAGCAAAACATGCCCCCGTGACCAGGCCAACATACCCCGAACCTATTATGCTGATCTTCATGATAGTCCTCTTATAGGGATAGTATTATACCAATTGAGCGGGTTAATTACAAGAGCGTTTGGACTTACCTGTCGCCGGTATTGCCGAATCGCGGCCTTGAGTAGGTTTGCTTGAATCCGATAGGATACGCCGGGAAGGCTTTAAGATGTACGACAAACCAGAAGCTCATATTGCCATCGTTTTTGACATTATAGACAAGTTCAGCAACCCAGCAGTGCAGATCTCTGGAGAAGGTGTATTCCTGTTCCTCAAGATAACCATTTATCGCGTTAAATCTCTCATACGCCCTCACCTTCCATTTCGGGCTTATCTTATATGTGCCGTCTAAAGTCACAAGGTTGCTATTCCCGGTAGCAACGCTTTCATAGCGGTTGCTTATGGCGAGTGACCATTTATCCTTCCAGTTGGCTACCAAATCTATACTTTCGCTCTCGAATGACTGATTTTTCGCGTTTAACGTCGTCTTGGCCTGAATATACGCCCATGAATATGGGATCAGCTCCAGATCGAAATATATCTTATCAAGTCCGTTGCTGACCCATTTGTCATTCTCCAGGTTGAGAAGGTAATCGGTATTTATTCTCAAGGTCGCGAGATCCACAGACTTCATCTGGCCGCCTTCGAGCCTCTTGGTTTGCAAACGATTCTCCAATCCCAGGGAGACACCGTTCCGGGCGGACAGCGCATCTATTTCGTCATATTGATTAAGATTACTGGAACTGATCGTCGGCTGGTGCGTGTAAAAATAATTAATCGTCGGGGTTATGACATGCCTCAGTTTATTGATGTCGAGCCCCCAGAAATTTGTAACAACATCGTATATTTTGTAAAACTTGGTGGAATTGTTCAACCCTGCGTTAAAGATCGTTCTCATTTGATTTGTCTCACCCCACATATTTCTCGAATAGTAGGTCTCCTCGACACCGGCGTATGGGGTCAGGCTCCAGAACTTGAAAAGCCGCGCCGCGTAGGATAGCTGATTATATGCATTTACCCTGACTACGTTAAGGTCCTTCTGGGCTGGATATACATTGGTGTTATCGAAGGTCTTGTTCAGATATACCGCGCCCGCGTTTCCCTTATAATAGAGCGGCGCATTTTTAAGGACGCGATAGTTCGGTATATCGATCGTGTAATCCGGCAGCCTCTCTACCACATTATAGAAGTTATCAAAACGCTTCCTCATCAGGAAGCGGGTAGAATAGGCGCTTTTTTGTGTCACAAAAGATATATAATTATCCGGTTCATCTCCGATCTCTTCATATTCATTATAGAGGTAGTCTTTTATGACATCTCTGTCGCTAAGCTTATTAAACTCAAGGGTGGCAAGGGTATCCTTGTCCTCGCCGAGATCCCAGCGATGCCTCACCTGCCAACGGTATCTATCTTTTATCGGCGCCATCTTCTCATAAACAAAATCGTTTTCCCGTATATAATAGAATTTCACTGCTCCAATACCCAAATCCCTGAAGTTATAGTAATGGTCTACGCCTCCCGCCAGGCCCTTCTTGGTTCTGTAATCGATGAGTATGTCGCCGCGGTTATTATCGCCGAGGTAATATCTGTAAGCGGTCAGGGCGTAATATCCCCAATCTTTGCTTTGGCCCGGTATCACAGTAACATGTGATTTCCTATCCTTGATCGGCTGAACGTAATATGGTAAATACAGGACCGGTATTTTCCCTACATAGAGGAATATGTGTTTCGCAATAACTTTGTCATTAAGATATACCTCAACACGTTTGGATTTAACCCGGTAGTGAGGTTCGTCGAGATCGCAGGTAGTCGCATAACCGTTATCAAGATTGAACTGGTCCTTGACCGCGATCTTCTGGACCTCCCCGGCTTTTCCATAAAAAGGCTTCGCGTTCAGATATCCGTTCAATACGGTACCCTTCTTCGTCTCGAAATTATAATTCATTTTGTCGCCTGAAAAATAAGCGTCCTTCTGTGTAACCTTGACGTTGCCCTCGGCTATCGCCTCTTTGGTATCAAGATATACGGTAACCTTATCGCAGGTTAATACCACGTCCTTGAAGGTGATAGAGATATTACCGATCCCGACGACTTGCTGTTTTTCATGAAAATATTCAACCTTGTCGCCGTTAACAACGATAGGTTCTTTGGAGGGTAATTTTGCAGACATCAATTCTTCAGCGTAGCTTAGCGAGCAGCAGACAGCAAACAGGAAACAGGAAAAAACAATATAGAGTATTTTTTTTCTGTGGGTTAAACGGGCATCATTTACGGGGTACATTTTGCCAGTCTTTCAGAAAACGCTCTATTCCTCTATCGGTAAGAGGATGCTTGATAAGAGAGATAAGCACATTATACGGGACTGTAGCGATATCCGCCCCGGCCAGGGCAGACTCAAGGACATGCACGGGATTCCTTACGCTTGCCACAATGATCTCGGTTTTAAAATTGTAATTTACATAAATTTTTCTTATATTCCGTACGAGATCCATGCCGACCTGGCCAATGTCGTCCAGCCTTCCTATGAAAGGACTGACGTATGAGGCCCCGGCCTTTGCAGCTAGAAGCGCCTGGGCCGGGGAAAAGCAGAGCGTTAGATTTGTTTTGATCCCTTCTTTCGATAAGGCCTTTGCCGCCTTTAGCCCATCGGGCGTTATCGGGATCTTTATGACTATATTCTTATGGATCTTCGAAAGCGGCCGCGCCTCTTTGATAATATCATCCGATTTGAGCGAAACCGCCTCCGCGCTGATGGGCCCATCCACGACCTGGCATATCTCTTTGACGACGCTTACGAAATCCCTGCCTTCTCTGGCGATCAGGGTCGGGTTCGTGGTAACGCCGTCGATTATTCCAAGCGCGCTGGCTTCCTTAATTTCATCTATATTGGCGGTATCTATAAATAATTTCATTTTTTATTTTTCTATGGAATCATTATACCGTTTTTTATATTCACATACAACATTTTTACCATTTTTTTTCGCCATATACATTGCGCTGTCCGCTTTGTCGATCAGATCTTTAAGCTTGGCTGCATCCCCGGGATATACGGACACGCCGATGCTTACGGTGATTTTAAGTTTTTCGTCATAGGCCTTAAATACATTAGCCTCTATCTTTTCTCTTATTCTTTCTGCAACCACCAAAGCGCCGTCAATGCTGGTCTCGGGCAGCGCTATGGCAAACTCCTCTCCGCCGTATCTAGAAACAAGATCTATCTCGCGCGTGTTTTCCTTCAATATACGGCCGAGGTTTTTCAGTATAACATCGCCGACAAGGTGGCCGCATGTATCGTTGGCCCGTTTAAAATCATCTATATCTATCATAAGAAAGGCGAATTTCAATCCATAACGCTTGGACCTCTGCAGTTCCTCGCCGAGCCTATCGGAAAAATACTGCCTCAAATAAAGGCCCGTCAATGAATCGGTTATGGCCAGCTTTTCGACGGTTTCGTATAAAAACACCTTCCTTATTTCAAGAGCAAACTGCATCGACAAAATGCTGAACTTTTCCAATTCTCCCCAAGGCAGATTCTCGGCCGCGAGGACCGCCACAATACGCTTGTCACTCAAGAGCGGGATCGCCACGTATGCGGTAACCTCATCGTCTTTTATGCCCAACTTTTCGAATTCTCCGTCACGCCTGGCAAAATATAATGTTTTCGGCTCTTCCAGAAGCAGCCTGACGAGATTTTCATGATTGACTGCGCTTTCCTCTATCAGGGGTTTACCGTCCTCCTTCCAGACGCTGTATTTTCTCTCTATGCGGGGAGAACCCGGTTCTCCCCGGTTCAATATCAGAAAATCGCACCTTCTGAAGATCATACTGTTTTTAAGAAATGAGCTGAAGACATTGAATATGTCGCCAAATTTCAGATCTTCGGACATCTTCTTTGTGATCTCATACAAGCTGACGATCGATAATTCTTTTTCCCTGATGATCGACTCCGAGACATTAAGCCTATTCAGATCGATGAGAAGCTTGTCCCTGCCGTTCTTTTCGCCTGTCAGCCTGGAATGGAGGGAATTTCTCGCGGATTCAATAATATTTTTGAACCTTATTACGCTGCCTGCCAATACGCTGAATATCAGGACAGAGAATACCGCGTTAACAGGCTCTATCCTGTAGATAACTATGATCATCGGACATAGGGCGGCCCAGGAGAGCGCTATTAATACGTACGAGACCTTGTTTTCATAAAGAAGAACTATAGGGATCGCGCATAACAGAACGAGATTTATCAAACCGTATTCTATCCTGGCGGACAGATAAAGGATGTGAAAGGCGGCAAATAAGGCCGTTACGATTATGGGATAAATAATTTTAAGTCTTAACAAACCATGTCCCTTCCGCCTTCCTTCGCCTTATAGAGACGCTCATCAGCGATCTTTATGAGCTCTTCTTCGAGGACGGCATCGTTTGGATACGCCGCTACGCCGATCGAAACAGTGATATTCGCGGTGTGCCTTCTCAGGACAAGAGGTTTATTTTTCACGGCTTCACGAATTTCCTCTGCGATAGATACGGCCCGGTCCTTGTCTTTGCCGCAAAGAAGGATCACCATCTCTTCTCCTCCGTACCGAGCCACAATATCACCTTCGCCCACCATCGAATTCAGCAAATTAGCCAAATGTTTAAGAACAAGGTCTCCGGCCGCATGGCCATATTTATCATTGTAATTTTTGAAATGATCTATATCAAGGATGAGGATCGACAAAACGTCTTTCTTCATGGCTGCCCTGCGCACTTCCTCCTGAAAACGTTCCATGAAATAACGCCTTACGACAAGCCCGGTGACACCGTCCCTTATTGCAAGCTCCTCGGTCTTCGCGATCAAGAGTGCATTCTGGATCGCTACGGCGCCAAGATCGGCTATTATATCCAGAAGCCTCAAGTCATCCTGAACATACATGTACTCTACGGCAGAATCCATTCTGAGTATCCCGATAACTTTATCTTCACTAAGCAGAGGGACTTCCACTAGTGATCTGAGGGAGGATTTCGACTCTTCGATATCCTCCGTGGAAAATCTGAAGTCCGTCTTAACGTCCTCAACCATGAGAGTCTTTCTATTTCTGAATACCCAGTGATCGAAAACGTCGCCTGTTTTGGCCATTATCTTTACCGGCCCCTTGGAGGCCGAAAGCATAAGGGCCTGCTTCTCCGTGTCGACAAAATAGAGAAGGATCCTATCCTCTTTGCCGACTATCTTACCGGCCTTCTCTATTATAACAGCGCTTATTTCATCGAGCGTGACGCGTGTGGAAAGCGCCTCGACCACTTCTTTCAATATTGAATATCTGTCCAACTTCCTTTCGAGCACCAGTATATTCTCTTCCCTCTCCCTGATGCTGTTTATAATGAGATTTCTCTCCTCACTTATCTTCTCCAGCTTTAGATTATAGGAATTATCCAGTTTTATTCTCGCTTTTAAGAATTCGTATCCGAATAAGGCCGTAGCGAAAAACTGAAGAGTGAAAATCGAATATCCGTTAAGATTTGCCCTGAGGTCCGCCCATATGACTATCAGCGCCGCCAATATACTTATCGTAAGCCCCATTGGCAGGCCAAAGGACAGCCAGCCCAGGAAAATGGCTATATTGAAACTCGAGATCGTAGTGATGATGAGATTTGTTTGCGTTGATGAACCGATATCCGGTTGAAATGAAAATTTGGCAAGCAGGTAAATTGAAAATACCAGAGATGCTATGGATAATATTCCCAATATAGATCTATTGGAAGGTTGAGTCATCCGTTTAGATGATGGCTATGTCTGTGTCCTTGTCAAAAAAATGGATCTTGGACATGTCGAAAACCAAGTCCATATCCTGATTTATGGTCGGCTTATTGTGGCCGCCTACTTTAGCTATCAGTGAGTTCTTGCCGGTATTGAGGTATAAATAAGCTTCACTCCCCATGGGCTCGATAACCTCGCAGGTCGCCTTGATCGTATTTTCAGGCGGGGCGCTCGAGACGAAAAGTTTGTCATATATATCTTCCGGACGTATGCCGAATATAATTTCTTTATCGATATAGTTAGCTACGCTCTTTAGCATGGAATCCACTATCTTCACCTGGAATTTACCCTCATTGAAGTATAGTCTGCCGTCTTTCTTCACGATGGTGCCTTTTACGAAATTCATCGCCGGGCTGCCCATAAAACCGGCTACAAATTTATTTGCGGGTTTGTCATATAGCGTGATCGGATCCGCTATCTGCTGGATCAGGCCGTCCTTCATCACAACGATCCTGTCCCCCATCGTCATGGCCTCGACCTGGTCATGCGTAACGTATATCATCGTCGTCTGGAGCCTTAGATGGAGCTTCTTTATCTCCATCCTCATCTGGACTCTCATCTTCGCATCAAGATTCGAGAGCGGTTCGTCAAAGAGAAATACAAGCGGCTTTCTCACGATGGCCCTGCCGACCGCGACCCTCTGGCGCTGGCCGCCGGAAAGCTCTCTGGGCTTTCGATGCAGGAGTTTCTCTATACTGAGGATTGTGGCAGCTTCCTTAACTCTTGAATCGATCTCGGCCTTGGGGTATTTTCTAAGCTTGAGTCCGAATGCCATATTGTCGTAAACGGACATATGGGGATACAGCGCATAATTCTGGAATACCATAGCGATATTCCTGTCCTTGGGCGGAACGTTGTTCACAAGCTGATCACCTATGTAGACATCGCCGCCGGTCGCTTCTTCAAGGCCTGCTATTATGCGAAGCGTAGTGGATTTACCGCATCCGGAAGGGCCTACAAATACAACAAACTCTTTATTCTCGATACCGAGATTTATATCGCGTATCGCCCACACGTTTCCCGGAAAGACCTTTGATACATTATTTAAGCTTACCTGTGCCATAGAATTCCAATATTATATCATAATTGCAAAATCAGGTAACTAAAAATGACTGGCCAGCTTTGACAGGGTATCCTTCATGTTTTTTCTGTGGACTATCATGTCTATCAGGCCATGGTTCAACAAAAACTCGGATTTCTGAAATCCTGGTGGAAGTTTCTGTCTTATCGTCTGCTCGATCACGCGCGGGCCGGTAAAGCCTATCAGGGCCTTAGGCTCGGCTATGATGACATCTCCCAAAGAGGCAAAACTTGCCATAATACCGGCCATCGTGGGGTTGGTCAATACCGATATAAAGACGCAGCCTGCCTTATCATGGCGGCTTAGGGCCGCGGAAGTCTTGGCCATCTGCATCAGGGAATACATGCCCTCGTACATCCGAGCGCCTCCGCCCGAACCGGATACTATTATCAGAGGGACCCGTTTCTCCGTGGATCGCTCAATTGCCCTGGTAAGCTTTTCTCCTACTACGGAACCCATCGAACCCATTATGAACCTGGAATCGGTAACGCCGATGATAACATTCCCACCGTTTATCTTGCCTTCGCCTGTTATGACCGCCTCTTTTAAACCGGTGAGCTCCTGGTCCTTCTTCAGCTTCTCCTTATATGTCTTCGGCCCCTCAAAGTTCAGCGGATCGAGCGTTTCCATATCGGGATCCATCTCTTTGAACGTGCCTTCATCTATAGTAAGGCTTATCCTCTCACGGGCGCCGAGAGTGAAATGGAAATTGCATTTATGGCAAACCATGAGGTTCTCGCTGAGCTTCTTGTTGTATATGAGCTCATTACACTCTTCGCACCTCGTCCATAGATCATCGGGGATATCGCTCTTCCTGGCGATCTTGACTATTGTGTATTTCGGTTTTCTCGGGAAAAGCGGCATCTTAGCCTTTCTTTAATAATTCGCGCGCCCTGTCTACCGCGACAGCCGCATCCTTCGCGTAACAATCGGCGCCTATGGAATCCGCGAACTCCTGTGTTACCGGGGCGCCCCCTACCATCACCTTCACCTTGTCACGCAATCCTGAGCTTTTCAGCGCGTTTATCGTATCTCTCATGGAATTCATCGATGTGGTAAGAAGCGACGAGAGGGCTATTATATCGATATCGCCCACCTTCGCCGCGTCCACGAATTTCTGCGGAGGCACATCTATGCCGAAATCTTTGATCTCGAAACACGCGCCTTTAAGCATCATGCTTACTATATTTTTACCTATGTCGTGAAGATCACCTTTGACCGTCCCTATCGCTACCTTACCTATCGGTTTAATTCCGCATTTAAGGTAGTGCGGCTCCAAGATCGCCATGCCGGCATGCATCGCCTTGGCAGATATCAGGACCTCTGGAATAAATATTTCATTTGCCTTGAATTTTTTTCCGATAACTTCCATGCCAACGATGAGGCCGTTATTGAGTATATCCTTTATCTCGATACCGGAGTCAATAGCGGCCTTTGTGAATCTCACCACGCCGTCCCTGTCACCCTTCATCAGCGCGTCTTTAATATCCTTTAGGATCTTCTCGCTCATCTCTTACCTTTCATTTATCAAAAACTACATCCATTTATCATACCACATTTCGAACATAAATAGTGCCCAAATTTTCTTCCGCACATCAACTTTGCCGGATAAGAAGGAGCACATTATGTCATTTATGTACGCATAGTCGAATATACCTTCGCGCTCTATCTTGGACTTTGAGAACGCGTTAAGCAGCATCGGCTGCAGATCCCCCTTAAGCCATTTTGTCACCGGCACCGCGAATCCACGTTTACCCTTCGCCAGGGTCGAAGGCGGTAACCTATTCTTAAACGCTTCTTTCAATATCCATTTAGCGTTTGAACCCCGCAGTTTTAATGATGAGGGTATCCGCATAGCATACTCGGCAAATTCCACGTCTAGAAACGGCGCTCTCACTTCAAGCGAATTGGCCATGCTCGCACGATCGACCTTAACAAGTATGTCGTCGGTCATGTATGTGTTTATATGGACGTACATCGCCCTGTTAAGGGCATCCGGGCCCTCAGCCTCGTGATAAAACTTGTCCGTTAAATCGTAAATATTGAAAATATCCTGCGGTCTATTCACGCCGGGGAGAAAAAGCTTATCCTCTTCCGGAGGGGTGAAAGAACCTATCCATACCTGGTGACGTACAGATTCCGGATAGGCCGCGCCTATGGCGAAACGATGCACATAAGAAGCAAGATTCATATGCCTCTGCGAATCCGGCAATATCATAGCTGCGCCATTCAGTATAATCTTTTTTAACAGGCTTGGGCAGAATCTAAAATATTCATCAAGTTTATGCCCCATAAACGACGGATACCCCATAAATAGCTCATCGCCGCCGTCGCCGCCCAGGGCAACCGTCACATGTTTGCGTGTAAATTTCGAAACCAGATATGTGGGGATTATCGATGAGTCGGCAAAAGGTTCATCCAGGTATTCAAGTATATCAGGAAATACTTCCAGCATCGCGTCCGGGTCCAAAATCTCCTCATGGTGATCGGTATGAAAATGTTCGGCCACCCTTCTGGCATCGGACGACTCGTCGTATGACTTCTCTTTGAACCCTACCGAGAACGTCTTGATATCTTTCGGCTTCATGAGCTCGGACATCATCGCCACGACGGCAGAGGAATCTATGCCGCCCGACAGAAAAACACCGAGAGGCACATCGCTTATGAGCCGCTTTCTTACGGATTCTTTAAGCAATTGGACCAGGCGCACCTCGGCCGTTTTGACATCTATCCTGTTGTCAGGCTCTATCCTGGGGGTCCAGTATCTATCAACCTTGACTTTACCATTTTCGAGTATCAGCTTCGAACCAGCCTCAAGTTTGAAGATACCTTTAAATATAGAATATGGGGCGGGGATATATTCGTATGCAAGATACTTGCCGAGGGCTTCGAAATCTATGATCTTCCTGACAGAGGGATGTTTTAATAATGATTTAAGCTCCGAACCGAATATGAATTGATTATCGAATATTCCGTAATATAGAGGCTTCTTGCCAAACCTGTCCCTCGCGATAAAAAGCTTCTTTTTCCTGGAATCCCATATCGCGAACGCGAACATCCCGTTGAATAACTTTACGCAGTCTTCACCATACTCTTCGTACGCATGTATCATCACCTCTGTGTCGGAATAGGTTTTAAACTCGTGCGCTCTTTCGGCCATGCCGGCTTTGAGATCTCCAAAATTATATATTTCGCCGTTATAAACTATTGTAGTTGCGGCGCTTTCGCTCGACATGGGCTGGTGGCCCGTTTTAAGATCGATGATGGACAGCCTTCTGTGCCCGAGGGCTACATTGTCTTTTAGATAAAACCCCGCATCGTCAGGGCCCCTCCTGCGCAGAGATTCGACCATATTTTTGAGGATCGATTCGGAAGGCTTTTTAGATACGTCTAAATGTATGTAACCGCAGATACCGCACATATTATCCGATCAGAACTTATTTATCACCAGGCCCGACAACGGCTTTGGATAAAAATAAGTCGATTTTCTCGGCATACGTTCGCCGAGAGAGGCTATACGTTTTACTTCAGATACCTTCGTGGGATTTAACAGGAATGCTATTTTGAATTTGCCGCTGTCTACAGATTTAATCGTCTCCGCCGGGCTCTTAAGAAATTCTATATTGTCGTCTTCGTCCCTTATTCCCAACACGTTCTGCATGATAAAAATATGAAGTATGGAAACATCCAGCCGCTTCCATGGGTTGGGCTTATTTTTTATCGCTTTATCCGAGGCCTTCTCGTTCTTAAGCTTCAATATGTAGAATGAATTTTTCCCAAGATACATGCCGAAGGCGTGCGACCTGGCTAGCCTTCCAAGGCGCGTCATTAAAGCATTGAGCCCTGATACCTTTTCCACGTAAAAGAACTTTTCAAGCCTCTCAAATATCTCATCGGGCTTGAGAAGGCCGGTATCTTTCACAAGGCGGTGCGCCGGCATTACCGTAAGCATCCGCTCGTCCATCTCGACGAAATATACCATTATATATTTCGAGCTATCCGTCCCGGCTTCTTTGGAATACATCCGCGATACTTCATATCGATGGTGGCCGTCGGCTATGAATACGTCTTTTCGGGCCATCATCTTCTCGATCTTTTTGATCTCCATTTCGTCTTCTAACTTCCAAATCCTGTGCCGGACATTATCCGATCTTATGTCGATCAATGCTCTATTACCGGACATGAACTTCTTTAAAATGGCGGTAAGACGATGCGTTTTATCTTCATAAAGAACGAATATCTGGCTTAAGTTTGCTTTCACCAAGCGCGTAAGCTTGAGCCTGTCCTCTTTCGGCGCGGCGAGTGTGTTTTCATGCGGCAGGACCTTATTGCCGCCAGAAAGTTCAAGGCCCATTAGGCCGATAAAACCTACCTGCTCTATCGTCTTCGT
Source organism: Candidatus Omnitrophota bacterium (assembly GCA_041661345.1). Classification (GTDB taxonomy): domain Bacteria; phylum Omnitrophota; class Gorgyraeia; order 2-01-FULL-45-10; family 2-01-FULL-45-10; genus JAPLMI01. The sequence goes on along the minus strand of JBAZUO010000013.1, from coordinate 36,333 downwards.
ACCCTTCCTGTATTGCAGGGCGTAGATGTAAAGCGCATCCTTGTCGTCTCGTGCCAGGACACCATCCTTTAACCAGGATTCGAAAAGATCCCTTGAGCGCGTGTAACGGTTATCGGTTTCGTCGTCAGACGGCCCGATTTTGTTCAGTTCTATCTTGACAAAATTGTGATCGTCTTTGCGGTAAAGTTCATCCTGCAGTTTTGGCGGGATGATATCGTAAGGCGGGGCAACTACCGACGAGACATCTTTGATCTTCGCGATATTATATCGGACTGCTTTAAACGGTTTAATTACCGGCATACCATTTCCCTTTGCAGCGTAAAAAAACGCCGACGCTTAATCCTATAAAATCCGCAAAAAAATCGAACAAATCCATATTCCTGCCGGGTACAAAACTTTGATGCCATTCGTCAGACATACCGAAGAGCGCGCCTATGATTATAGACAATAGCACCGATTTTACCAAGCCAATATCGGTAGCGCTAAAAAAAGCTCTTATAAGAAAAAGGCCGAGAATGCCGTATATGAATATGTGGGCAACCTTGTCAAATCCCAGGACCGAGACATGAGGTATATTTCTTCCCGGTATCGAGGACAGAATGAATATCGTCAACATCCAGCCGATAAGGGGGATCCAATAGCCTAGCGTCATTCTACTTTGTTTAGTCACGCTCTTATGTATCCATTGAACAGCCTTTGCAGCCGTCCGATTTGGCATTGCGGCAGGATTTCTTTTCCACATCTTTCGATCTCTTCTTATTTTTATAATCCGTCTCGTAGAAACCGCTGCCCTTGAATATCACGCCGCTGCCGGCGCCTATGAGACGATGGCTCTTGCCGTGGCACTTGGGGCATTTCGCTATCGGTTCGGCTGACATCTTCTGGAACACTTCGAAAACCTTACCGCATTTTCCGCATTCGTAATCGTAAGTCGGCATTTCTTCTCCTATTCTACTTGAACATCCTCTTCATTTTCTCTAAGAACGATTTTGATAATGGGCCGCTGTATTCACCCGAGGCCTTGGAAAATTCCTTGAGAAGCCTCCTCTGTTCCTGCGTAAGCTCTGACGGCACATCTATCTCCACTTAACAAGCTGATCCCCTTTTCCATAATCATGCAGGTGCGCGATACCTTTACCTCTTAATCTAAACACCCTTCCGCTCTGTGTTCCCGCCGGGATCTTCATCATGATCTTGCCTTCCAGCGTAGGCGCCTCCGCTTCCCCGCCCAAGGCAGCCGTCGCAAAGCTTATCGGAAGTGCGCAATATATATCGGATTCATGCCGTTCGAATATTTCATGCGGCCGCACATGGATGAGAAGATACAGGTCGCCGCGTCTTCCGCCTTTCGCGCCGGCCTCGCCTTCGCCGTGCACTCTCAGGCGGGAGCCGGTATCGACGCCAGCCGGTATTTTGACCTTTATATTTTTCTTCGCCCTTATCCTTCCGCGCCCGCCGCAGTTCTGGCACGGCGTCTTTATTATAGTGCCTTCGCCCCCGCACCTTGTGCAGGCCCTTACGATATTAAAAAAACCGCTCGATTGAGCCACCTTGCCGCGCCCGCCGCAGTCAGGGCAGGTTTGAACCTTGGAACCGGGCTTGGCGCCGGTGCCGCCGCACTCCTCGCACGTCTCCTGTCGCGGTATCGCTATCGTCTTCTCGACGCCGAACGCGGCATCCTCGAAACTTATCTCGATCTGGTATTCCAGGTCGCGCCCGCGCCTGGCGCCGGGCCGCCTGCCGCCGCTATCCTCGCCATCGTCATCGTATCCGCCGCCGTATGCGTCCCCGCCAAAACCGAAACCCCTCAAGAGTTCACTTATATCAAATCCGCCGAATATGTCTTTAAGATCATCATAATGGTGAAAATCCTGCCTCATGTCAAAACCACCGGACTTGAACTGTTGATCTACGCCGGCATGCCCGTACTGGTCGTAGGTCGCTTTCTTCTGCGGATCCATCAAGACTTCATAGGCCTCGGACATCTCCTTGAACTTCTCTTCGGCCTCTTTCTTCTTGTCGGCGGTAACCCTATCGGGATGATATTTAAGGGCAAGGTTGCGATACGCGCGCTTTATCTCATCGGCCGTAGCGCTTTTCGATATTCCGAGAATTTCGTAGTAATCCCTCTTCGTTGTCATTCCTTGTTCCTTACCCTTCCTTTTTATTATTTGTACTTAAGCTTCATAACAAAAATGTAAAAACCGATAACCATGGTAACGGCGTTGGCTATAATGATCGGATGGCTATGCACCATCAAGCCATAACATAACCACAAAAATACACCTAATAGAAACACAATATACATCAACAATGAAAGGTCGCGCGTATGGCGTGTCTTATAAATCCTTATCGCTTGCGGTAAAAATGAGATGGTCGTCAACGTACCGGCGATCAAACCAAGGATATTAACGCGATCCATATCATTCCACCTTTTCTATATCGATGACATTGTCGTCATCTACTTTGCGGGAAGGCCCCGGGCCCTGCCGGAATGACGCGTATCGTATATTCATCTTCGGCGCGAGTAGAAAATTCAATATAGAGCTTATGATGCTGAATAATAGCGCCGCCCAAAACGCGCTCCAGAAATTTATGACTTCGAATCCCTTAACAAATTTCGACGCAATGTAGAACATGAAAGCATTTATTATAAGCGTAAAGAAGCCGAGCGTCAATATCGTAAACGGAAGCGTGAATAATATCAGAACCGGCCTCACGAACGCATTCAGAAGGCCCAGCACCAGTGCCGCGACGATTATCGTCTCCCAGCTATTTGCGCTCACCCCGGCAATTATGTGTATGACCACGAAGAGGGTGATTATATTAACGAACCATTTGATCAGAAAATTTTTCATAAGCTTATCTCTTTTACGTCTTCACCAGTAACCCGCGGAACATGAAAAAGACTGCGCCTAAAAGGCATAACGCAGCCCAAAGATATTCCTGTTTCATGTTCTCTTTCATATAAAATATCGAGAACGGTACAAATATCGACAGCGTTATGACTTCCTGCAGGATCTTCAGCTGCCCAAGATTCATGATCTGGTGGCCGACCCTGTTGGCAGGAACCTGGATCAGATATTCAAAAAACGCGATTCCCCAGCTTACCAGGGCCGCGATCACCCACGGCTTGTTATTGAAATTTTTCAGGTGGCCGTACCACGCGAACGTCATAAAAACGTTACTTGCCACCAACATCAATGTCGTAATCACCAACTTATTCATTTACTACTCCTTGTTAAACGCATAACCGCAATCGGGGGATGGCGGGGCATACGCCAAGACTTCCTTAATAGGAACGCAGGTGAATTTTTTGCCTAAAACCGTCAGGCGCTCCCCCAGCCTATCATCATACGACTCGCAATAATATTTGCCGTCCACATCGGCTTTAAGGTTTATACAAGGATCATTGCCGACACCACAGCATACGCCGCACCTCTTGCACAACGCTTCATGCTCAGCTGATTTCTTTTTCTGATACTTAGTGTACTCTACCATGTCCATAACTAAACTCTAAGTTTTCCGACTTCCCCATAAATGGCCGCCAGACCAGGGGGCTTCGCCGAATTTTGATATCAAGGATGCATTGTTTTTATTAATCTACTTCGTTTCGTCTTATTCTTACGGTAACTACTGCGCCAAAATCTTTGGGGATAGTTAAACTTTATCAAAATTTAACGGCTCAACCCCACTGGCCCGTCGGCCATTTTCAACCTACCGAAAAATTTTACTGGGGTGCCCCTCTCTGGACCGTCCCCTATTTTCCCTATTTTTTTTCAAAAATCAAAAAGAAATGCATACTTCCACCAGCCTCTACAGGAACATAGCTCATTATCATTATATTGCCATTGTTATTGTATTTCGGGACGTGTCACTTTGGGACACTCCACATAGTTGTGTGTCCCTTTTTCACACGTCCCCGTTTTACCCACTGTTTGCCTTCACGCTACTCGATTGTTAAACGATTTTTCAAATTCTTCATAATCGAAATAAAATCTAAAACACTCTAACAAAGTCATAGCCCAAGAATACATATCCTTTAGTTCTTGCTCATTAAGTGTTTGCTTAAATTTTGCATCAAAGTTGACTATCAGCTCAGAGGATCTTACCCTATTAAAATCCTCCTTTATGGTTCTGCTATTTTGCTTATGAAATCCCATTGGATATCCAGGCCCAGAAACAAATCCTTGAATGGAGATGGTAAGATCGAAATATTTGTGAGTAAATTTATATGTATGATCTGGCCAACCGTCCTTATCAATACCTATCTTAAATGTTACACCCGGTGGAAGTATAATTCTAAATTGTTCAGGATCTTCAAAAAGATGAAAAAGAGTTATTGTCTTGCGTCCAACATAGCTGCCGTTTAAAAAAATGTTCTTATTATTAAAATATAAATTGTACTCTCTAATATATGCCGGCGTATCTTGAAATCTATAAATATTTGTATTTAATTTTTCTTTTTTATATTGCGGGCTAATAAAAATCGAATCAGATTTAAAGGGCCTTTTATGCACCAGGAACCATCCATTATTATAACTATAACTCAAAACCTTTAGAAACAAATAATCGAATAATTGTAAATCTATAGAATATTTCGGCATTCTTTCAACTATGTCATAAGGAACGAAAGTTTCTCCATAAGCAATAGTTGCCTCATTAGTGATTCTTGGATAGTCATGCATTTTCATCGAATAGTTATTAAAAATACCGTCTGTAAACTTACCTGCTATTATTTTTACTTTAATAACTTCACTTATATCTGGCATATCCTTTTTTTGATTTGTATAAATGTTATACGCATATAATTCGTATGCACTTATTGACAAAACAACAATTAAAATAATCCCTATCTCAATTATATGTCTTCTCGGAAAAGATGGACTCAGAATACGCCAAAGAATGGCACACATTATAGGAATTATAAATACCAAAACTTGAATAATAATGTAAATTTTTTTATCCATTTATTATCCTAGCATCTCTATAGGCGTCCTACTTTGATACAGCTTACTCCGCAGGGTGTCCCCAAATAGGATGTCTGCTATTTCAATTTATTTATTCTTAACCTTACTTTTAAAAATTTCTATTGAATTAGATACTTTTTCTTCTGTAGAAAGCATGGGTACTTTAAAATTTTTATTTCTATCCCATTCTCCATACATATCGACGGGGTAAAGCTTATTTGTATTTTTATCTCTAAAATAAATTTTTCTTACATGAGTCCAATATCGCTTACCTTTTTCGAAACCTTCATAAGAAATTAACGCTTCGAAGTAGTAAAATTTGGCATCCAGTGACAGAGATCGTAAGCCCGGCTCAACCTGCAGACTGTTTGGCGTAATAAAAGCGGTTGCCCCTCTTCCACCAAAATTGTCCTCAAACCACCTCGTTCCTTCGTGATTTGTTTTATCCACGTCAGAAGTAATATAGTATTCGGTCTTTATATTTGACGCCGATATTTTGCCTTTATTAAGTATTATAATATTGTTTCCATATGCGGTATCGACTCCAGCAACTTTAACATACGGATATTCTATATCAACAGATACGTAAGGTCGATTTGATATATCAGTTGATGTTCTATTTATATTGATACTCCATGTCGTCAGCCCCACATTTAGCGCTAAAGACGCAATAGCCACTAGTGCTATTAACGCCCCACTATTTTCACAAACATACCACCAAAATTTTTTCAACTTATTGTAATATATTTTCTCTGCATCAAGCCAGTTGCTCATAGCATCACCATTACCATTCCTCCGAAATATGGAATTTGCTATGGTTCTAATCTTTTTTGATTTATCAACGCTCATAATATTCCACCAGACATCCTACTTTACCACGCCCCAGTAAAATTTTTCGTCTTAGTAAATGGCCGACGGGCCAGTGGGGTTGAGCCGAAAGATTTTGCTAACGACGCGAAGCCACCCAAACTACCTAAAAGTATAGTGGTAGGGCAGGTTAAAACCTGCCCTACCAAATGATAAAATCCCAAAATTAACAGCTAAATCTAAACAAAAAATCCTAGATAGCAAAATCCGGCGAAGCCCCCTGGCCTGGCGGACATTTATGCAGCCAAAAAATTTTATTTCTTACTTCTTGCCCTTCTTGCCCTTACCATCATCCTCTTCTGTAAATTCCGCATCGATGACGTCATCTTTGGCGCCGCCCTGTGAACCGGCTGACTCTTTCTCCGGTTCTGGCCCCTGTTGTGGTCCCTGAGGCCCGTATTCAGGACCTGGACCTTGCTGAGCGCCGCCCTGCGCCTGGCCCTTCTCTTGAGTCTTTTTATATATTTCCTCGGCAAGCTTATGAGAAACCTTCGTAAGCTCTTCCATCTCTTTTTTAATCCTGTCGAGGTTCTTATCCTTCATCGCCTGCTTTAGATCATTGATCTTTGCCTCGATACTGCCGCGCTCCTCCTGGCTGACCTTATCGCCGTAATCTTTCAAAGCCTTCTCGGTAGCATAGGCCAGTGTGTCGGCCTGGTTTATAGTATCGACTTCGTCTTTTCTCTTCTCATCTTCAGCGGCAAACTTCTCCGCCTCTCTTACGAACTTATCTATATCCTCTTTCGAGAGTTTCTTGGGAGCGGAGATCTTTATCGACTGCTCTTTACCAGTGCCGAGATCCTTGGCGCCGACGTGAACTATGCCGTTGGCATCGATGTCGAATGACACCTCTACCTGCGGAATGCCGCGTGGAGCCGGCGGGATTCCTACAAGGTCGAATCTTCCCAGCTCGATATTGTCGTTGGCCATCTTACGCTCGCCCTGAAGCACTCTTATAGTAACGGCTGTCTGATTATCGGCCGCAGTCGAGAATATCTGGCTCTTTCTTGTTGGGACCGTGGTGTTTCTCTCGATCAGTTTCGTGCAAACTCCGCCCAGAGTCTCAATACCGAGGGATAGCGGCGTAACGTCCAGTAGGAGGACATCCTTTGCGTCCCCGGTCATGATCGCCGCCTGTATCGCGGCGCCTAAAGCCACGCACTCCATCGGATCCACTCCGCGCTCAAGCTTCTTGCCCACATGATCTTCGACGAACTTCTGCACTATCGGCATCCTCGTAGGGCCGCCTACCAGGATTATCTTATCTATCTTGGAGGCCGTAAGTTTGGCATCCGACAAAGCCAGGTCTATCGGGTGCTTACACTTGTCAATTATCGGCTTTACCAGATCGTCGAGCTTTGCGCGGTTCAGCGACATCGTAAGATGCTTTGGGCCCGTCTGATCGGCTGTGATAAACGGCAGGTTCAGATCGGTGGATAATGTGCTCGAGAGCTCCACCTTTGCCTTTTCGGCAGCTTCTCTTACCCTCTGCATCGCCATCTTATCGTTCTTCAGATCGATCCCTGTATCCTTTTTGAACTGGTTAACGATGTAATCTACCATCGTATTATCCATATCGGTGCCGCCGAGCTGTGTGTCGCCGCTCGTCGATATTACCTCGAATGTCGCCGCCTTATGCTCATTGTCCCAGCCCATCTCCAGCACTGTAACGTCGAGCGTGCCGCCGCCAAGATCAAATACCATGATCTTCTGCTCTTTGCCGGCCTTATCGAGTCCATACGCAAGGCACGCAGCCGTCGGCTCATTGATTATCCTCAAAACCTTTAAACCCGCAATCTCGCCCGCGTCCTTTGTCGCCTGCCTCTGGTTGTCATTGAAATAGGCCGGGCAAGTGATGACGGCTTCATTCACGGTATCGCCGAGATAGTTTTCAGCGTCTTGTTTTATCTTTTGGAGTATGAACGCGGAGATCTGCTGAGGGGTGTACTCTTTCCCGTAGACTTTATATTTGAAGTCTGTGCCCATCTTCCTCTTTGCCGCGAAGATCGTACCCTCAGGATTGCTCGACGCCTGCCTTCTCGCCGGTTCTCCGACCAGCTTCTGGCCGTCCTTCGTGAACGCCACAAACGACGGAAACGCCTTGCCGCTCGCTACTCCTGCTCCCTCGGCGGACGGAATTATCACCGGCCTACCCGCCTCCATGTGCGCCGCCGCTGAATTCGAAGTACCTAAATCTATTCCTATTACCTTTGCCATGTTACCCTCCTTATTTTTTCTTTGATATTTTAACCGATGCCGGACGCAGAAGCCTTCCGTTAATCCTGTATCCCGGCTTCAACTCCGCCAGGACCAAACCGTCTTCCTTATCTTTTGTCTCCTCCACTTCGATCGCCTCATGCATATGCGGATCGAATTTTTCTCCCAGGGTTTTTACCCTTTCGACGCCTATGTCTTTCAAAAACTTCTGGATCTGCAATTGGATCATATCGACGCCTTCCTGCACCGCCTTGAAATCTTTCGCTTCCTTAATATGCTTCTCGGCAATTTCAAGCGAATCCAAAATCGGCAGAAATTCAAGCAGGAATCCGTCATTCGCGTACTTCAAAAAATCTATCTTGTCCTTCTCGATGCGCTTCCTGGCGTTCTCAAACTCGGCATGAGCGCGGACATACTTATCGCAGAACGAATCGCGCTCGGCGGCCTTCGCCTTAAGCGCCTCATACTCATCCTTCGATATCTTTACTTCCTCGCCAACCGGCTGTTCTTTGTCATCCGCTTTATTATTCTTATTCATATGGTTTAGCCCTCAACCTCTTCTAAAATTTCGGTTATAGAATCCGCCAGAAAATCCAGGGTAGGTATGACTTTTTCATAAACCATCCTCTTAGGTCCAATGACCCCGAGCCTGCCGGAGACCTTGCCCTTCACCTTATATCCTCTCGTAACGATACTGCAGTCTTTAAGCGAACTAAATTGATTCTCTTTACCTATATGGATCGTAAGCTGGCCCGAGTCGACCTCGCTATACAGCAAATCCAGAAGGTTTCTCTTCTCTTCGAGGTACTGCAGGATCATATGCAGTTTCTTAAGATCCCTGAATTCGGGCTGTTCTATTATATGGCTTGCGCCGTCGAGATAAAGCTTGTGATATTCCGAGAATAGGGCAATGCCGACGTAATTAGTGATATGCGATATCATATGGCTAGTCCGCTCGAGTATATCCTCGATCGACCTCATCGCCTCTTTATATTCATTTCTTATAGAGATAGCTGTTTCTTCGTTAATATTCTTCAACCGCATCAGCGAATCGATATAGTATCTGTAGCCTTTGTCGGTAGGCATCCTTCCGGCGGAGGTATGGGGATGCATTATATAGCCGGATTCCTCGAGATCCGACATGACATTACGGATCGTGGCGCTGGATAGGTTGAGTTTACGCGCAATATATCTGGAACCGACAGGCTCCGCCGTCTCGACATAGCGCTTCACTATCATCGACAGAACGTCTTCCTGCCTTGTGTTTGAATGCTCCTTTAGCATAGATTAGCACTCTACAATATAGAGTGCTAAATGTCAAGAATTTTTTGGCTCTATTTGGCGCATGATCTTATCGATAAGTTCGTCGAATCCTTCATGCCTCAATGCGGATATCGGGATGGCTCCCGGAAAAAATTCTTTCAATTTATCGACTACGCCAGGCGCGGCCTTGTCGATCTTATTGATCACGGTAATAAGCGCCTTGTCCCTGGCCTCGATCTGGGCTAATACCTTATATACAGCATCCGCCTGCTCCCTGACTTTGGGATGGCTGGCGTCTACAAGATGCAGTAATAGGTCCGCCTCGGTCACTTCTTCCAGCGTCGCCTTAAACGCCTCTATTAGATGGTGCGGGAGGGCGTCCAGAAATCCTACCGTATCTATAAAAAGGATGTTCTGCCTGTCAGGCAATGTGAATTTTCGCACGGTGGGGTCAAGCGTGGAAAATAGCTTATCCTGCACCCCCACATCCGATGATGTCAGGGAATTAATGAGCGTTGATTTTCCGACATTCGTATATCCGATTATCGCGATGGACGAAAGCGAGAAGCGCGAGCGCTTCTTCCTCATCATGGAGCGCCTTTTCGAAAGATCGTCGAGCTGACGCTTAAGCCCGGATATGCGGTCCCTTATCCTGCGCCTGTCTATCTTCAGCTTCTGTTCGCCGGGCCCGCTCGTCCCGATACCGCCGCCCTGCCGTGAAAGCGCCACACCCTTACCAGTCAGCCGCGGCAGCATATATAAGAGCCGCGCCAACTCCACCTGGACCTTGCCTTCATTCGAATGCGCGTGACGGGCAAATATATTTAGGATAAGTTCGGTCCTGTCAATAATCTTTACCCCTATTATTTTCTCCAGGTTCTTCTGCTGGGTTCCCGTGAGATCGTTATTGAATATAACGAGATTTGCCTTTTCCGAAGCGCATAAAGCGGCGACTTCTTCTGCCTTGCCCGTGCCTATGAAACATGCCGGCGACGGTCCATGCCTGCGGGCGATCTCCTGCCTTAAAACCCTGATACCGGAGGACTGCGCGAGTTCAGCCAGCTCGTTACTACGCTCCTCCGCGGTCCAGCTTCCTCTAACGCCAAAATCTACCGTGATAAGTATAGCCCCTGCCATGATTACTCCTTATGATATTCCTTTACAATTCTGCCGATCAGCGCCTTGTTATCGATCTTACTTAAATCGAACCATTGGATCCTGTGATCGGCCCTGAACCACGTAAGCTGCCTCTTCGCAAACCGCCTCGTGTTCTTTTTCAATATCTCCTTTGCCGCTTCCAAATCATAGCTTCCGTCAATATATCCCGATACCTCTTTATAACCAAGAATAGCCGCGGCGGTCCTCGATAGCTTTTTCCCTTTAAACCTCTTTACCTCTCTGACCAGGCCTTCACCGAACATCCTTTCTACCCGTGAATTTATGAGTGGATAAATCTCGTCCCTGGGCCTTATCAGTCCATATATCCTGATATTATAAATATCGGACAACCCTCTTGTCTCGGTTTTAAGCTCAGTCATCGTCTTGCCGGTGGCATTGTAGATCTCAAGAGCCCTTATAATCCGCCGCTTGTCATTGGGATGAATAAGCTTTGCGCTTCCCTGGTCCGTCTTGAGAAGTTTTTCGTAAAGTTTTTTAAGGCCGTTCTTCGACGCGAAGGCCTCCATCTTTTTACGGAATTTCAGGTCGGCCTTGGGCGTCGGGAAAAGTCCATCGATAAGCGCTTTTACATAAAGGCCGCTGCCGCCTACGATAATTACGGCCTTTTTGCGGCGTATTATTGAGCTTATAATATCGGTTGCCATGATCCTGAAATCCGCAACGCTATACTCTTTCCGGGGATCGAGCAATCCTACCAGATGGTGCCTGGCACCTTTTCTTTCCGCGAAAGACGGCGCCTGGCTTAATATCTTCATACCTTTGTAGACTTGCATGGAATCGGCAGATATGATCTCGCCGTTAATTTTATCGGCAAGTTTAACCGCGAGACGGGTTTTACCGATAGCGGTGGGCCCTACTATAAATATTATTTTTTGTCGGAACATATTTTAGTTCTGTAGCCTTTTGCCTTGAGTTTTGCGGCGAAGATGTCGGCTTCCTGACTTGACTGGAATTTGCCGGCCTTTACTCTGTACAATTTGTCCGGGCCTTGAGGTATCTCGACGTAACCCTCGAATCCCTGGTGCGAAAGCTTATCCGCAACCCTTTCGGCGTTACGCTTATTCTTAAAGCATCCGACCTGCACAGTTATGAATCCGGCCGACTCGTCCCTGGGAACATCTTTGGTGAAAACTCTTGCAGCGCTCTCCGTGCCTGTTATGGCTGGTCTATTACCGCATTCTTTCATCCTCGACCGCACAAGAAGCGTGTTTTTGTCATTTGGGAATTTTTCAAGCATATTATTGTAGGCCTTCAGAGCATCGGCCGAGCTACCCCCCAGAAGGTAAGAATCGCCTATTCCCAGATACGCATCGGAAGCCCTGTTCGATCTGGGATATATGTCGATGAGGCTCTCAAAAGCCTTCCGCGCATCCGCAAATTTGCCCAACTTCAGATCGCTCAAACCCTTTATGTAATACACCTCATCCCCGCACCTTGCGCGCTTACTTATAAGGCCGGACGCCTCTTCGGAGGCCTTCGCATAATTACCTTCCAAAAAAATCTTTTCTAAATACGCAACGCCTGATTCGGCGTTAGCGGCCGGAATCTGACAACTTAAAACCAATAATAACAGCACAGTCAAAATTTTAAGTTTATTCATACGACCTTTCCTTTCAACGCATATGGTGTTACGGATTCTATTTTAACGTTTACGATTTTACCGATAAGCTTCTCATCCCCGGCAAATACCACTATCTTATTAGTCCGCGTCCTTCCGGTAAGCTTCGACGGATCCTTGCCGTTACGGCCATCCACGAGCACCTCGTATGCTTTTCCGAGAAGCGCCGTGTTGCGCTCTTCGGAGATGCGACCCTGGATCTCCATGAGCGCCGTAAGGCGCGTGGATTTCGCTTCATCCGATACATCATCTTTTAGCCTTGCCGACTTCGCCGGAGGCCTAGATGAATATTTAAACGTATAGGCACTATCGAATTTTATCCTCCTGACCAGATCTATCGTATCCTTAAAATCGCTTTCGGTTTCTGATGGAAAACCGACGATTACATCGGTCGTGATGGCTCCCCCCGGCAGGATCTTTTTATAATCTTCCACCAATTTCAGATAGTGGCCTTTCGTGTATCCCCTATTCATAAGCTTTAGTATTCTTGTAGACCCGGATTGCGCGGGAAGATGGAGGTGTTCGCAAACTTTTTCAAGATCCCTCATCGCCTTAAAGAGATTGATAGACGCATCTTTAGGATGGCTCGTCATAAATCGTATCCACTCGACCCCTTTGACGGCATTTAATTTCTCGAGGAGTCCTACAAACCCCTTGTCTTTATTTTTCCCTTCGTACGAATTGACATTCTGCCCCAACAAAGTAATTTCTTTAAATCCTCTCGAGGCGAGGTCCTTGACCTCTCTTGTTATATCCTCCGAATGACGTGATCTCTCCCTGCCGCGCACGTATGGCACAATACAATAAGAGCAAAAATTGTTGCAGCCCTCGCCTATAGAAACATAAGCTTTAAAACCGCCTTCGCGATATTTTGGGAACATCTCCGGACGTTTAACGCTTACCTTGTCGGTTGCTACGATGGAACACCCATTCTCCAGGACATCTTTGATTATTCTCGGCAGATCATATTCGTCACCCGGTCCGCATACAAAATTTACAAGCGGCGCTCTTCTTAATGCCTTCTCTTTGTAGCTCTGAGCGGCGCAGCCCATAAGGCCGATAACGATACCGGGCCTAATCTTTTTAAGGTCTTTGAGTTCCGTGATATTACTGAAGAGCCTGTCTTCGGCGTGTTTTCGCACAGAGCAGGAATTGAATATTATAACATCGGCCTTCTCGATGGAGCTCGCCTGAGAAAATCCGCTCTCAAGCATGATCCCCATCACAAACTCCGAATCCCTGGCATTCATCTGACAACCGAAGGTGCGGAGAAATACTTTCTTTTTCGATATCTCTTTATTATTCATGCAGTTATGTAAAATTTTTGCGTCTGGGATTTCATAAAATATGGCTCTTTTTGGCCTAAAATATCACGTACATTCATCGGCTCAAGATAAAATTATTTTGCTTTCTTAACCCTCCCCTGGTCTAATGCAAATGAGTACCCCTTTACTACCATCGGATAATCCCTGTGAATATATTCTTGTGCAATTGAGTGAAATTCGCGTAATTTTTCAAGCGCTTGCTTAATGTCAGAATCGATAATTTTAAGCCTATCATTATAGTTTGTCATGGCTTGATTCGACATTCTATAATTATCCCTAAAACGTATTTTTTCATTAACAACATGAACAGCACTATATAAGTTCACCAGTTTAAACAAATCATCAGTATTTTTAATAAATATGTTATTTCTAATTTTTGCGCTTTCCCACGCAGATGTTTGCAAAAATATAAGCGGACGAACTACTTCTTTGCTTGTTTCTAGAGCTTGCAAATTGGCGTTAACCGTGTCCAAATTCGTATTTATGCCTGCGTGCATTTCACCTAACTCACTCTGCAACATTAAAATTATTGATTGTCGTTCAGCGTTTTCCTGCCGAGCATCTTTTATAACATCCCAAACAACAGCTAAAGAAAAACCTAATATAACCAGAGCGATATCGAGAATTACAATTTTAAGGGTTGCAACTACCTTCTCTTCTCTACCCACAGTTAGTAAAATGCCTATAATTGCGAGAAAAACAATAGATAGAAAAAGTATAGAAACTATTTTCATTTTGTCCCTCCTTGATAATTTAAATCACTTTTCCCAAGATTACACTTTGAACAAAGCGTCTGCAAATTATCCATGTTTGTCTGACCACCCTTGCTCCATGGAATAATATGATCTACATGTAGTTCAACGCCCATTTTAATAGCCGGACTAGCCCCACATTTACAACAAGTAAAATGATCTCTTTGCAATATTTTCCACCGCAATCGAAGAGATGGATCGCGACCTGATTTGGTAGGACCAGCATTGTCATCGCCCATGCATACTTTAGGTGATTCTAGTCCAGATGAATTGGCATATTCAACAAAAGCCTCTAACGCTTTTGTCCAAGAACCAAAGCGACGATTATACGGCGACTGGGATATTAATGATGGAGTTTTCGCAAGTTCACTCCGGCGAGGCTGTCTTCCATAATGTTGCCATAAATTAAATAAGTTCTCAAATAACCGCATATCCGGGATATCTATTTCATTTGAACGCCCAACCCCTGCCGTCGAAAGAGCTTTATTCCATGATCCAAAACGACGAATAAGAGTGCTGTAATCATAAACGCCAAGCTCTCCGTATTTCTTTTGGGGCACGGTCTTCGAGTTTAAAAGATTGGCGATTCTTTTAAGATCTGATAATAACTCAGAATCGCTGACTGGAGCACCTTTAACACGGGATAATCTGAACAACGGTTTCTTCATTATTTATTCTTCTTTGCCTTCGAACAAATTTAAGTATTCTTTATATACAAACAAACGGCCGTATTTCTTACCTTTATCTTTAGGAGCTAAAATTCCTAATTTTACAAATCGATCAACTAGTTGATTTGCCGCTTCGCGCGATAAGGCTGCAACTTCCTCGATTTTTCTGACATTTATTATCGGAATTCTATATAGGTTTTTCAGTAATACGATAGCATTCTTACTTGCCCGCCCTAATTCTGATACTTTATGCAAGTCTTTTTCGCGCAACTCGATAACTTTATTTGAAGTTTCTATTGCCTCTCCGGCAACCCTAACAATTCCTTTCAGGAAAAAATCGAGCCATGAAATAATATTTCCCTTTCTATACTCATCAAGCATAGAAAAATAAAGGTCTCTATGTTTTTTGAAGTGCTCCGAAAGATATAATACCGGCCTTTCTAATATTTTTTGTTGGCAAAGATAAAAAGTAATGAGCAACCGCCCAGTTCTTCCGTTGCCATCCAGAAAAGGATGTATCGTCTCAAACTGGCTGTGTATCAAGCCAGCTTTTATTAAAATAGGCAAATCCTCGTGGGAATAAAAAAACTTTTCCAAATCACCCATTGCTTCCATTACGTATTCCGGAGGTGGCGGAACAAAACGGGCATCTGCAGGATTCGTTCCCATAATCCAGTTTTGCGATTTTCTAAACTCGCCGGGATATGGATTTGCAGAGCTTCTAGCTTTAGTAAGCAAAGTAGCGTGAACCTCTTTGATCAATCTTAATGACAACGGCAGCTTATCCAGCCGATTCAACCCCTCATTCATTGCCTTTATATAATGTAAAATATCATCTACGTCTTTGGGTAAGTCGGGCGTTCGCTCTACTTCTGCCTGTAGCGCATCGGTAAGTTTTGCCCTTGTGCCTTCCACCTGGCTTGAATAAGCAGCTTCTTTATTGATATACATAAAGATAAAAAAATCTATATCCGGCAAAAGCTTGGTCAGGCCATCTAATTTGCCAAGTTGCAGATTAGCATTGGCAAGAAGTTTTATTATTTGGGGCTCATTAAGAGATATTCCTACCGGAGGAAATTTCTCAGGTATAAAAGCTTTATAGCCGGTTTTCTGTTGGACATATTTTCCTATAGTCACCATTTAAGCCTCCAATTTGACTCTCCAAAAGATGTCAATATTATAAGCTGAAAGTTGACATCTGTCAAGAAGATGTCAACTTTAATTTCAATCTTTGTAATTACGACTTATTTTATACAACTTCATGATGCACAATCATTTAGCTTCTTTAGAATCGTCAAAATCATCACGCGATACCTACACCAACGGCCAACCGAAGGTTTTTATATAAACCTTTATTGACATTGATAATCCTTTATACGGAATCCTACACTACATGTATTACTTTTCGGCCTTTTGTAGTGTAACTGCAAGTGCGTCTATATCTTTGATTAAAAGAGGAAGCTCTTGTTTTGATTTTTCCAGCATTCTCAAGATTGATTGTTTCCATTTTCTTGGCAAAGAATCGAATAGTTTCCGAATTTTTTGCTCATCGACAATTATTGAAGTACAAATCGCTTGCTGTAGATCTTTAATACTTTTATTGATATTTCTTCGACGTGAGGCAATGATAAGTTTATGAAGGCAAAAATTCGCTGGATTCGGGACTAAGACCTTGATCCCATTTTCAGTTATGGCCACTGGGTTATCTAACAATAGCCTGACAAACCTTAACGGTATCGCATTAACACCTAGTTTTTTAATCTTTATAGCGCCATCTTGCCCGCGGCCTTTTTCGGGAGAAATAAATTCTATCTTTAATTCAGCGTTCCATAAATACATGCTGCCATTTCGCTTAAAGTCGCAATTAAATCCTAATTTTTCCAGTTGCTCAATAAAATCCACGTGATCCTTTCCACGAAATGGATTAGGAATAAGGAAATCGATGTCTTGCGTTCTTAATGGAAAGCTTTCGGCTCCTAAATGTTTTTGATATAGATGAAAGCACCAGCTTCCTATAAGTTCAACACCTTCGTCAAATAAGTGATTATCAGCAAAAACCCTTAGAACCTGTTCAATAAGCTTAACCATGCTTTCTACCTTCGGCTCTATTCAGCATCCGCAGAGACTCATTGACTTTCTTCAACTCAAACTTCAGGGCTTTTCGTTCATTAAGCTGCTTCAGGAGATCTACGGGTTCGTTCTTACCTAAATACTTATGCCGCACTTTACTACCTGCCCTATGCTGCAAATAATAATATACTTTACCGGCTATCGTCCTTTCTTTAATACTACCCTGCGGAAGCCCAGCCAGTTTCTTCGCTATTTTGGATTTTACATTTAAGTAATGTTCTTTACTCTCTGCCAATATACCTTTGAGTACATTCATAACTCAATCTCCTTTTACACTACATTATAGCATAAAATTAAAAATGTAGTGTAAAATACTTTATCAAACTAAATTCTTGTAACTTATTACAGCTTAAGCACTAAACGCTATTATATACGTCATCCAGAAAATGCGAAGTCCTACGAAGCTCTACCATTGTTCGACTGTCTTAAGAACGAAGTAGGATACGATCAGTCTGTAATACTATAACCAACGGCCAACCGAACGTGCGTATGTAGAGACTCTTTAATTTATTCATAAAATTATCCGCAATTGTAGAGTACCCTTAAAGGTGCTCTATTTGCTATTGAAACATATCGCATTTATCGCATAGTTTCAAACCACTTCTATTTGCGAAAATAAGTTTTTTTCTATAATATTTAAAAATCTTATTTTTCCATATTGTTAATATCGAGCTATTACGCACATCGGCAATTTCAACTAGCCCAAAATAGTCATTACAACATAAAACAGCTTTTCCTTTATAATTTATAGACAGTTGATAAAAAGGACGGCTGCAATATTTTTCAAGCGGCAGTTTGACATTGCTATTATTATCAACCAAACCCGCTCTGTTTATTACATTATGCAGGAGATAGGCTCTGATATGTTTTTTTTCCTCCAGGTCTAACTCATCCAAGAGATGCTGTATGTTATCATTTATTTTCTCATCATATTGCGTGACATTGGCAAAATCCAGCCCTGAGGCCCGAAGCTTTCTCCACAAATGCAGATTTAATAAATCACCATTTGTATTAAGATATATATATGCTGAAGGGAGCTCTTTTCTAACATATTCAATAAATCCGGAAAGCCTGGTATCTAATAAAGGTTCATTGTACATATTAAAAGTTATGGCTCCCTTGAATTTCATTTTCTTAAGATCATTTATTATTTTATAAAATAAGTTCCCCTCCAGAAAAATCCTTTCTCTTGTATGATCGTAATTCGGGCAATATCTGCATTTTCTGTTACAAAAAGAATTAATTTCTATTTCTACTGCATCAAGGGGGGGTGTAAAAATAGTGTACTTTAGGTAATAAAAACATTTTTTTAGTAATATATACAGCCATGGGATTTCTTCTTTAAAATAATCTTTTATCATATCAAAATAAGGTTGGGGCCTGTTTTTGTTTAAGTATGACTTTTTCATAATTTACGCAGTGTATTTTATCATAAAAACAGACCAGCATAAATTAAAATAGGCTGGGCTTAATCTACCTGGAGGTTACATAGACTTTTATCCCGGAGGAAAACTTCGCTATTATGGGATATTATCGCGGGAAGGCTTTTCCTATTAAGATAGACTTTTATTTTTGACTCTTCAGAGGCAATACTGCCTACCTCTTTGTCCCTATCCCAGGGCAAGCGCACGCTATTGATGCCCAAAAAAGATATCTTTTTTATAATACTGTATATTATCGGGGTAACCATATCGATATTGCTTCCGGCAATAACTATATTGTCCAGCCCTCCCAGGGCCGATATACCCTCTCCTATATACTTCATTATCTGAGCCTCATATACATCGAATGCCAGATCGACTTTAGCGTCTTTCCCGCGCAGCTTAATCATATCTTTTAACTCGATATCATAACCCGTGAGCCCCGCAAAGCCGCTTTTATTTTTTAACATCTCATCGATCTCGTAAATGGAGAAATTATGAACGTTCATAAGGTAAAAGGCTATCCCTGGATCCAGATCTCCGCAAGCCTTACCGGACATTATCCCTTCAAGGGGTGTGTAACCCAGGCTTATAGAAAGAGGCGATTTATTATGAATGGCACATACGGTCGTCTGCTTATCAAATACCATGGAAATCGTCTTGCTTCCCGAAAAGACTATGCCGGCATTCGCTTCGTGGAATATCCCATGGAATCCAAATTTTTTTATTTTACTATTTTTATAATATTCAAGAGGCAGGGCGTAATATTTCTCCTCATCCGGTAACTTCAGGAAAAAAGAAGTCTCAAAAAAAACTATCAATGGTATGCTCCTGAATATATTCCGAAACTTCTTTAGCATATCCAGCGCTGATGGAATATAAAACGGGAAAAAATCTGTTAATTTCCCCAAGCGTTCAAAAAATTCCGGATCAACCATTGCCGGCTTGTTGAAATAATCGCCTCCAAACAATACCCTGAACGCAATGGCCTTCGGCTTATCGTTGCCGGCTATAGAAAGAATATATTTCCTTAAGGCTTCATCATCTTTTACCTCTTCCGCATTTTTAATAAAAAAAGATGGGGGCGACTCTGCCGCTTTTGCATTGTACGCCCAAAGCTTTAGTTCTTTCAGGTTATAGTCAACAACCAGGATCATTTTTTATCAACTCCTTATACGCCTCTTTTGCAATCATATTTTCTTCGTCCGTAGGGATCACAAGGACTTTTGTTTCGGAAACAGGAGATGAAAGATCGCTTATACCATTCTTGTATTTTTTATTCTTTTCACCATCCAGGTCAATCCCTAAAAACCCCATATCCTTACAAATGCTTTCCCGCAATATATCCGATCCCGTCCCAAGAGAATCCGTGAATATTAAAATATCCGATTTTTTCAGTATCAGAGCGTAAAATGCTATGTATGTCCTTACCCTCCGCACATACATATTGAACGTCATTTTTGCATGGCTATCTTTACCCATATTCTTAATGACATCTCTAAGGTCGGATGAAGAATTAAATATACCCAAAATACCGCTTTTATTGTTAAGGATGCTTTCGGTTTCTTCGGATGAAAAACGTTCTTTAAACATTATATAAAAAACCGCTCCGGGGTCGATGTCCCCGCAACGGGTATTCATCATCAAGCCTTCAAGCGGCGTAAACCCCATAGAATTATTTATGGATTTTCCATTACTGATTGCGCAAATACTCGAGCCGCCAGTGCCTAGATGGCAGCTTATTATTTTTTGAAAGGATTTGTCTTTATCGAGAAACTTGCACGCCTCTTCCATAACGTATTTGTGAGAAATGCCGTGAAAACCTATTTTTCTTATATGATATTTCTTCATAACTTTCAATGGAAGCGCATAGGTCGCAAATTCCGGCGGGATTGTTTTATGAAAAGCGGTATCGAATACCACGAACTGGCCTATTTTGGCGTATTCGCGGCTGCAAAATTCGATCAATTTATAAATTATCGGGTTATGAATAGCCGCAAGCGGCAGCGTCTCTTTCAGTTTCCTCAAAACAACCTTGTCAACTTTCGTAGTTTTAGTAAAAAACGTGCCGGGATGGACATACCTGTGAGCGAAAATATCGAATCTCACATCCTTGTTCTTCTTTACATCACCTGTTATCAGCTCAAGCACTTTTTTAAGAGCGGCCGAATGGTCAGCAAGAGATGTTTCGACCACTATTTTTTTACCAAAAACAAAGTGCGTAATAACAGGTGTTTCTTGCGACTTAGTCCCCACCCTTTCGGCTTCTCCCCGTACAATTTCAACTCCATCCGGCATCCTTATTATCTTGTACTTCAGGGATGAGCTCCCGCAATTAAGTACGAGAATATTGATCTGCCTCTTAGATTTCATCCGAGCTCCAGCCGAATGTCGGCATACCTATATTTCTCAGGACGATCAATGCCGTGCCGTAAGCCGCCTTTTCAACCTTGTCGGCGGTTAATACATCCTGGCCCGCAGTCATAGCATCTTCCAATCCTACGCCAAACCCTATAGTGGGAATCTTGAGTTGCCCATAAGTATATGAACCTTCCGTAACTATCTTCTTCCAGTATCCAAAATTGGAATTAAATCCGTTTTCGGTCAATGTTTTAAGCGATTCCAGAGCGAAGGGTTGATGGCTTTCCATAGACCACGGTTTAAATTCTTTCTCGGATACCGATTCAAGTCCAGTATATGTTCTTACCCTCTCCTTAGCCATAAGGGCATTGACCGTAATATCCGATTCCTGCCTGTATACAGTCTTGGCTATGGTTTTGGCTTTGTTTAAAATGAAACTTTCGCTCTCCTCCGGTATAAATGCCCTGTCCACAACTATCCGGAATTCACTGACCGCATCCTGCGGCTGATATCCACTGTAACGCACATCTTTTATCCTCAGGGCAGAGCGGCCTAGGTTAAAATCGCTCGGCAGTTCTTTTGAAACCTTTTCCAGTTCATTTATCAGCGGAAACATCGTGCCGAGCATGTTTATTCCCCGGTTTTCCAGAAAATTCCTATTTAGTCTTCCCTTGACGACTATCTCATATTCCATCCTACCTTTATGCCCCAGGTTAATATTAAAACCGGTAGGCTCGCAGAGAATAACGCCTTTGATCTTCTTGATCCTGGCCTTCAAAAAATCATCGAACAAATACTGAATACCAAAATCGCAAGCTTCGACTCTCGGCACACAGCAAATAATCAGGTCACCATCAAGCGGCAGCAGGGTCTTCTTTATTAGAGCGCCTGCATAAACGCTTGAAATAATCCCGGACTTAAACCCCGCCATCCCGTTGCCGTCAAAGCCTTCCAGCTTTTGCTGGTTCGGCGTCCTCGTATCAATATGCGACACTACGACAACGGCATCCTTATTACCATATCCCTTTATCACCCCTATCAGATTGCCGGCCTTATCCTTCGTGATTTTATCGAAGGACGATTCCTTCATTTCTGCCGCTACGAGATCCGTAAATTCCCCGGTATTTGCGCTATTCAAATTAAAGCTTTCAACCCTTTTGTAAAACTTGATCAGGCTTGGCTTAAGGCCTTTGGCCTTTGCATTTATTAATTTGTTCATGATTCGCCTCCGTTTTGTTAGTTAATAGTTAACAAGATTAACTCATAGTTAACAAATTACTTAAAAAAATTTCTCTTTAAAAAGTGGGCGGCGTCACAACCCATACCGCCTCCGCTTCTTCCTTCCCTATATTCTTAAAAGCATGCGGAACGCTTGAATTAAAATATATACTATCGCCCTTTTTTAATATATATGTCGTGTCATTAAGCGTAACTTCTATAGACCCCTTTAAAACCAGGACAAATTCCTGCCCGAAATGCTTATATGATCTTCCTCCTGATGTCGCGCCTTCCTGAAGCTTAAATAACAATGGTTCCATCTGCTTATTCGGATCGCGCGATGTAAGAAGATAAAGATTTATTCCTCTACCTACTTCCTGAACATGCTTTCTCTCGCTCGCCCTTACTATTGGGCTGTCTTCCAGCTTCTGGCCCTCTCCTATCAGGCTGCCGATAGTTGTGGCCAACGTGTCCGAGATACTTTTTAAGGTTGATAAAGACGGTGAGGCCTTACCGCTCTCAACCTGTGATAAGAAGCTGGCGCTGATCCCAATTTTTTTTGCGAGGGCTCTTAAAGTCAGCCCCTGTTCATCACGCAATCTTTTTATATTTACTCCAACGATCTTCATCCCTTTCACCTCTTTTTGAAGTATACACTGAGAAATATCGTTTGTCAAGTATTAATTAACAAATAAATTATTTATTAACTATTACTTAACATTAGTAACTACTATTCCTTTGAGGCCGGTTATGATT
The DNA here is from genome assembly GCA_041661345.1 of Candidatus Omnitrophota bacterium. Classification (GTDB taxonomy): domain Bacteria; phylum Omnitrophota; class Gorgyraeia; order 2-01-FULL-45-10; family 2-01-FULL-45-10; genus JAPLMI01. The sequence continues at coordinate 13,588 of JBAZUO010000013.1, read as the reverse complement.
GTATATCCGCAAATAGTTCAGATGGTAGTTTTGGAGAATACCCCGTAAACTGGGACTCCTTTTCGGCAAGCATATTGTTCTTCTCAAGGATTTCGTTTTCCTCGACGGAACGGCTCAAATTATCACTGCTGTCGGCCTCATAATGAGTATATCCGACAAGGCTCCCTTCGGCTGAATACTCATAAAGGCCCATTATATGCTCATCCGACATATCGGTTGAATTATACGCCGTCACAAAATGATAACCGTTCTCGGAGTCGTAATATTCGTATCTGAAAGCGCTTTCGCCATTGGCATTAGGTCCGCTGAACAAGCGGCTGGCGGTTATCCTGCCCTCGACATCGAATTCATATCCCGCCACAAGATTCGCCATATCGTTATCCGAATAGGAAAATATATTATTGACTGACGCAGCATTGTCTCCGGTGTAGTATTGGAACCTAAACGTTAGTTCGCCTTTTTCGTTGGACGCGGCGCGCCGGCACGAATCCATGCGCATATAGTTGGTAGCCGCGTCATGCCAGTTATCGTTGAGGTAATGGTAATATACATTCCCAAAATTATCTTCTTCTGTAAACATCCTCGAGCTGACAATATTGAGAGACTGATCATAATAAGTGATCGTTTCAATACCGGATGACCATGACTCATAACCTGAAAAACCCGTAAGTACGGGATTGGACGGAGAAGAGGTATCTATCCCGGAATATTTGAATGCCCCTATACGCGTATGCGAATCTCCGAGATACTGGAATTGATAGGCATACCCCCAGTCCGGGTGATATTCTATCTCTTCCCTGCCGTTACCTGCATTCAGTGATTCATTAAGGAACCTGCGGTAGATGACCCCGGAACTGTCCGGGTCCTGGAGCGTTTCGGAACAAGCGTACCAGGTATCCGCGTAGTATGTTCTTACCCATTGAGTCGATCCGGTCTCGATACCGTCTATCCCGTAATTTTTCTGATAAACCGGATTGGTCAAAGTAGGGATCGCCACGTTCAAGTCAAATTCAGCCGAGTGATACGCTCTTTTTTCACTGACCGTTCCGGTCCCTTCATAATATTCGTAGGAGTACGCAATTGCGCCATACTCATCAGCATCTTTCCTTATCGCGATATCAATCCTGCCATAAGCGTCATAATGATAAAAAATAAATCCCGGATCGGCAAGTTCCGACCCTCTCCGGGAAACGATATTTCCGGTAGCCGGGTCATACGTTGTAACGGTCCCATAAGTCCATTCCATGGCTTCCTGTAATTCACTGGCAGAAAGCATATTTCCTTTATCGTCCCAGAAGATCATGCCGTCGTAACCGGCCGCGGCAATAGTATCAAGTTTGTCCTGGACATATGTGGGATCCAGTTCCCCGCATATGACCTGCTTCGCGCCCAGGTATACAGGCGCATAAAAATACCTCAGTCCGTCATTCAGTTCACTTAAGGTGTTGAGCATGCCCTTTCCGTAGTTGAGAGATTCGAAGTCGGCATCGTGATATAATTTGGAACTGTCATAATAATGGAACTGGTAAAAATCAAGCGCCCGCTCATCCCCCGGAACCAGGGCATTGTCCGGGCTTATCCAGTATTTGGACATGTCCCCTTTGGTGAGGCTCCCTACGGTGACCTTCGCCCATGAGGATGTTCCGGCATCGAACGTTTCTTCGTGTATCATCTCGACGAATCTCCGCACGAAAGATGTCACTTCGTCCATCGTTATTCCTGTTATATCACCCTGCCTGCCCTCACCCATCATTTCGGGTTCATTGATCACGTCCCAGGCATAGATATTTTCGTTATTACCATACATGGCGATAAATGGCCGGAACAGGTCCGCAAGCCATTCTGCTTTGGTCTTGCCTTCATACAAAGTTTGATCGGTAAAAAATCCCGGGAAATCCCTCTCGACGGAATCGGAATATCCATCGGCTATACGGTAATCGAAGAGGGCCGGAATAAGTTTCACGTTAAGCTCACTAGCAACCTGAAGAAGGACATCCATATCTTCGTACACGTGGTCCGTAAATCCCGTGGGAACACCGTTCTCATCGAATACTACACCGGCCCGCAGATCCGACATGAGGAATATTCTGACATAACCCGGATCGCTTTCCGTCCCGGCCCATTTTTGCATCATGGCCCTGAGTTCCTCATAGCCGGTAAGCTCTTCCGCGCCTGAACGGCCTTTCGAGAAACCACCGTGCCAACCATCATACCACCGGTCACCCAACTGCTCGCCGTATCTTACCCACGGAAGGCTGCCCATAGAAATATATTCTTTATTCTGGCTGCTGGAAACACGCTCTTCCAGCAATCTGCCCTGGATATCATACGTTTTCGTAGCCGCTATTTTGCCGGTATTTCCCTCATATTCAAACACCTTATATGTCCCATCCGCATTTGTAACCTTCGAAAGCCTGCCGTGCGCTTCATAAGGCTCTACAAGCAGCATACGCGACAACGTATCGCTTACGTCGCCGATCGTGTAATTATTTAAACCGGAAGCATTACTGTAAAGATATGCTTTGAGAGATGTCACGGAACCAAAACCGGCCGGATCAAGCTGTGACAGAAAATATTTTAGGCCGTTATCGGAAAGGCTTCCTTTGGCGGAATATATAAGATCGGCCAAGAAACCGCTAACGCTCTTTTCGGGATAGAACGCTTCATCGTAATATTCGTAGACACGTTCCGTGGATTCTTCGGAACGCGTGAACCATACTTCATGCACTGTGCGTTCGAACCAAGTCTTGACACGCCCTGAAGCATAATAAGTGAAAGGGTAAGAATTCGAAAGTTTACCCGGCTCCCCGACTTCCCAATGAGGTTCTACCTCATACATACTGTATTTCGCAACGTCTACTTCAATGGGTGTCGTCCAGTCATGCCCATCGGGCCTCCTTTTTACCGCGCTTCCCCAGTCTATACCGCTCTCGAGATCAAGGTCTTCGGATGAAACGAAAAAGTAACGCTGTTTAAGGTGGGTTCCCACCATCACATCTTTTACATAAACATTCTCGCCGGACTGCCCGAGTTCAAAACTGCCCCACGGGTAACCCGATTCAGGATAGTCCTCGTAATAACGGATCTTGAGCGTAAGCGAATTCCCGCTGCCGGAAACTTTCCTATAGACCACTCCGTTCGCGCGGTCAATAATTTTTACCGGCAAAGGCTCGCCGGGAATATATTCACGAACTATACCTTCATCAGCATCGCCGTAATATCTTCGTTCACGAACAAGCTGTGCAGAACCCCCGCTGCCGTCTGAATCATAAAAATATTCATAAACAAGGACCCCGTCATTATCGGGTTCTTTATAGGTTATCTTTTTGAGGACATCTCCTTCGTAGTATGTTTCTTCGTAGAGCTCCGCGCCGGACGTATTATATCCTATAACAAAAACCTTCCCGCTGTAAATCGGGCTTAACGGATCACTGTGGTCCGCATGGGCATATCCGGTCTTTTTAATAACACCATTACCTGTACCGTTAAATTCGTAAACGTAAACAAGAGCGCCCCTGTCATCAGGATCATTACGCTCGAGGATGTCGCATCTTCCGGTTATTTCACCCTTAAAATGTTTGTAAATAGCTCCGTCCCCGTCAGGACTTGAGAAAAGCTGAGCCTCGAGCCTTCCTGAATCGTAAAAATACTCTTCGATCCCCGGAGAGAAGAATACATGCCTTACAAGTATGTTCTGGTCGTTGCCGGGTATCCCCATATAGTCTTTATAATACTGGTATTGCCACTGTTCATACTTTTGTGTCTTTGCGATATCTAGGTATGATATCTTTTTCTTAAGTATCCGGACCCAGTTGTTCTTATATGTATTGACGGATACATATTCCTCATCCCACGCAACGGCGACGCTGCCATTACCCGAATTGCTAGTAAATTCGGGAGACGCTGGATCGCCATAGTCCGCATTGGCATATCCATATCTCTTTTTTACAATATCGGAACCTTCCGCGTAGAAGTACATATATCCGCTGTATCCGTTACTGTCCGGAGAAGCGAGAACTGCTTTATCGCAACGCCCTTTCCCGGAGCCGCCCCAATCCTCGTTGATAAAATGGTAATAAACATATCCGGACGCGTCAGCATTAGGAGTGGCTACTGATTCTATGCGGCCACTATCGGTATAATAAGTCGTTTGATATACTGTTTTTGAGATCAAGCCCCCATCCCTACCGTATTCATACCTGGCGCAGGGAATGGTTTGTTCTTGGTCGGAATAAGACCAAACAAAATGGATAGTACCTGTCCTTGCATCCGTCCCGGGGGCAGGCCAGAGTTTATCATAGTAACTATATTTGAACGCTATTTCATCTAGGCCGTTTTGGGCTGCCCTGACCTCGGTGTCAAGCCTTCCATGAAGGCTGTCCTCCCAGGCCTCGTCCATGTAGTGGCGCCATACGCTACCGTTCGCGTCCTGTGTGTCAGATCTTTCGGACTCGATCCTATCGGTCATGTTCCAATAAGTATAAAATATGTAACCGCCATCTGTTTTTTTCCAATCTGCCCTCCCTCTTCCGTCGCCGTAGAAATTCTCATCCATCAGATGGACCGAGTAAATGCTGAGGGGGTAAGGATCGTAGACCGGCCGGGTATATTTTGTAAGCGCGAGATTCCCGCTCGAATAGAAGAAAGCATAGACAGGATATTCCTCCTCGCCGTATGCGGGATGCCCTATCATATAAGCCACAGTATCAGTTTCCCCGACATAGGAGTACATATGCAGAATATATCCCTCTGCATCCAGAGTCGCCCGGAACTCATAATCCACTCGCTGACGCCCGCTATCCGAAAGATGGTCCTCATAGTGGTAATAAGTATTTCCCGCAGCGTCCGGGCTTGACAATATCCTGGCTTCAATTCGATTATCGGCGTTGTTGTAATATATATAAGTTACGCTTATCCCGCCTTCAACCACTGATTTTGAATAGAGGCGATTAGTGCTGTCATTGTAGTAATAATACGCTGCCGACAAACTGCTGTAAGAAACTCCGCTATATTCGTTCTTTTTGTAAAGCCTACTGTTACCATCAGCGTAATACATGAAAGTGTACTTCGTCCCGTCATCCGTTAATTTTTGGACTATTTTCTCACTCGTATCGTACTCGTAATATACGTCATCTCCGCTTGTGCCGGGATTAATATCAGCCATCCACTGGTAGTGCATGACTGAGGCAGACGCGTCATAATATTGGATAGTCTTCTGCCAGGACCAGCCCGGAGCCCAATATACATCATATTGCTTATTGCCTGAGGCATAGTAGGTGGTATTTACAAAGTTACCGTTGGAAAGAGTATGTATTATCACCCTGCCTTGGGCATCATAGGTGTAGTTCTCCCCTGTATCAAGCCTCTTGAATGTGAGGTTTCCGGCTGCATCGTACTCGTAATATACGTCATCTCCGTCTACACTCGAATGCACATCCGCAAGCCACTGATAGTGCATCGTGATACCGTCAGGGTAGTATTCGATAGTCTTCTGCCAGGCACCTAATGCATCATAGATCATTTCATATTTTTTGGGAGAGCCTATATCTTCGGTCCAATAGGTATACACAGTTTTAGTGACAAGATAAGTGTTCTTGTCAGCCGAATCATCACTTAAGAAAGGGCTGTTAGGGCTAAGCTGGCTCCATGTTCCGTCTTTATATTGACACAAGCCATGTGCGCCGAAATCAACAATAAGGCTGCCATCAACAGAAGAATATGTTAAACTACAGGGGTTCCACTCCGATATCTGCGTCATCACATCGTTAGAATATTTCCATAATCCATGAGAACCAAAGTCATAATAAGTATCGCCAGCATATCCGTAGCTGCCCTCAGAGCTATATTCCGACATCTGAATCCAGGCGCTGTTTTCATATTTCCATAACCCGTGAGAATCGCCAAAATCCATAATCAATTTGTATAATCCATCATTTTGAGAACAAGAATAACTTTCGGCACCGCCGAATATGAGTATTTGCGATAAAACACCATTGGAATATTTCCAAACACCGCGAGACTCACCAAAATCTACTATTACATCATTTCCCATGGACATAATATTATACTGGTATACACCGCCAAATGAGGATGCTTGGACTAGAGTTCCGGAAGCATATTTCCACAGGCCACCGGTTTCACCAAAATCTACATAAAACTGATCGGGCCCAAGATTATACATACGAATTGGGTTGGAACTCGACATTAGCATTAGGCTGTTATCGGAATAGCGCCAAAGGCCGCGAGAACCAAAATCTATAAAAAGAGCAGTTTTCTTATAGTTTGCATCCACTGACCAGTCCAAGGATTCCGGATCCCATTCTGAGATTTGGGAAAGTTGGCCATCGACATAATTCCACAATCCATGAGAGCCAAAATCAATATAGTAGCCGTCACCATAACCATAGCTATCTTCCGGATAATACGAAGAAATCTGAGTCAGCCCATTTTCCGTTATTTTGCACAAACCGTATGATTTGAAACAGGCCACCATTTCAAATCCGGTCGATGTCGATTTACAGCCATACCAATCCGGGCTCTCGGGACATATTTGTGACCACGTTTCATTAGCATATTTCCAAAAGCCGTGAGACGGACCAAAATCTACCATTATATTCGTACCAGACACACATACCCTGTATGGATCCCAGGATGATAGTTGAGTTAAATTTCCGTTTTCATACTTATATAGGCCTTCCGAGCCAAAACCGATTAAACAGCTAGTGTTGATATTCCATTCATCAAAAATATACGGATCCCATGGGGATATCTGTACCCAACTGCCATTTTCATACTTCATAAGACCAAGAACACCAAAGTCTATTACAAAGTTACTTCCTGTGGTAAAAATAGGTGTTGGCGCACTAAACCATCCGCCTTTTGGCTCATATTCATATTCTGCAACAAGATATGTGAAATTGTCATCACTATAATGTTCTTCCGAACGAACTCGGGATGTGTTATCCCAGAAAAAAGTATAGGCAAACGCTATCGCGCCATCGCTATCCGCCGTGGCGCTGATTCGCTTGTCAATCCGTCCGAATCCCTGATTACACCAGTCTTCATCCAGGTAATGATAATACAGGTTGCCGGCAGAATCCGGAGTAGAAAAAGATACAGACTTTATTCTGCCGGAAGCGTAATATTCGTAAGTCACACCTTTTAAATAATTAGTTTCGGATACGAGCTGCCATGTTCCCATATTCGAAATATCGGGATCGCTGCCGTTAGCAAAAATTTTAGAATAGATTAGTTCATTAACCTCATCTCCATCATAATCGTAGGATATATTCATCTTCACGAAACCCTGCGACTGGTAATCCCATTCGTATGCGTATGTTGTATCCATCAGCGGATTACGATCGATTTTCTGAATAAGACGATTGCTGACATCATATAAATAGCCATCTGTTGTGAGAGGCGGGAACTCGACCAGGATATTGTTGTCTATACAATACTGTGTCCAGTTACCAAACTCGGGAAGATCAGGTATAGGATCGGGCAAAGCAACAGATACCAAAGACTCCCGCCATGCATCAAAATCCTCTGCGTCGGCATCGAAAGAATACGCCAAATATTGGCCGCTTGATGTTTTTTCTATCGTAATCCCCACGTCCCAGAACAACCACCACGTGCTTCCGGTATGGCCTCCTATGTCGTAATTTTCAAATTTCGTAGGCTGCCACCCGCCATCCGATCCTGGGATAGGTATCGCTTCCATAACAGCGCCGTTGTCAAATTCCACATGATATCCGATATCCTCATTTGCCGCGTTTATAAAGCAGCGTACTGTCATGCCTCCGAAACTATCAGGAAAACTTTCCGTATCCGTATCGTATTCTATAATCGTCTTCCCCGTCCCATATGCATAGGCATACGTAATATATAGTTCGCTATCAGCACCTATACGTTCTGCATCGCTATACTCTCTCCCGTTCTCCCACACCCCAAGCCATGATGAGCCGGATGACATCTCGAGATCGTCGTATACAGCGGACGATGCCACACCATCGGATGTATATGCCACCTTAAAATATTCATACGAAAAGGCATCGCTTCGGCCATGAAGCACGATATTGCCGAATTGGTCTATCGTAAGATAACCATTACAATCTTTGTCACCTGAATCATACACGCTCTCCCACAATACCCCGCTCATATCCGGATTTAGCTTGGCAATAAACAGGTCTCTTATATCCGGATTAGAGCTTGAATATCTTTCGCCGGCAATGTAAATATTACCCAAAGAGTCCGCAATGATAGATGTAATCTGTTCCTCATTTCCTCCGCCGTACTGATAACTACCTATAAGTTGGCCGGCCGCTGTGTAGCTATAAATGAGAACATCGGAATTACTGCCATTCCACTTCGTAGCGGCTGCATATACATTGTCACTATTATCAACCGCGACAACAACATTAAAGCCGAGGCTATAAGTATCAAATTCTCTTGCCCACAGAACAGATCCGGATGAGCTGCGCTTGACAACATAGGCCTTGGGGTTGCCGTACTCATCGCTTATGATCAGAGTGGCAACTATAGTGTTGCCTTCGGAGTCAGTCGTTGTCCTCGAGCTTTCGATAAAATCTTCGTTATAATACTCGGCTTCCTCGGCGGAATCTAAAACTATACTGCCGTGCCGCCACATAGCGCTGGTTATATTTTTAACAACAAGGGTCTTGCCGTAATATTCAAATTCATTAAAGTTTGTATTGCCACTTTCGTCGGTATATTCCCATCTCAGAAGCCTTCCCTGACCGCGCCCTCCATCCACATCATAAAAATTGCTATCCTCAAACACATACCTATTGTATGTGCCGTTATAATATGTTTTATAAGTCCGTAGATTACCGGAAGCATAATAAGTAATTTCATTTTCTACCGACCAGGTCCCCTTGTTAGCTATATCATAATCGCTTCCGTTGACATAATGCGTAATTGAGACAAGCGTGGAGACACCATCCTTTTCATAATAAATTTTTTCCGCCATTTTTCCGTTAACTGTGTCCCACGTGTAAACATATTTCACATCGTTATAATCGTTATGGTCGAGACGCTCTATTATTTTTCCCTGGCCGTCATATTGATAATCGGTTGAAACCGCCGGAAATTCCGCAGTAACATCTTTAAGCGCGCAATATTCTTCCCAGTTTCCGAGTTCGGGGAGAGGGCTTTGAATAGCGGTAGGGTCGAGGATATTTTCGATAAAATTCTTTCTCCAAATCGAGTCATTTAATATATCCGCCGGGTTTTGTGGGTTAGGATTAAAACCATAATATGCATACCACCCGGAATCCGTATCCAATTTCGTTATATTGTTTTCCCAAGAATTTGATATAAATACATGTTTTCCGTCTGGAGTGGCTGTTATATCGCGATAAGTAGAATAGGCACTATTGGTTATAGCTATATTTTTTTCTACTGAATTGGTAGCAAGATTTATAACGCTTACGCCTTCTTTTTGCGGATATTGAGACGACGAGACAAGATTCCTCCAATCTACATAAAGATATTTACCGTCAGAGGCAATAACCATATTTTCAATGAGCAGATCCGGATAAAAATCTAAATTAAAAGTCCTTTCAACTACATTGGTAGCGATATTATACATATACACTTTGTCGCTATTAGTTGAAACAAGTGCATATTTCCCATCGGGAGTTATAACAATTTTTTCCAGACCGTGTGAAATAGTCGTAGAGTATGCGACTGATCTCGTATTGTTATTAATGATCATAATTCTGCCTGGCTCATCTATGTCATCCATAACAAAATAAATATAATTGCCATCTGGACTTGCCACAATGTCGTATGTATATATATTGAGATAGGCTGGTACATTAATGGTGCCGACAACATGTTTAGATGCGTTATCTATAATACTTATGCTTTTTGACCGCGAGTTTACAACATATACGTTGTCTCCTTTCGGTGTAACAAGAATTCTGTCGGGATAATCACCAACGCTTATTGTAGCTACAACAACGTTCGTAGAAGTGTTGATAACGCTCACATTATCAGATCCTGTATTGGCAACATACAAAAAATTTCCATCAGGTGTAATAACCTCGCTGGAAGGCTGGGTACCAACGACTATGCTGGCTACAACTGCATTAGTAGTGGCATCGATAACGCTTACAGTGCCGGAAGAATTATTTGTGACATATAAAAAATTCCCATTTGGATTCATGACTATATTTTTAGGCATTATTCCAACCTTGATAGAACTCAGGACAGAATTGGTAGCGATATCTATCACTTTCACCGTGCCCGGAACTGTCGTGAAAGTATAAGCGGCAACATATAAAAATTTCCCGTCAGAACTTACTGCCATTTTTCCAAGCGTAGAACCGTCTGGAATGTTAATATAAGTTTCGATGGCAATGCCGGATGTATGTTCTATAACTACATTATCATATCCTTTATATACTTTACTGCCCCATAGAAACCATGTAGTGTTTTTATAGGCTGAATCATAAAATTTTGTGATCTGGAGATTGCCGCCGGGCAAAATATTTGCATCCGCTATATCGCTATTATTGAATTCGAATCGTTTATGCAAAATATCCACATGGTTTGCGTCGTAATAATCAAATTCTGTGGCGGCGGCACTTCCTGACCACGCTGATGGTATATAAGTAACTAAACATGTCGCGGTCCCATCTACATAACCATAACTGAAGTACCTGGCTCCCGATGATGATTCTGATATATAGAGCCTGCCCGTACCTGCGCTGAAATTTTCGTCATAATACGAATATAACTTATTACCGGTACCGTCCGGCGAATAGAGCAATTTAGAATCAAGCCTGCCAGATTGGAAAAAAGAATATTTGATCACATTGAAGAGGTCGGGGGTATAGAATTGCTTCGATTTAGTGCTCCCTGATTCAAAATATTCATACCTTATGACATTGTCCGCGTCAGGCTCGGCAAATTGCCTGGCCTCGATAACTTCATTCTCATAGTAATCATAACGCACCACATTATCAGGATCAGCTTCGGTCAGCCAGTGCGTGCGGATCACTCCTGAATCGTACCAGTCATATGATAGTGCCTTAAAGGCGTCTAGTCTTCCCCATCCGTAATACTGGTCCCATCCCACAGCCCCAAGGTCGTATGAAGAAAATTTTAGCCTTCTGCTAAATTCTGCAAATGTGAGATCCGAGTCTTGCGAAAGCATCAGCGCCGCAAGTCCGGACACAAAAGGCGTAGCCATAGACGTACCCCACGATCTATAGTATTCCGCATTTGCATCGCCCCTGGGAACGAAATAGTCACCGGGAATATACCCCGGATTCACCTTAAACATGTCTGTTCCAGCTGCTCTTAGCGATAGAATGTCATCTCCCGGCGCCGCAACATCTACTGCGCTTCCGTAATTTGAATAATAACTACCGTTGTAAGTCGCGCGGCCGTTGCTTGTACCGATGGCTGAGACAGTGACAACATAGTTAAGAGATGCGGGATAGTATGAAGAGGTATTGCTGTTATCATTACCTGCAGCTACTATGATAATGGCGCCTTTATCATAGGCATATTTAAAGGCATCGTTCACGACACTTGAGTACCCTCCCCCAAATGAACAATTTAATATTCTCGCACCCATATCAACGGCATATCTAATGCTGGCCGCTACTCTATCATAATAGTCCGTCGAGCCGCTACTATTCAGCATTTTTACGATCATCGTCTTTGCCTTATACGCTACGCCTATTATGCCTTCATCGTTATTTCCTTCAGCGGCTATTATGCCGGCGACATGCGTGCCATGGCCGTTATCATCTATCGGATTATTGTCGATATTGTAAAAATCCCAACCACGGACGTCGTCAATATATCCGTTATGGTCATCGTCAACACCCGAAAGGCCATTTAATTCAGCAGTGTTGGTCCAGATATTATCGTTTATGTCTGGATGATTGTAATCGATACCTGAATCCAAGACCGCTACGACAGCGCCTTCCCCTGTTGATAATTTCCAGGCATTTTCTATGTTTATTTTCTTCAGTCCCCACATATCATCGTAGCTCTGCCCCCAGGAGCCGGACGAGCTGTAATATGGATCACTTGGCACTGATTGAATCGATATTAGCGACGAATTGGATTGAGCGGCAACCATGGCATAGTACATATAGGTGCGCAATAATTCGACAGTCCAGTGGCGCGGAGATTCTTCTACCTCGTCAAAAATCGGAATATACTGTTGGCTATAGGAGAAATTTGAAATGAGGAGGAATGCAAGAGCCGTCAACAAAACTCTAATCTTTTTTGTCATTTTATCTCCCTTTTAAATGCATAAAAAAAGCGGTCATCTTTCATCCCCATTTTCGGGAATAGATAACCGCTTAAGAAAACGTAATCTGTCATTAACTCAACCTACTCTTCATTGCTATAATAATAGCTTGAAAAGCTACGTTATGCAAGCATTATTGACTTACGCTTGGAAGCAGGTTGTTCTTTAAAGTTTCGGAATCTGTTACCGGCGCAGCATAAGTGTAATTGTCAGCCGATGCCGTCTCGGCAATCTTCGCCGCGTTAACGGTAAGTATTCCATCAAGTGTCGTCTGGTCTCCGGTTTGCAACGTATTGCTTGTCGTATCCGCAGTATTTACAAGCTCGGCTGAATTATTTAGCTCCAGGCTGAGTATGCTGGCATCGCCTTGAGTTGGCTTGGTCGGAAGCGTATAATTAACAGAGGCACCTGTCGTAGCCCTGGATACATTTCCTATCCAGGTTCCCCACGGAGTCGAGCCGGAATCTGCTCTGTATTCCGCAAGGCTCCACGTCCATGTCCCTCCGGAATTAAGATAACTATCCACATACTTCACCCTGCCGCTGTCATAATACGTATAGACGTCTAGCCATGTGCCATCCATATACCAGGCCTTCTTGTTGGCATCATAATCTGCCACGCTTGCCCATTTCATTATCTCACCACTGGCCGACCAGTAAACATTGCATTTATACCCGGTGGTGTCAAAATATATAGCAGCTTCGCCGTTACTCGCAATTTTCTTTGACAGATTTCCGGTGCCGCTTGCGCCATCATAGTACCAGCGCGTTTCAACCCATGTCGTTTCGGCAAGGCTTGTGTATTCCTCTTCCTTCTTAGTATGCTCAGTCCCTGTATACCAATCGAGACGCTTTACAACGCTTCCTGTAGATGCGGTACGCTGCCTGTATATTCTTCCATAGCGCTCATCTCGCGTAGTGCTCAGATCATCCGTACCATAGAATCCTTCATCAGTGTATTCGTAATAATTATTACCGCTTCCATCCGCTGATGTGAACGTTTTCGACAACATACGGTTTGTAGCACTATCATTATAGGCATATGTCAATTTCAGCGTTGACCAATTGTTGTCAGTATAACACTGTTTCTGGATAACTCTATCGGTTGAACCCGAATACGTATAGATGTATGACAGGCAGCTGTCAGTATCAACAATGCCCCTCTTCTGCTTGTCAACCCTGCCGTAACCGGTGGAGTTGTAGTTTTCATTGAGATAGTGGTAATAGACGTTGCCGAACGAGTCGGCTGCGGCTAAAGTCTTCGACTCCATGCGGATATTCGCGTCGTTAACAT
>JBAZUO010000012.1:33084-51381 GCA_041661345.1 Candidatus Omnitrophota bacterium | reverse complement strand
TCACTTGAATACGTCGGTCCTGGTTTTCCTATTTGGCCGGACAGCCAACTTAGGTATGGCTCGCGCACAGATTTATATGGATCGGCTACCGTAGCAACTTCCGGCGTCTGTTTTTTCTGACTGAACCAATCGCTCATGATTGCACCTCTCGTTTTAGAACAGTAGCTATAGATTTAAATTTGTATTTTCGCTCGAAGCCCACAGGGTTCCTTCGAGTAATCATTATCAATGACTTAAAACCCACTTCTTCCGCCCAGCGATTAAGCCTTGTCATAAACTCATGTCCGATATATTTATCAGAAGGATTTATATAGCAAACTGGTATAAGTATCACGTCTTCGCCGCAATATTCCATCATGGCGGCATATACAAAACTTGTTATCTTCCCGTCTATCTTTTGAACAAGTATCTTAGCGTTCTTCGACGTAATGCCATCTATCAACATTTTTTCGAGTGCCTTTACCTGCATATCAGGAATGTTGTCAGCGAGTTGTAAAATCTCGTTTATGAATAAGGCGTTGTCGATCTGCTGTATCATATCGTTATCTCATTCCAGGAATAGGTTGCCGCTCCTGTGTTATATAGACAGATATAGACCTTATCAAGTCCTGCCTGTGGCACTATAAAAGTCTTTCCCCTATATTCCGCAGAGGCCACCGGGAGTGTAGTTATAACCTCAGCTTTGCCGAGCGATACCAAATCATCATAAATATTGCGTAGCGTCTGCCATAACATCTTGCCGAGTTCTTCACCGAAGCGTAAAACACCTTCTTTTGATAAGTCCTCAAGCTTCGGTATCTCGATAGATTTGCGGTGTTTTAACTTCATTTTCTCTGCCTCTTTTGGAATATATAGTTCATGAATCCCAACAACGCGAAATGATTCTGTGATGTTATCTCTATCTGAAAGTCGAACGCTTGCTTATCCCACGTTATCATTTTCTTGATTATGTCTTTTGTCGTAGATATGAGCGATACGGTCTTTGTATCAAGGCTCCATGCGGTATCATCGTCTTTTCGTATTTTGATATCTATGTCGCCAGCAATGTCGGCCTCAAGCCAAAATTCCTGCTTCCAAAGTCGCTTGAACCATTGAGGCATACCGAAATTCATCTTTACACTTCTGAATGTTTTTGTGTATTCCGTGCCGTCATCCAAATAAGTCGAATCAGCAGTTCTGATATATCCGTCATAACCGCCATATATGACGATAGCGGCATTATCCAAGAATGTCCTATCATCCCAGTAGCCTTCTTCCTCGTCTACATATCGCTCACCCCAGTCAGGATCATCCACATAAAGGTCGGCGACGTTAAGATACTCACCCATCACATTACAGGCCTGCGCAGTCTCATATTCCCATACCTGAAGAATGTTATTTTCATAATCATATACGAGTGTATAGTCGTTATAGGTAGCCCCTGACTTAGGACAGAACCAACGTATCTGATGTTTCGAGACATTATCCCATCCATAAATCCATTCAAGACCCTTCGGGTCAAAGTTCTTTGTTTCGGACAGAAGTAAGACGCTTATGCTCTGATCGCTTAAGAGATTCCACTTATGGAATTGCAGGTCCCTGCCAAAATAATATAGTGCGTCTTTTTTTGAAATAATCGACTGCGCGGCATAACAGCCGACGCAGGTAGTAGACTTTTCAAAATCAAAAACGTAGGGGTCTCCCACAAACCGGCCAACATACGCTTCGTATTCTTTAAATACGACGTGATAATCATTGAAGTCGGAAATCCCCATGATCCAAGTATCTTCATCAACGAAGTCGTGCAAATCTACGTCCTGCCATGACAGGCAATTAGCTACATCAGACCATCTTTCGCGCATGGGCTGATTCGCGCCGCCTTCAACTGTCCAGGCCACCATTACCCTATCCTTGAAACGTCCGATATATTTGGCTGATGTAAAGCCTGTCGGCAGTCCTGTAACCGCCGCGACCTGCCCTGTTCCTGTCCAATATACGAATGAGGAGCCGTTTAACGCGAGCCATGTCGGGCCAAGAATAGCGTCCTGAAAAGATATCGAATTCCAGTAATTTGTATCTCCACCCGTAAAACATTTGCGGGCGACGTATGCGGCACCAGCGGCAGTAGTAGGACCGTTAGTCTTTAATGTAACCTGCGTATCGCTATCAACCGTGTCTATTTCATACCATGTTGAACCTGTGTGAATATTCCCCGCGCCTATCTTTATCCAGTCTCCGGCTTTTAAATTGGTAAGCCATAACATACCACCTGAGCCATGCACTACTTTAGGATCCCCGACATGTATCTCTATAGTTCCAGTGTTATATATCGGGGTGAGAATATCAAAACGCTTATTACTGAAATCATAAGCGTAGATATCTTTCGTCGTAGCCACCATCAGCCACCACGAATAATTGAAATGCCAGTATTGGTCTATCAGCATTATCCGGCCGTTAAGCTGAGCAAGGTCGAATTTTGAAAGGCCAAGACGGCCCTGGATAAGCTCGTTGTAAAACTCCATATTGCGCGAATACGGAGAATATTGCTCAAGCAACATCTCCTCGGGCTTGTCGATGATAATGCCCTTATTCGGCAACATAGTCGGTACGATTTGAAGCTTTGGCATTTATCCCTCTTATATCGGGTCAGCTATGCTACTTTTGTCTATATCCTGCTTTATGCTTTCGTGCTCTTTTTTAAGTGCTTCAATTCTTTTATCCGATTCGCCTATCATCGTGTTATATTCATCGCGCTTTTGCTTTATAGGAGCTATGCGAGTTTTTTCCTCGTCGATAAGCTTATCAAGCTCAGTCGTTCTATTTTTCAACGCTACTTTCGATTCAGGATTCATAGGTTACCTCTTAAGCTGTCCTTTTCCACATATAGACGACAATATACGGCTGTAAGTTGTTATGCGCCCCATCGCCACCTTTAGAATCAGTAACATCATCAAAATGCGTTTCGTCTCCCGATCCTCCAGTCAATATCTGTTCTATCTGTTTATCATGACTTTCAGAACCACCATACGTCCTCCAGGCACCGTGAACGTGAGCGGGTGATTCCCCAATCACTAAAGTATGCGTCTTTTCTCCGCCCGTTTCTTCGACTGTATCAAAATCCGTATCCGTCGGGTCTATTCCGACTAAAGTTTTACCTGCTCCGAAAGCCGCCCAAGTTCCGAAACCTAATAGGGTGGCCGGATTTGTCGATCCCGCAGCATTGAAATAAATACTGCCTACTGGATATACGGCTTCATATATTGCTTGCAATATTGTGGCTGGCATTGTTCCGCCGAGCGCAGCCGCATTTATCTTTCCCACCGAAGTCAGTTGTACCAAATTGCCGTCCTCGTCGATAAAAAATATCTCAGCCTTACCCGATACCGTAAAGGCCTTTAAGTTTATAATGCCCGTGCCAGTATCTCCTGTATCGGCCGTGCCCTGGCTAACAAAAGGAATGGCTTTTGCTCCGACATCTGTCTCAGCAGATACAAAGCCGTAAAGAAAATCCTTTAATCGGTCTGAGATATCTACCTTTAACTCTCTTACACCGCCGGGCTGAACCTTAAATTTGGTATGATCTATCGGGTTAGCTTCTAACCAGTCTCTCGTAAAGCTCATAGGGTTCTCCTTCTATTTTGTTGTTTCCGCATATACTTTTATATTCTTATCGTAGAATTTTTCCAACTTATCCAAAACGGCAAACCTACCGCCAAGCCAAAATGTCATTACCAAAACGGAACAGATGATACCAAGCGCCCATAGGCGAAGTTCTCGCCTGAAGTCTATCCACTCTTCTAATTGCACAGTATGTCTTTCGACGGCCTTACGGTACGGGACGCTTTCTCTGACGTGTTCGATTGTTACATCCTCAACGGCCTTGATTCGCGAGAATATCGTTTTGAACCGTTCTTCGTGCGCAAGTATTATCGAATCATGCTCTGGTGGCGGCATAACCATTCCTTTCAAAGAACGCCTGCTTATACATCATCAAGATCAACCAAACCCCGAGCGTCCCCGTGATCGCTCTATGAAAAGGAAAGTCTATACACGCCTGGAATAATAGGCACAAGTAAGAGCCCAGGATAGTTCTATTCAATAAACTACTTTTATCTATATAGAATATTGGCCAAATCAAGATAATCGCTATAATGCCGGTGCGAATAATTCCAAGCTCAAGGCAACTTTGCACTAAGTCCGATTCTACTACATGCCGCCAAAGGCCTTTCCGCTTAAAAGGACTTTCGACCGCAGGCTGATTTTCCGGCAACATCGACCAGTATCCAAGTCCTTCGCCTGTCCAAATATTCTTCCATTTGGAAATCGCAAGTTCATAATTGCCTATCCGATACTTAGAATCCTCGAATATCGTCCGCATTTTCGGATAAACCTTTGGAAGAACGCACAGGCAAAGTATCAAGCAAATCGGTAGCCAAATCATGAGAAACTTTTTGTTGTGCATGAATATAACCATATAGGTAATGCCGATACATGAAGCACTGATCCAACCTTCCCGCAAGAAGATCGCCAGTATGCACAAGGTAAGGCAGATATTCCTTATATCTTTTCGTTTGATGTTAAAGAGCAGAGGCAACCCCATGCCGAGTAACATTGCGTAATTGATCAATATGGGATGACCCGTCATCATCCTATGAAATACGGATATGGCAATAAAGGTCAATATCCCACAGATCCCTAAGATCATAGGCTGAGTCTCGGTACTGCAAATGTCCTGTTGTGCCAGGCATAAGAAGTCGCCGTAAAAGTAAAGACCGCAAATGCCAGTATCAGGAGTATTAAGAATATATATTTTTTCATGTCACCTCCCCATTACTTCGGATTCGCAACAGTCGAAGATAGCTTTGCAACAATATCTCTTAACTCATCAGATCGAAGCGCTCGGCGAGCAGCAGATGAATTTTTGGCCGCGGAGGTCTGCTGACCTTTCGCGGTGTTAATTTTATCCTGTGCATCAGTAACAACCTGCGTGGCCGCGGTAATAGCCCCGTGCGATTCGGACTGAGCGATATTTAATTCTGCTTGTGCCTTATCAATCGCTAATTGCGCGGTATCAATCGCTGTTTGTTTCCCTGTCTCATCGGCCAGGCTTTGCGCTGCCTCCAGGTCTTTCTGCGCAGAATCCAACGTTGCCTGTTTTTCTACAATGATTACTTGGTGTGTAGTCGTAATATCTTTTAACGAAGTTTGTGCGACTTCTAAATCCGGTTGCGCAGTATCTATCTCTGCCTGCGCGTCATATGTGTCTAACTCCGCCTGGTATATTACCAACTCATACTGCATTTTCTCTTTATCCGAGAGACTATCCGCGAATACAACCCCCGTCGATAACCACGAAACTATCAGAACTGCTATCACTAATATTTTTCTATACCTCATTTCATTACCCTCCCAATTTTTTTGTTATTTAACTAAAGCGGTATAACTTACACCCTCACCGTTTACAGAACTATCTATATATACATCGGCAAGGTCATCGGTATCATAGGTTATGCTCTCACCTTTACTTAAAACAAATCCGGTCGTTGACGATACGCCATTCGGACCTGTATAGATATACCCAGTATTTCCAACCTTTGCCTTTAACGTGACTGACAATATGGCGGTAGTGCTTGCCAATGCCACTTCTGTCCCCGCCGTAGTAACAGCTTTTTGGCCGGATATTATGCTTGTCCCGGCGTTCAGATCCGTCCGTGTTCTTAACGTACCATCTGTACCCATGGACAACGGATAAATTTTACCTGTTGTATAGCTTGGGTTTGAAGTAGTAACGGAAGCACCGACCATAGTTACTGTATTCGAGCCTAAATCGGTAGCTTGTGCAATAGCAAGCTTAGCGAGAGTTGATTCGGTTGATACGCCTGTAACCGTCGCGGTGATGGCCGCAGGGTTTTGAAGCATATAACTGATTTGTTTCCAAATCGACATAGCGGTGACAGCCGTTGTATCGGTAGCGGTCGATCTATTATCTGCCTTCGCTCCGAGGGTAGTATCTGCGCCGTCCGCTTGTGTAGTCTTAATGCCGGACGATGATACTATGGTATTTTCGTTGCCATCGACTATTGTTACCGGCGTGATTGCAAAAGCCGGTATGCTGCTTAACAGGACCGCCAACGCTACTAAGATCGCCAAAAATCTCTTAAGCATATTACCCTCCCTATAGTTTGTTTTTTATATTCCTTAATTGCTTGCCTGTTGTACGGCTGTTATAATTCCGCCGGATACCGTTATTGTCCCATCTGTGACCGCGCCTTTGCCTACTGTATAAGTCCCATCAACGACAGGCGTAACTGATGTCGCCGCTGTTATAATCCCCTTTGAAACCGTGACCCCCTTAGGTGTACCCGAAGCCATATCCACGCCTGCCACTGCGCCGACGTGGTAAGTTGCGGCGCTGACATCGCCTATGTTAGTGAGATTACTACCACCAAAATTAACATTGATGATACCCAGCATAGAAAAATATAAAGTGGCTGCTTCAGGAGTACCGTCTATATATAAATTCGCCACATCATAACCGAATATCCCAACATCGTGCATTCTTACAATGCTGATAGTTCCACTTGGTCGGGTCCCTCCTCCTGCGGGGAAATCTCCAACCATAACACCGCCTCCATCACTCGATTGGCGAGCGCTTATCCATCCGTCTGTTACAGAAATATCGCCATCGGTAGTAAGGGGAGCCGTCCCTAAATTCCAAGTGTTGTTGGCCTCGTCGTAATAGTTTGTATGGGCAACACCAAAATAGACCTTACCCTTTGTTGCGTTGTGGGCAGAAGCCAATACGAGACCCCCACCCGCATATCTGTTACCATAAATTGTAAGCGGTTCAGAAGGATCAGCTGGACCTTCAATAATAGAATAAGAACCAAACCTTAGTGACGATCCCCAGGCTCCAAAATATTTATGTATACCGATATCTCCACAAAGCATAAGGTCGGTATCATACGTTCCATAGCTTCCACTAACCCTATAAGTTATATTGGCTGAGTAGCTTCCGAAGGTTTGAGATTTTAAAAGCGTATATGTCGTATTATAGTCAGTGCCTCCTGCTGTAACTCCGTCTAAAAATATAAGTCCGATAATTTCTTCAATAGACCTTACATAGTCAGGCTGATTGGTAAAAGGATTCCACTGCGTATTTTGCGTTTCATCAGCAAAAATGCTGCCGCATAATAAGATTAACGCTAGTATGCTACTCGCCAAATATCTCTTCATAGGTCCCATAGTCGTAAGCTTCCCTGCCGCTCCATCCGTCTGTAAAATTACTTGAGCCAGCAAAATAACGATATGTTTTTGCCGTCAAATCGCGGCGCATGATATACCATTCGCCGTCGCGGTTAAGGTATCCATAATATTTCTTTGTTGTAGGAGATACACTATCATCGGCCTCGTCGGATATCTTGTAATCCCCTTGCGCAAAGTGCATAACCATTAAATCGTTTATCGTGCCCTTCATACTTCTATATCCTCAAGAGCCACTTTAAGCACTTCGCCTTTTGATAGTATTTCCTTAACCACTTTCTTTTTATATGTCTTCCTGTCCTCTTCGAGCTTCTTTACGCCAACTGACAGATCGTCCTCGCCTCTTTTGAGTAGTAGCTTCCTATTCTCAATATCAGCGTTTGCGTCTGTTTTATATTTATCGAAATTAGCTTTATCGGTAGCAAGCGCGGCTTTTTCTGATTTGATAGTCGCCGTGATATTCTGCGCGTCCCTATATAATTTATCGGCACCCTCTATATGTTTAACCTTTTCCTCGCGGACCTTGAGCTCAGTATCCTTAGCGTCCTGTGCCTTCTTCTGTTCGCCGAGACCGAATTTCATCTGTTCATATTCTCTGCGCGACTTCTCGGAATCGGCAACCACAAGTTCGCACTTCGATATGAGGTCCTGGAGTTTTTTAACAAGGTCCTGTAGCATTATGCTTCCTCCACATAGCCCTGCTGTTGACGCAGATAATCGGACTTCATTGTGGCTATACCTGAAGCCGCGTCCTGTTTTGAGGCAGCCGCCTTTTCCATATCCTCTTCATAGTCTTTGTAATAGATATACTTCGTCAGGTCTTTGACTGTCTCGACTTCATCATCATTGCCGAAGAAATCATCTGTTCCCGCGAGGGCGCTTGTATCATTCTTGAAGCACTCGACATATATGGTGTCCGCGGCCTCTGCCTTATGATCGAAGTAAATGGTCTTTCCAACAATGTCATAAAAATATATTGAGCCGGTCAGGTCGTTGTTTACCTTGTTAAATTCCTCATAATTCGAGTGCTTTATCTCTATCTTTTGGCCGCCGGTATCCTTTCGATATACAAATCTTTCTTTTACGAATCCTGCTGGAAGGCTAGCCGAATTTGCAAGAGCCGACAGAGATACCGAAGCGGTAGATAGAAGCGTTCGTGTCAAGACAAAGCGCGGCAACCTACGGAGCGCGGCCTTTAAAAATCCGAACATCTTCGTATAAAGGTCGGTGTCTGTCGAATCGCCACCTGTCTCGCTGATGATTTCGTTAGTAATGTCCTGAATCTTCATTTTTTCCCGCCTTTTTTGGCTGAATGTTTATATGGCTTGCCATCAGGGTCTTTTTCTTCTTTAGGCTTCACAGGCTTTACGTTCTCAGGATTCTTAGGGTCAGGATCAAGCTTCTCCACATCTGCTTCTTTTTGGGGCGTAATGACATGTTTGCGAGGTTCTTTTGCTACATCTACAACCCTCTGTAATTTCTGACCTGATTTCTTCTCAAACCGCTCGGCCATGGCTATTTCTTCCTCGCGGGTCGCGGGCTTAAACGCCTGAAGATCAAGAGCCTCATCCGGGTTGATAGAATAATTGATTCCATTCCACCTGGCTGATACGACTTCTTTTGATACGTTCTTTAAAATCATTTTGCGCCTCCCTGGTAGTCTTCCAAACTTTCGTCTTCCGGCCATCCGCGGGCCCTGCGGTCCGCATTACTCATTATGTTCTTAATAGTTATCTTATCAGGCAAAAGCATTATTCTTTTTTTTCCTACTCCTACAAGACCCGTCGCTATATCTTTCGAGGCTTGTTCAATATCTCTATGCCCAGCCTCTTTTTTGCTTTTATAGTATTCCTTCGTTTTCTTTAAAAGGTCTTGCCCTGCCTTAATGCAGGCTGAATTTACTTCTCTACCAAAGGCTTCCGGCATGCTTCCCCCGATTTTTAAATCCGGGAAGGAGAGAAGCTTTTGGCTTCTCTCCTTTAACCCGGCAATGCTTATTAGGCAGCAGTCTGCCCTTTCATCCTCGCTGAGGACTTAAACTTCAAGGCCACCAGGTTGAGGTAATACTTCAGCGTGCCTTCCCATATGGTCCTGTTCGAGGCGCTCCTCTTCAGGATCCCGCCATGGGCGTCCGCTTCGAGCCATGAGAACGGCTCGGACATCTGAGCTATCGTCAGCGCGTCGAAATCGACAAACTGGACATACCCATCCCAGCAATCGAAATCGAGCATTACACCGAGATTCCCGCCGCCTGCCGAGAATTCAAGGCCCTTCCAACCTCCGGCCAGGACTTCTTTCAAGTCCGCCGTCTTCTTCATGCTCGTCAACAGCGCGCCATATTTCGCATAAAGCGTGCTATTCATGAAGATTACCTTCGCCCCGCCGTAACGCACGGTCTTAAGATACGTTGCTATCATATTTGCTTCGGTCAAAGTTGTGCTCGTATCATAAGTATGCGAATTGGCGTAAGGATACGAAGCCCTGAGTATATGCTGTATCGTGGACTGATTATCGCCGTCATCTATCAGGCCAGCAATACCCATACACTCTGCCGCTACCGTCTTCGTTATGGCTACGTCATTGGCCCATGCTGTACCTGCCGCGATAACGATGGTAGAGGCCGTCTTCGATACTATCGCCACACCCGTGTGCGAAGTACCGATGTCGATATACATGCCCGCCTCTAAGTATTCCGTGGCGTCAAGCCCTGCCACGTTACCGTCAAGCGTAACGGTTGTCGAGGTTGTCCCGCCTGTGCCGGTTGTGTAACAAAGCACAGCGTTACCATCGCCGTTAAACTGACGATTCAGGTCCATCTTGAAATCATCTTTCAAAGCCGTGATCTCGGTCGTTAGAATTGACGCTATGGCCTTTACGTCGGCTTTGGACGCGGCCTCTATTGCCTGGTCTGTCAATTCAAGTGTTCCGAACGCATACTTCATCTCGGTATACGGCTGAGCGTATCCGGCCTTTCCTGACTTCGGTTCTGTCCCTTCAGCTACCGCGTAAATGCCTGTATGCTTCCCGGTCCTGGCGGAAACATATATGACATTGTTCGCGACCGTTACCCCCACGTTCTTTTTGATTTTGTCAAAAAGTACGCTTTCCTTCGGGAGCTGCGTCTGTATTGTCGGGACGATAACCTTCTTCAGGACGGCTGAAATATCACTTATCGTGAGCGCGCCTCGATTGTTCATCGAGACAAAGCCCATGACAAGCCATGAGATAAACTTCCTCATAAAAGCCTCCTTGGGTTATGTCTTTGTTTTGTCGTTCTCTATACCTTGGAGTTCTTGCTCCAAGACTTCCTGGAGGTTGTCCGTCCCCTTCGGCTCTATTTTATTCTTTGCTCCGCTTCCGCTGCCCGCACCGGCTCCCGGTACATGGCCTTCTTTGCTTTTGAGGTAAGTGGCTACCGCCGCTTCGCCATGCTTTGCAAGAAGGGCATGATATTTCTTGCCTACTTCCTGTATCCTGGCGATAAAATCCTCTTTGGAAGCGTATTCCTTGGGGTTATCCTTCAGATGGGCGATAGTAAGAGATCGCCAAAGGCCCTTAGCCTCATCTGATTCGAATGTCACGCCTCCCTTTGCCGGGTCACATAACCCGTCAATCGTGCCATTCAGAACGGTCGTTGCTTCTTTTATTAAAGCTTCCTGCTCTACCTTAGCTTTGTTTTCTCTTTCTTCTGTCTGCGCCTTGCCCTGCAAGTCGAGCTTGGCCTGCGTATCCTTAAGCTGTTTTAAGATATTCTTGCTGAACTGTATGTTGCGCTTTAATATCTTCGCCTCGGCTGATTCGGGGTCGAGAGCCTCAAGGTCTTTCTCCATCTCTTTGATGTCGTCAGAAATCTCTTCCTTCTTCTCTTCGACCTTCTCTTCGAGTACACTTAAGACTTTCTTCAGGGCTTCGTTATTACTGAAACCTTTCTGTGTCAAGGCAACGATAACCTTGACAGCCTCAGGGTTTTTCTTTACATCCTCGCCCCAGGCTATTAGATCCTTTATCTTTTCGCGCTCCGTGGCAATCTCCTGCGTCTTTTTGGTGTAATCCTCCTGAAGCATATAACCCTTTTTAAGCTCGGACATCTTAACTTTTCTCTTCTCTTTCTTCTCGCCATATTCGAGCTCAACTTCCGGGTCATCTGTTGCCGCCGTTCCTGCGGTCGAAGCCGTAGAAGCTGTCGAGGCCGTTGACCCCGTGCCTGCTGTTTCGACTGCCGCGGCACCGGCGCCTGCGTTGGACTGTAATTCGTCCGATATCTTTTCCTCAAGACCTTTTTCTTTTCCGTCCATGACTTCCTCCTTTGTCCGACTGCCTTATGGCTTGGTCGGGTATGCGCTTATCTCGCGCGGTTTACGGCTTCCTGATAAGGATTTGTAGGCTTCCAGCCGTGTTCGATAGCCTGCAATGTTCTTAAATACTTTTTCGGATCGCCTGAGTGTCCTACGACTTTACCACTATCTTTTTTAACTACTGTGTGCCCTTTAATTGCGTATGGCATTATTGTGGACCTCCCGGACCCGGAGGTGGTAATGCAGGCGGCTGAGGCGTTGCCGCCATCCGAGCCCGTGCCTGCATAGTGGCCTTTGCCTCTTCTTCTTTCATCAAAAACTCTTGGTGCTTGGCCCTGTGAGCAATGAACTCTTGTCTCTTGGGCTCAGGAAGTTTCATAAACTGCTCTGACTTCATAAAGTCGGTGATGATCTTGATATGCGTTGTATGGTCGTCCCACTCTTCGACTACGACTGTGAAGCCGCCTGTTAACAACTTCTGAATCTCCTGCTTCTGTAAAGTCTCGTCGATAGTGTGGAATATGCCTTCCATGTCACCGAACTCCAACAGCTCCCGCTCTTTCTCGGCGGTTATAATGCCTCTATCCTTCAACATCATAATCATCTTTTGACGGCCTTCTTTTGAGGCGGGTAGCGATGATCCGAGACTTATCTTTATACGGCGATTACCTTTTACGTTCTCACCCTTAAAAGTATTTACTTCGGTCGCCAACGTATCCCCGGCAATCTGTATCAAGCGCGGCTCTGTATACTTGGCCTCCATGATGTCAAGCACCGTTTCGGCGTAGAATGAAAGTTGCTGTTCTATGCCGATTAAAACAGGCGCAAGTTGCGAATTATCGCTTTCAGTCAAAGCGTCCATAGCTACACCTGACTTAATTCCTGCCGGTGTCCTGCCTATTGACGTGTCGTGCGCGGTAGATATGTCTTCCATAGCCTTCTTTGTACGCAAGATATCCTGCATAAGAAAAACGGGCGGTGATGGCGGCACTTCCTGCGTGGGCTTCTGTCCTTGCTTATATATAAGCATTTGCCCCCATTCATCATTCCATTTTGTCTGAAGGTCTGCTCCATCCGGCACCATAATCTTACCGACAAACCACTTCTTGCAAGCAGAGAGTTTTGATATGGTATCATTAAGATCTTCTTGGTGTGATACGAGTTGCTCCACCATACCCTGGGCGTATGACGACAGCATTAAATCAAGATAGTTAAATCGAAAATACGGAACCCTGAGCTTGTACTCAGGCGGTAAATCCTCTTCAAGAATTATCTTCTTAGCCGTACAAATCTGATAGTAACCTTTTGGGTATTTCTTACATGGGATAGTCCATTTCTCGAATATTCTTGCGGCGTCCTCATACTTTTCAGGATTCGAGCCTTCGAGGATATTGATAAGTTTCTGCTCTGCCTCGGACTGACCTATATCCTCACCCGGCACGTCCACATCGTATCGGTCTTTAATCTCATCTACGCCCATAACGGACTGCTCTATCAGATACCTATGGAGCGGATCCCGGAATATATTAAAATCGTGTATAACCTTTGTCTCGACTTCGCCGATGTCGCTTTCAATCGTTTGACCCTGCATAAAGGTCTGCGAACGTGTCTTCGGGTTAAAGTATGGCTTCAAATCTGCGCCGCCAGTTGTCAGGATATACCCGAACAGCTTTGACAGTATCCTCATCATGCCTGCATATTCCTGCGAAAGTATCGGATTGCGCTTGTTCACCATCTGCCAATGATCCTCAAGGGCTTCCTGCGATACCCTTGCCGAACCTTTATCTCGCTCGGAGCCTGTCATAGCGTCTACTGTGATAGTAGACTTCATGGCGAGCATACGGCTTAAGAGTGAGCGATATAGAGGCAGGATATAGTTATCAGTGCGCTGGGTCTTCTTCTTGCGCTGTAAGTCCGACATCTCCCATACTACGCGGTCTTCAAGACCGGCCAACGGCTTTTTCTCGATCTGAAAATGCTGCTTGCCATGCAAAAAGGCTATGTTGACTATCCACTGCTTTTCATACACGCTTCGGCCATTCTTTATGGTGTCACGCTGTTTTACTATATCAGCCGCGCGCTCCGTGTCAGTCTTCTGCCTGTCAGCGTCATCAGTCTTCGGTATAGTCGTGGATTTTTCTTCAGCCATGGGTTATTTCCCCTTTTTGACTTTCTGCTCTTCCAGTCCCTCTTCGATTGCGTCCTGCGTTGCATTGCCGGTCTTAGACTTCATCGGTTTACCGAGGTCGATAGAAAGAATGTCGAGGTCTATCGAATGGCTCTTCTTATCGCCTTCGCGCTTATTCATGGATACGCCACGCACCTTAACCTTAACCGTTGCCATCATCTCTTTGCCGACATCTTCCTCACCAAGGCCGAGGTCTTTATCGGAAATATAGACTGTCGGATAGTAGACCTTATTCTCTGATTTTGTCGCTTCAACAGGGCCACCCGTATTGTCATGCTTCTTGCCTAAATCGACCATTGTATCCCCCTATTCGTTTAGAAATCGTCCATCGGAAACAAACTGTCGCCAAAACTGTCGGCGTTGAGGCCGAGTATAGCGCTCGGCTTTCATTGTCCTATCGAGCAAGTCTATGTATTTAAGAGCGATTCGTCGTATCCTGTTTATCTTCCAATCGCGGATGGTAAGAATAATATGGGCATTGTACATAAGGCAAAATAAAGCTATCGTCGGAAGAACAAATAAAGCTATTAGCAAAATCTTAATCACCATATTCTTCGAGCTCTCCCTTGGCTATCTTGTCCTGACGTTCCTTTTCTTCCTTCGATAATTCTTTAGGCTTTGTCGGCGTTACGACTATCGGTATCTCTTGCTTTACCAGCAGGCTATTGACAAGCCCTTTCAGATAAGCGTTCTCATCTTTAAGCCTTTCACACATCGGACAATTATGCTTAAACGGCCATCGTATTTTCATAGCGCCTCAGCCCCATCTAGTCCGATACTTACAAGCTCGCCGTCTTCGTCGTTTTCTGATTCTTTTATATCCTTCTTGACCCTGCCCCAAAACTCTTCTGTAGGTGTCTGAGGTTTAGGCAAATGCTTCGGTAGCGGCGGCCTGGACATAATGACATAACGTGCCTCATCCTCGGCGTGGTCCTCGCCTGTCGTATCCACGTCTTCAGGATTAAGTTCGTCATGGATAAGCCCGGGCATTGTTCTGATAAAATTGATACAGGTAGAAAATACTCTAAACTTAGCCGATTTATGGCCCCATTGGTCTACGAAATGCTGAAGATAATCTCTGAACCGTATCCATCCGGCAACCCTTGAATTGTCGGCCTTGAGTAGCGTAATGCGAGAACCGAATACCTTCTGCATACTCTCATTTCCTACCTCGCCGGATAATTCTCCGTCTTTCGGGTCCTTATGATGAGATCTGTCTCCCCATATAGCCGGATCGCCTACGGCATACTCTATCTTCTCACTCGCAGGTGTAAGCTCTAAAATCTTGCGTGCAAGGCTCTCATAGCTGTATCCTTCCTTGTAGAATTCCCTGTAACGAATGATATCGCCATCTGGCAGACACGCATACCAGCCGACAGATGAAGGCTTAGCATAGCCGTAATCAATACCGATGACATTCTTGCGCGGCTCTTCGATATTGTAAGGCCGTATGACATGTATCTCTTTGCGCCATTCATCGAAATACTGGCCTTCGTAAGCGTCCCAGTCGCCCTCTCTTAGGGCCCGGCGAAGCTTTTCAGGTAGCATGTTAAGCCGTGATTCATAGAGTGGGTCGGCTTGCATTAGCATTATGTTATCTTCAAGCCGAGAGAATACAAAGGCCCTGGATAGAGCCTTAGGTGTTCCTTTCGGCACCTCGATGTCTTCTTCGCCGTTGCGTAGGAAATACTTAGGCTCGCCGATCGGAGACAGGCAGTCGATGAAGCGTCTCTTTACCCATGCGTGACCCACGTTGCCCGGGTTAGACGTTGAGCGGACAAAGCACTTTAGGGTCTTATCCGAAGTCCTGTTCTGCGCTACGAGGAATAGGTACTGGCTTTCCGTAAACTCTTCGAGCTGATCGAAACCCATGTAGTGATACTCCTGGCCCTGATGATTGTATTTATCCTCTTCGTTCTTACAATGCGCGAATTGAAGCGTTGCGCCGGACTTCCAAGTCCACCTATGCAGATCGCCGTTCCAATGAGCTGACTTCCTGAACCACTTATGAGAGCGGTCGATGATTTCCTGAAGCTTCGGGAATGTCCTGCGGAAGATGATTGCTTTGTAGTTAGGCTTTTCTATTTGATAGGTTGAATCCATAAGAAGGGCGTCTGTCTTGCCCGGGCCCTTAGCACCGCCGAACATGGCTTCATACCAAGGCAGTCTTAAAAATTTCTCCTGTTTTGGAAGCGGCAACCATTCCATTTATTCACTATCCTTCTTTGGTAGATAGACCACTACTGGTACGATAACCTCAGGCCCGCGCTCGCCTTCGACCTCAGCTCTCGCCTCGCGGATAAGCGCAGCCACAATCCCGACATTGCGCTTCTCAACCTTGCTAAGTTCCTGACCCTCGAAATAATATGTCTTGTCATGCCTGAATCGCATAGCCTCGTTAATGCCTTCATTAAGCCATCTGAGACGGTTCGCTTTAATAGCGAGCGGCTCTTTGAGAATATCCTTCTCAAACCGTTTACGATAGCCCTCAATGACCTTTTTCCATTTCGGACTATGTAAATAATTCTGCCTGATTCCGATAGGTGCAACTTCGATTCCATACTCTTCCTTGATTTTATCGGCAACTATTTCAGGGCAGAAACCTGTAGCGAGACAGGCACAAACATACTGACGCATGTCAGCGGATAGTTTGTCCCCGCGTCCTCGCTCTCCCTTTTGTCGGCCCATTTTGTAAATCTCCAGGCAATCTTTTAACCCTCACTTCAAGCAAACTATTCTTCTGTAAGCTGAACGACGTTAAGACTTTAGCGAGCTGTGTAGAATCGGCTGTAAATGTGATAGTGGATTGACCTTCTCCGTCGATACGGATAGCGGTTTTGTTTGGATCGAAATGCGCCTGGAATATGACTTCATCGCTTTTCATGTCTGAAAGGTTGTCTCCAATAAAAAAAGAGGCACACAGGTGTATAGGCACCTATATGCCTCTTTGTTGCTTTTATTGGTAGTCTTTCGGGAGCGACCCGGCGACTAATTATGTCTATAAAGACAAAAAGCCGTCAAATCTATAAAAGATTGACAGCTTCGGAGTATCCTCTCGTCGAGAATCCTCAAATATAAATATACACTATCGTTTTTGAATTGTCAAGGGCTCTATATAATATAAATAACAATGATAAATCATCATCATCCCCCTACCCCCTTCTTCTTCTTTTATCGAACTATCGTTATTTTATTAGTCTCCATACTTAATCCTTCTCCAGGCTTCAGGATATAACCGCTGTCTTTAGTTACCTTGTCGTCCCCCACATAGAGAGCAGTTTTCCCGTTATTGGTTATTGCGATTCCGGGTAGATCATGGTAGTAAGTATGATAGGTTAGTTGATCAAGTCTATATGTTCCAGGATGAACGAACATTCCGACAGCTACTCCCAATGCAAGTGCTATAATGACTACGATTAAATATCTCATCGTTTACCCCCTTCTCCTTGTCAAATGCGAATACCGGCTCCTCATCATCTCGATATATTCTACCACGCTCTCGCAATCGTAGGCCAGTAAATATACCCGATATGGCGGATGATGAAACATCTCCGAAAAGAATACCTGCTCTTCCGTAGGCTTATTCGGCTTAACCTTTGTCTCGATAGCATACATGATCCGGCCATCAAAAGCGAAAGCGTCGGGAAGGCCGCGCATTTGAAGCTGGTCCTTAATAAATGTCCTTGCGCCTCCCCTGAGGATCGTGCTTCCCTTTGTCTTGACCTTGCCGATATACAGGCCTTTTAACTTGAGGAGCAGTAGGATTTTCCTTAGCAAATGCGCCTCGGGTTGTTTTCGTCTCAACATCGTATACAGCCTCCTTTTTGCAACGCGGACATCTCAATATCTTAAGTTTCTCTAAAACCGTATTGTGGACTTCACATAAAACCTTACAGCCATAAAGACAGGGTATCTGTAAGTCCATGTTATTGTCTTCCGGGTAAAACGATACGATTTTTACCACTTTCCTTGTCGATCTGCGCTTCGAGTTCAACGCGCGCTTTATCTATCGCCTCGACCGTTTCTTTATCGTCTACATACTCGTCCTTCAGACATTCCCCGGCTATAATATAATACTTCTTTGATTCTACCGGGAAGCCTAGTTCTTTAAGAATCCCTGCCAGGTTATAGTTAAGTTTGTAGTCATTTGGCCGGTGCCGTAACCCCAACAGATAGGCTGACATCGCGGAAAACTTCTGTCCGTTCTTCTGAGCCATGAGACCGCGCCATAGGTATAACGCCCATTGGTCGGGAAAGTCCGTAATGCTATGTTCGACGTAATGATGTTGCGAGCGATACATCGGAATGATGTACAAGAGTTTCGTCAGGTAGAATGTGCCTATCATGGCGATCGCTATGTATGGATACGGATAAGGCAACCGAAATGTCGCCCACGACAAAGCCAACATCAGCCCCACGTTCGGCAGATACACATACCGCTCGGCTATTGTCTGCTGATAGGTTACGACGTTACACCACTGAGCGATGAATAGGCTATACCAAAATAGGCCGAATGATAGCGGTGTTCCCCAATATCGAATTATGCAATACACGACTGCCGCAATCGTCCCA
>JBAZUO010000012.1:0-33074 GCA_041661345.1 Candidatus Omnitrophota bacterium | reverse complement strand
GAAAAACGGCGTAAGGGCTTGCCACTTCTCGGTATCCTTCTTTCCAAGCCCGAACGAGTATCCGAACGTGTGATATAGCCCGATCCGGCGCGGTAATAGCGCGAACCATAAATAGTATCCATACGTCTTTACGATAAAGCCAAGCTTCCGTAGATATAGTTTTCTCATTGCTGTGGGCTTGACCTTAGCCCGGACATCGAGCGTTGCGTCCTTCTGCGCCTTGAATAGCGGGATCTTCCAGTTTACAAGCCATGCGAGGCCGATATAGGGCACGATTAAGAATACTAGCCACCAGGGACCTTTAAGCAAGAATAGAAGCGGCGCGAATACCGGCGTGACGTGCCAGGCCATAGTATACATATACGGCAAGACCGCGCCCCCGGGCCACAGGATCATCAGGAGCACGCATAAGGCGGACATAGAGTATCCGATTCCGTTCAGCCAAATTGCGCCGGAGTTGTTCGCCGGATTTATTGAGAATAGGAGCGCGGCAAAGAAGCTGACCTCATTTGCGCCAAATGCGAGATATATCAATACCGCAACAGCCGCATGAACGAGGATCCGCTGTATGCGCGCGAGCCGGTAATTCGTATAGCCGAGGCAATGCAGGTGTAGAAAAAAGGTGTCGATGATATTCTTACCTTTCGTCTTAGGTACAAGTTGGTCGTCTACTATCGGCTCGTAATTCAGCGTGCGTATGTAGGCCAAAATATTTATCGCTAAAAGTATCAAGATTTTTTGCATATGCCTCCCCCTGGATAGCCTGGGTTAAAAAATCCGTATAAGAAATTTCCCACATCATCCATACCTCGCGCGATAATAACACAAATTACGAGCGAGATTACCCCGACAAGAAAAAACGGCATTGCCAAAATCAGGCGTATTGCCTTCATCCCTTCACCCCCAAAATAGTTTTTATTGACTGTCTCAATACGGCAGGTTTCCACAGTTGTCTCATAACCGCAGGCCAGGCCCGTGGGTCTGAATAAAAATGCTGATACGCTATCCTTGCCTTTCGCTCAAGCCAAGGTCTATACCATATCTCCTCTTCAAAATATGGAATGTACACTTGAAACTGCGCCGTTGTAGGCCGTATCTTACAGGCAAAGCGTATCGTCTTATCTATCTCATCCTCGGCCCGATCTATCCCTATCAAAAAATCACCATGTATATGCAAACCTGCGCGCTTCGTACGCCGCGTAAAGGCCGCCATTTCATCAACAGTAATGCCTTTTTTGATTCGTTCAAGCGTGCTATCGCTGCCTGATTCATAGCCAACATGGATATTGAGACACTTAGCCTGCTTCATAAGAACCATTGTCTCGTATCGAAGCTCAGCCCGGACATAACAGCTCCAGGGGATCCTTATGCCAGCTTTTATCTTTGCCTCGCAAAAATCAATTATCCTACGCTCGGGGAAACTGTCGTCTTCTATCATCACCGACTTATAGATTCGGATTTTTTCGATAAAACGAAGCTCGTCTATGACGTTCGGAATAGAGCGACAATAATAACCCTGGCTTCCGGCAACGCGCGGCCATAGGCAGAATGTACATTTGCCCCAGTAGCAACCCCGGCCTGTCATAATAGACACGAACGGCCACGGCTCGGACGGCGTGCGATAGTATTTTGGGTGAAGACGCTTTGCGAAGAATTCGCTCACGAAAGGGATCTTATCGAGCTTGTGAGTAGGCAGATAAGTACCGAATACATGAGTATTCGGGTCTGCGCCCTGTTCTATCCATTGCTGAACACCATTTTCAAGGCAACCCGATATGCCCCATATTCGTTTACCTGCGGTTTTATACGCATAGAACGGTCCGGCAAGTATGGCAGGACATATCTCTTTTGTTATTTTCTCGGTCAGGGCTTTGTCAAAATCAAAACTCTCGTTGCCTGCATATACGACAGCGTAATCCGGCTTAAAGTTTTTAAATATCGCTCCGACTTTTTCATCGGTAAGATTATAGGCCTGAGCGTCCACAAGAAGAACGACATATCCTTGTGATTCAAGATAGGCTCCGAGATATCCGAGCTGAATCGGATACCATTGAGTACCGCTCCAGGACACGAAGTCGCAGCGCGCATTACGCATATAGCCCTTTTTGTAATTCGATGAGAGCAGTAATATCTTCTTAGGCCGTTTCATCTTCCACCCTTTCGTAATATCTTTTTCCTGTACAGCTATCACATATCTCTTTGCCGTGATTCTTACAACTATCGCAGTCAAAAGTCATAACCTTGCTATCTCTGCCGAGACGGCGGTTCTTCGGTTCGATTGCGGTCATGGGGACTTTAAAGCTCTTTTTCATGTAGTCACAACCGCTCATATGCCTATCTCCTCATATTTTTTTATTGCCCTAAATATCTCTACGGCCACCTGTGGCACGATAGCGTTGCCGAGAGCCTTCAGTCGTTCAACTCTATGACCTGCTTTTGATAGTTTAAATCCGTCCAATTCAACGGATAGCCCATCATCCACTCCACAAAGCTCGGTTGCAACTTCAATCCAGTTTTTTCTCCACTCGCCGTTTTCTCTATCGCATAATCCGTTCTGTTTCTCACAGTCTTGTTGCTTCCGCAACCCTTGTGCATTGAAGCTGACGGAGTGTCTATTAACTTCATCGCTTCTTTCATACATTTTGGGCCGTTCTTTTGATTGCTTCTTTTGTTCGGAGCGTCGAACGCTACCTGTGGCGTTGGTAACATCGCTATTACGTCCTTCACCTTTACTCCGTGGATTATTCCTTTCGCGTTTTTCCGGCTGAATCCCCCCACCGAATTTATGTTTACATTCTTGACCGGAGCCCCTTCGCTGTCCGATACTCGCGCGGTAGGCAACAATCCATATCCTATCTCGTCTATGTGGAGCATTAACGGCGACAGCTGGAATAACAAATACTTGGACGGTATAGCCGACTTGTTCAAGCTCTCCAACAATTCCAAAGAGGATTCCTCGTCCTTTCTTGGTGTAAAGACTTGTGCTATTTCCGAATAAATCGGTTTGACTTGCCACTCCAATTTCACTTTTGAACTGTGCCATTGATAGGAGCCCAACAACATTTTCACCAACGACCCAAGTGGGTTGGAACTCTTTAATAACTCGCAACATTTCCGGCCAGAGATAGCGGTCATCTTCCGTGCCTCGTCGTTTACCGGCTGCCGAAAAAGGTTGGCATGGAAATCCTCCTGTGAGCAAATCACACCTGGAAGACCATTCTGTTTTGTCGGTGCTACTTTCCCATTCTTCAGGGCGTCGTTTGATCTCGGAGTTGGAAGTAACCTCTCTGATATCGTCATAAATTACTATATCCTTCCCGAAATTTTTTCGTAATACTCGCTGACAAAATTTGTTATTATCACAGAATAATACATTTTGGTACGCCCCCCCCCACACTGTTTTGGCGGCCAAAGCGAAACCGCCTATGCCTGAGAAGAGGTCAATATGCCTCATATCTTATTATTGCTTGACCGCAAAAATTCTCATCATCGGCGCCTGCCCTTTTTTGAAATCTCCGTCTATTGGAAGTATACCCTGCCAGTGATATGTTATATATGGCTTAAATCCTAAGGCTGTGAGCGTTATCCTTACTCTGTCGGAATCAATGCCA
This sequence comes from Candidatus Omnitrophota bacterium, assembly GCA_041661345.1. Taxonomy (GTDB): domain Bacteria; phylum Omnitrophota; class Gorgyraeia; order 2-01-FULL-45-10; family 2-01-FULL-45-10; genus JAPLMI01. Next base: position 29,463 of record JBAZUO010000012.1, on the reverse strand, counting down.
TCTTTTCTATGTTCGACAGTATCGTATAACTTACCTGCCTCTTTGCTGATTCGCGCGAAAGCCCCTTTTTTATTTTTGATAGCGCGATAGACGGCGAGTGGCATTTTGTATTTACTGACGAAGTGGCTCTCTATATCATGATCGGCGTAAAATATCCCCCCTGGCTTAAGTACGCGATGAATTTCCTTGAACACGGTAACGAGGTTTTCGAGATGATGAAGGGTGGCGAAGGCACAAGCTACGTCAACCCTCTCGGAGCCAATACTCATCTTCTCAGCGGATTCGCACTTCAATACATATCGCTTTGTCTGAACAGGGATTCTTTTAAGCATTTCCTCCGATAAATCTACGGCTATAAGATTACGAAAATAGTCTGAGGCGATATGGGTTATGTAGCCGGACCCTGCTCCTACGTCGAGGAAGGTTGAATCATTTATGCCATAACCGTCTGTCTTTACGGTCTTATGCAATTTACGAATTATATCCTCAAGCCATGCCTGCTGTTTTCGTCTTCCATCCGCTTTCTCGTATTCCCCCGCCACCAAATTATAAAAGCTTCTATTCGCCTCTGCCGTGTTCATTGCGTCTATCTCCTTATCATTTCTTCTAAAGTAATTTTCGGCTCCCAACCAATCTCATGCCTTGCTTTTATGTTCGAGTAATACTTGTAAAAATAGGAATTCGTTATAGTAAACGGCGACGTATATTTATCTTTAACATATCTCGCTAGATACTTAGCCGTCCTTAGCGACCATCGCGGTAAGACAAAAGCGTGTCCCCCTGTTATTTTTTCAGCAAGGTCTTTATAGGTTATATTGACATTTGAGAGAATGTACCCTTCTTTGTCCTGCCCTCTATCGAGGGCGGCGATTATACCTTCCGCAACATCTCTTACGTCTATGATATTTGTTCCGCCGGGTGGGACAATAAGCATTTTCTTGTTGCCGAAATTCTCAATCAGCATTGGTATGTTAACTGTTGTCGGACTGACTATCGAGGCAGGTACGGGCCCGGCGACTATCAGCCTTTCAGCCATTATCTTGCTGCATGTATAAGCGTCTCTTAAATTGTTGGTATCAACTTCGCACGTTTCAGATAGAAAAAAGTCTTTCTTAACCGAGATACCGCGAGTAATGGCCGAACTAACGAATACCATCTTTTTTACTTTATTTACAAGTGCGGCTTTCATGATATTGCCTGTTCCAACAAAATTTATCTGTGCTACTTCCTGCGAATCCTCTGTCTTAAAACTGACAAAAGCGGCGCAATGTATAACGCGATCGCACGACTTCATGCTGTATTCAACGTCACGGTAATTCATTAAGTCGTTGCCGAGCGTCTTACTAAAGCCTATTACGCTTTCGCCGCGCGCCAAGAGCTTTTCGACGACTACTTTGCCGATGAAGCCGGTCGAGCCACTGACGAAAACTCGTCCCAAAGGCCCTTCCCCTCTCCGGCTAAGCATTTTTGGCTGTAGCCCTGGAATATTTTGTGACATAACATCTTATCCCTTATCTTTTTTACAGACTGATATCTTAAATTTCCGAACGGAATATTGATAAATGGACATGGGTATACATCACCATAAGGGTTTATGAAGAGTATTTCTTTACCGGCACCGCAACCCTCGTGGACATAGTTAGCCTGAAAGTCGGTTCTGATATACGGATACTTCTTTTCGTAGGTTCTTATCTTCGCTATGTCCTCAGCCGATAACATAACGTCCTGGCTGTCCCACCTTCCCATGGGGACAGGAAAAATAAGCATTTGAATCACTCTATACTTCTCGGCTACTTCTACGATATGATCTAACCGCCCTATCATTGTCTTTGTAGCCACTATACCCACCGTGATTTTGAGCCCTGCTTTTCTTGCGTTATGAAACGCTTCCCAAAATATCGCTGAATCCCGCATGTCGTCATAGCTTATCGTTACTATATCTACTCCCCACGACTTAAGTTCCCTCGCCTTCTCAAGTGTCAGAAGCGTACCATTTGTCGTAACCGATATGAGATTTTTGTACGGCTGTGCGGCCTTGATGTAGTCTTTTAGGTCTGAATACAATAAAGGTTCGCCGCCCTGGAAGCTGAAATTTACCGCGCCGAGCCGCATGGCCTCTTTTACTACCTTGGCAAAATAATACGGTGGCATGCGGCCACGTTTCGGATCCGCCTTGTCCGCAGCAAAGCAATGCTCGCACTTAAGGTTACACTTATAGCCGATAGCGAAATCGACGTAGCGCAAAGGCTGTTGCTTAAATACGAATATCTGAATAAACCGCCACACAAGCCGAAGCGTCAATATCGGCTTGTGCCAGCGGAAGGCGTATCTGAAATTGATGAGAAACTTTGTCATATCTTCTTTTCTTGCCGGACCATAAGCTTGTCTGATTCGGTATGGCTGTAAGATACCGTTATGCCATTGACCTTAATAGAGTTTTTGCCGGACGCCAAAAACTCATTGATAAGCTCTTTCTTAATTTTGTCTCTCTGCTCTTCCAGCTTCCGTATCTCATCATTGACCTCAATAAACTCTACGGCCTTTTTTCCGAGAGGCGATCTCTCAGGCAACATATTTGTAAATTCTTTTTGTCCTTTTCCCATGTCTTCCCCCTTTTGTTTTATTTTTTAAAAGGGGCCGATACGAGGTGCTCTCGCTTCCCTTTCGTGCTCGGCCAACACACTATCAGTTCATCCGATAAGGCCTTCCCTATCTCTCACTGATGGATTTATGCCTTTGTTACCTGCTTCGCGCACTCGCCCTTCGCACTGCTGCCTACTTCAAACTCTACTTCGTCGCCTTCCTTCAGAGTTTTGTATCCTTTTTCACCCTGTATCTCCGAATAATGGACAAAGTAGTCCTTGCCATCTTCGCCGGTGATAAACCCATATCCCTTCTTATCGCTGAACCACTTTACTGTGCCCTTCATCGAACCTATCCTCCTTTCTCTATTCCGTTTATGCTACAAATCCTTTGCCATATTTACTATCTGCTCCTTCATTGCGGCAGTCATATTCTTAAAATGCAGGCCCTTGAATGACTTGAAGGCGAGTTCCTGATTTTCGTCAAGCTTGCCACGCTGTTTGGCATTGATAATTTTCTTCCGGGCCTTCATGAACTGCTTTTCGGTGATCTCGCAGTCACTGATCCCCGCCTCGTCATTGGTATCCGGCTTGGCGTGGTGCGTATATTTACGCTTCTTGCCTACCTGGTGCTTGCGTAACACATCATAATCATGCGCCCGCACCGGCTCCGTAGTCTCAAAATATCTGCATACCTTTGACATCGTACACGATTCGCCTGTTTTCAAATCCTCAATTCTATGTTGGCAAACTTCTTCGTGAATACATTTTGCCATACAGATTCCTTTCCGGCCCCTGGAGGCCTGTTGTTACCGCAACCTATACCCTCTCATGTAATCTTTGAACGGTTTTCTAAAATAAAGTACGGCACCTAGTATAACTACTCCGATTATGATATTCATAAGCATGACATCCTCTCCTCTTTTCCAGATAGATAAGCCCTTTCTTCCTCACAAATTTTCTTATATTGTCTTTCTAATTTGATCCGCGCGTAAATCGCGGCGGCTAATACAAGTCCGAGTAAAACCATGAGGCCTCCTTTAGATATAACGCGATAAGAACTGTAACGCCCAAAAAACAAGCCATGCCAAAAATAATGCGACAACTATCAATGCTAAAGTAATTAAGATAGTCCGAATCATATTCACACCGTCTTCCTGTAGCAACTATCTTGTTTAAAGAACGGATAGCTCCACCCGGCTACCAAAATCAAAAATGCAAACCATGTCATAAATAACACCTTCCAACCAGGCCGCGCATAAGGCATAAGATACGAGAATCGCGTAAATTCCCGAAGTAGTGCATTGGCCTTGCGGTGTTTATGATAGAAGAATTGTCTCCAACTCGTAGGATTGCGGACTTCTCGCACTGTAGTCTTGTCGGTATAGATAGTCTTATAGCCTTTGAAATTCGCCCATAGTGGAAAGTAAGCGTCGTCCGCTATTACATCATCGGGATACTCGCTTAATAGATTTTTGCGGAAAGCATAGCAGGTTGCTATAACCCAGGGCGCCGTACATATCCGGCTTTGTAGGCAGCGGATAAAATTACTTACACGCCAGCATAGTGGATCCAAAAAGACGGCTTTATCAGGTACCGAACAGGCACCGACTACGGCCACATTAGGATTCGAGAATTCTTCGACGATTGTGCGAATACAGCCAGGCTCCATTACTGCGTCAACATCAGTTACAAAAATAATCTCTCCAATTGTCCTATGAATACCCTCATTGACCTGGTGAGTTTTGCCTTTTGGAGCCTTCTCAAGCCTAAGAATACGATCGTCAAGTTTCGGACCTTGTTCTTTCCAGTAGCAATCTATGTAATATTTAACTATATCAAGCGTCTTGTCGGTAGATCCGCCGTCTACAATTATAATATCAAGTCTGCCCTCATAGTCCTGGCCTAGGATATTTTGTATCTTACATTCAATTAAGGCTTCTTCGTTGAAGCAGGGTATTATTACTGAGATAGTGGGGTTCATTTCACACCAGCTTTTTCAAACGCTTCTATGATTCTAGCCTCGTAGAAGTGCATACCCTTTAAGTGTCGCTTCAGAGCCTCTTTGTCACCTTTGAATGTCTTTAATAGGTTGAGGATGTTTTGTTTTTCAAGGTAGGTAAAATCTAAAGGCTCCTTAAGCTTCTTCTTATCTCTTTCTGTATCTATATCTCTTTCTGTATCTATACGAGAGTTTTGCTTGTAACCTTTAGATGTACCTTTTTTTGTACCTTTGTGTGTACCTCTATACTGTAATAGCCTTGCGTACTCCGATTGGTATATTGACCACTTACTTATTGATATAACTCTGTTTTCATCTATCGTTATCATGCCTTCTTTTACCAGGTGCTTGTCTGCACGGTTTATAATCTCTTTGTCAGTCTTAAGTATTTTTGATAGCTGATCGGGAGAATATCCTATGTCTGCCGCAATACAAACCTTACCCCTAATGGGTGATATTTGAGCCAGGTCAAGGTAGTCATCCCATACTGACCTTTCGTCGGGCAACAGTCTTCTTTTGGCACAAATCCCATCGCCATTCTTTCCGTAAATATTTAACTTAGGCCAACTCTTTCGCCAAGACATTATTGCCCCTTAGGTTCTACTGTTTCCCACACATCTTCTTTAAGGTGTCCAAATATTCGCTCTTTAACTTCTGTATTCATGCGCCTGATTCTGCCTTCTCCGGCAAGATCGCGCGCGTCCCTATCGGCCCTGTTATGATAATTGTCTAAGCCCCACCTGATAACATCGGAAGTCTTGACATACCGTCGGGCCTTTATAAATTCAAAAAGCTGCTCTTTCTTATCGTGTCTTACTTTCGTAAAAAGGTCTTGTACCATAAGGACCTCCTTAGCGGGCCTTTTAAGGACGTGCCCAGGTCCGTAGTTCTATGCCGATTTACTGGATATGATTTTTTCCTTATTCCACTTCACGCCGGGAATATTAAGCGTTCCCTTCGTTGCTTGCGCTACCTTATTAAGCTTCGACATGTCCGGCAATTTGTAGTCATTCGGTAATTTCTCGAAGTCTGTTACTTCTGCCGTCCATTGATCCCTGTAACTTACACCGGCGACTGCTTCAACCTTCGGCGCGGCAGTCGGCGCAATAATATTCTGCTGCTCGAAAGCTCTCTCGTCGGCCTTAGAAGCGGCTTTATCGGCTTCTGCTTTTGCCTTAGCTGCTAGGGCTTCCTTTTCAGCCTTAACTTTAGCGTCCTTCTCTCTCGCGGCTTCGCGCGCCAATTTCTCGGCCTCTTTGCGCTTTTCTTCTTCTTTCCGGCGCCATTCGGCTTCCTGTTCTGCTTTCTTCCGTCGCTCTTCCGCGGCGATCCGTTCAAGCCTTTCCTGTTCTTTGCGGCGCAATGCTTCTTGTTCCTCTGAGTATGTCAACATACCCTTCTTTAATACGGTTTCCGCTTCCTCATAGTGTTCAAGAGGTGTTCGGAATAGGTCCATAACCTTTTGTTTGGCCTCGTCAAGCGGCTTAGTTATGCCTTTCCGTAGAGTATCAAGTAACTTTATCTTGCCCTTTATAGTTTTCAAAACTTCAGAAGCCTTATCATACCCGTCTTGGCTTTTGATTGTTATGCTACGGACTTCTGTAAGCGTAGCAACGGCCTGTTTAGAGGCTTCGTCGGCTTGTTCTGTATTGATTGGTGCTATCGTGATTTCTTTCATAAATTCTCCTTCTTCCATTTCCAAAGATTAAGCGCGGATAAAAAAACCGTCCGATCGCTTAGTTTTGTATACGGAATTATTTTGTATATTCCTTTATCGTTAAGTTGGATCCCCCAACGCTGTTGGACCTTAATACCATTTTCTTCTAAAAGTATCTGATAAGCGGCCGTCTGTATCGACGTTGAGGGATACATTGCAGTTGAGGATTTTAAATCTATTAAGGTGCGTTTACCCTGGACGATAGGCCACCTATCCGGCGTTCCCTTAAATCCCCACTTTATAGAGATAAGTTGCCTCTCTATCTCGTCGGGTTTAAAGGAAATGCCATAGTCCTTGATAAACTTCTTCCACCCTTCGAGATATGGTATAAGGAGAGGATCGAGTTTCATAAGATTTAACGTCCCCTTATCCCATAGCTCGGTTGTGGAATGAACGGCTGTTCCGAAAAGCTGTGCCCTCTCCATAATATCCTGCGGGACCTTAGAGAAGTCTATCAGCCCTTCCGCCCTTAATATTTCCGTTACTCTTGGAAGATTACTTTTTTCCAAAGGCCACCTTTGTCAGTTTTTCGATAGCTTCTTTCGCCTGTTCCGTAGAAAGCTCGTCGATAGAATTGACCTTAAGGGCCGTTAGAATCTCGAAGGTTTTCTCGTCTCCGGCCTTCTTAGCCAAATCTTCCAAGGTCTTCTTCTGCGCCGGTGTAATAGGCTCCGGCTTATGTTCGATAGATTCCGGCTGTTTGACTTCCGGCTTACCCGGTTGCTCCACATGAACATCGTCGGGGTTAATGTCTATCGGAGTATCCGCGTCTTTCTCTATCGCCTTCTGCCACAGCTCGCTTGATACAGGCAGCCACTTCGAGTGTCTGCGAAATACGGTCTTTTTCGCCATCTCGTTCCAGTCCGTAATCCAAGGACCTTCTTTCGCGGCCTTCGACCTCTTATGAATCGCCTCGATCTCGTCAAGCGACATAACCTCATAGCTCGAAGAACCGTCTTTAAGCCGGACAAAAGAGTATGCCGCGATAGGCTTTCCTCTTTTATTTAACGCTGGCTTATGTACGAGTTTTCCGTCCGTGCCGAAGGAATAATCGAACAGGTCCTTATCACATACGACATCGGCATGTATGTCGGCTATCTCGCCCGATCTGCGCGCCAGGTCTACGAGACCTTTGTAGTCGATAATGAGCGTGCACTTATCGCCGTAAGGAATAAGGTGCGCCTTCCTACCGTCGGGCTCAAGACCTAATTGCGACAAATCGAGCAAGCATGAAACAAGGCTTGCCTGTGTGCAATTCGCAAGCTTCGGCGTTCTTGTAATGGCCGTAAGTGCTATCCTTACGAATCGCTCCGCTTTTAAATGCTTCGGCAACGCCATAGCGAATTGCCTTTTATATGTATCCGACGAAATCAGTTCTCGGATTGTCATATCTTTTGTTTCTTTTTTTTCTCCCATGTCTTCCCCCTTTTGTTATTGTGATACCTTCTCTATTTTTACCTTAATCACGCCCTTCGATAGCGGTGCAAGTTTTGCGAAAGTTGCCACCGATAAATCAATGACGCGACCTTTTTTGACAAGCTTCTTACTCGGCCCCCTGTCAGTAACGACGCATACGACCGACCGCCCCGTATCCACGCTTGAAACTTTGAGTCTCGTCCCAAAAGGATAGAACCAACTTGCACAAGTAAGACTTTCATTGTCCATCACCTCCTTATTCGCCATGATTCCCGACGAGCCTTCGGCGAGACACGATTCGAGTGTGTAATAGGAAGCTGTGTCTGCGAAAGCCTGCGCGGAAAAGAGTAGTATAAAAAGAAGAAGCCAGGGTGCATAGACCGGCAGATTTCTCCTTCGGTTGCCCGCCTCACGGTTAGGGCGCCCTGGCATGATTTCATTAAAAAAAACCTGTCTTCCTATGCGGTTCGTTGTCATTGTCGTCATCCTGCCTTCTTTTCGACGAAAAAAAATTGCAATAAAAAAGACGTCAAACTGTCGTCTTATCGACGGCAAATTTGACGTCTCGTCGGAGAAACTGAAATCTATTCGACAAAAAAAGGACTACGTTTTGTCGTAAGTCCTTGATACTATATATCTTATGTTAACTAGACATATAGAAAGAAATAGCCACAACTTGTTGTTATTGAATAAGTTATGGCTATTTGATTATTTCCTGTGGATAATCGACTATTTTTGGTTCTTGTATGTATACTTGTTTAGAATCTTTAATATGCCATCTGCCGATTTAGGCATTTTAGCCTTGTTCTTTATCAATATATCCTCGGCTGATAGGCTTTCTCCGTAGAGTTCGGCATTTCCGTCCCAATGCTGCGCTATTGCAGCCCCCTCAAGTTTTACGCCCGCAAATAGGCCACGGCTCCTGGAGTATGACAATATACCGCCCTTTAAGTGAGCGTCAGTTGAGGCTTCGGCGGCCCGGCCTACAGGACCGGCTGCTACCGAGGCATCTGCGCCCAACTTGAACTTACCCTGCAGAACACCATCTACACTTCTTCTATTAGTAATCAACAACACGAAATCGGTTGCCTGACCTCCAAGCTGCCATCCGAGGCTTCCTCCAGCTATGGTAAATAGAGCCGGAGACGACCATTTGCCGTCTTTGTCGCGTATCATGATGATACCTTGCCCGTATTTACCGCCTATTACGAAGCCGGCTGAAATCGTGTTCGGGAATATAGCTATTCCGGCGCAACTGCGCATTAGATCTTCCGGGATACCCTGATCGGGCATCTGCTGAATATCATCCAACACTTTGCCGGATTCTTCCACAAGCCTTGTCCATTTGTTCTCGGCTGAGGCATCCAGGCCTATCTGGAACGATAAAAATAGTACAATTAATATTACTGAAATATACCGCATAATCCCCCCTTTTTTTGACCATATACAGTATAGGTTCAAAGATTTTTGCTGTCAAGAATTATCGCCTTGTCTTTGCGGATTCTTATGATATACTTTACTGTATTATACCAGAAAGGGATCATATGAAAAGGATCAAAGCGCTTATTTTAGGAGGAGGTCAGGGCAAGCGCCTCTTCCCCCTTACCATGTACAGGTCCAAACCGGCTGTTCCAATAGGCGGAAAGTACCGCCTGATCGATATACCTGTCAGCAATTGCCTTCATTCAGGGCTTAAAGACATCTATGTGCTTACGCAATTCAATTCCGAATCCCTGAACAACCATATAAACAATACATACAGATTTGATTATTTTTCAAGGGCCTTCGTGCGTATATTAGCGGCGGAACAGACTCTCGATAATACTACATGGTTTCAGGGTACGGCCGATGCAGTGAGAAGAAATATTCTTCATCTTGAGCTTAAAGGCGACGAAGAAATCCTGCTTTTATCGGGCGACCAGCTTTACAATATGGACTATAAGGAGCTGATCGCGTTTCATAGAAAGTGCGGCGCGGATCTGACTATTTCAGCGATCCCAGTAAGGCCGGATGAAGCTCGCGAGCTCGGTATCTTAAAGCTTGGAAAAAATGGCAGGATCATTAAATTCAAGGAGAAGCCGAAGGGCGTTTCTGAATTACGAGGTTTTATATCCAATAAACATTGTTTGGCATCGATGGGTGTTTACGTTTTTAACGCCAAGGCGCTTGCGCAGGCGCTGCAAGGTAATGATATAGACTTCGGTAAGGAGATAATCCCGCATTCCATAAAACGGCTGAAAAGTTTCGGATATGTATTTAACGGTTATTGGAAAGATGTTGGGACGATAAAATCATTCTATGATGTCAATATGGAAATGGCATCATCTAATCCCCATTTCTCGTTCTTTTATCAAGGTGCTGTATTTACGAGGCCGCGTTTTCTTCCAACAGCCAGGATCTTCAAGTGCAAGGTTGAACGTTCGCTTATCACGGAAGGATGCGTTATCAACGATGCTGAGATCAGGAATTCCATAGTCGGTTTAAGGTCTATGGTGGGAAAAGGCTGCAGGATCTCAAGAACGGTGATCATGGGTGCCGACTACTATGAAAATAGTAATACCAGGGATCGGATCAGGGTCGGCATAGGAGATAATACCTGCATAGACAAGGCCATTATTGACAAGAATGCGAGGATCGGCAGAAACGTTATAGTAAAGAATGCCGGTAAATTAAAAAATTTCGATGGGCCAAATTACTTTATAAGAGATGGTATCGTCATAATCCCGAAGAACGCGGTTATTGAGGATGGCACAAAAATTTAAATATTTGTGATCAGCTTATATCCTTGATGACTTTTTCGTTTTGTCAACTCTTCCCTGATTTTATCAATGGTCCCTATCTTATCAAGTGCCCAGGCTGGCGCTATATGGCTAAGCCTCGTTCCTTCCCCGGTAAGGCGCTGTATAATTATATCCGAAGATAAATTTTCCAGGAAGTCGCACGCTATGTTGACATATTCTTCCTGGGTTAACAGTTTTATCCTGCCCTCAGAATATAATTTTTCCAAAGGACTGCCTTTAAGTACGTGCAATAGGTGTATCTTTACGGCATCTATCTTAAGATCGGTCAGGCGCCTGGCCGTTTCTATCATATCGCTCTTTGTTTCGCCGGGCAGTCCCAATATTATGTGAACGCATACAGGTATACCGTAAGCTTTAGTGCTTTTGAATGCATTTAGGAATTCATTGTATGTATGGCCTCTTTTGATAGATTTTAGCGTTCTATCATGTATCGACTGAAGACCGTATTCTATCCATACCTCATATTTATTCAGGTATGATGATATGAGTTTCAGCTTGTCATCATCTATCGCGTCAGGACGCGTTCCTATGGATATTCCCACGATCTCATCGAAGGCCAGGACATTGTCGTAAACAGCCTTTAATTTATCCACAGGGGCATATGTATTGGTAAATGCCTGAAAATATGCGATAAATTTCACGGATGGCCGGGTTTCTTTTAAATGAGCTATTCTATTTTTGAGTTGAATGGCTATGCTATCCGCGGGGTTTACATAAGCCGATCTCGATGCCTCGTTATTGCAGTAAAGGCATCCCCCCTCCCCCCTTGTGCCGTCACGGTTTGGGCATGAGAAGCCGGCATCAAGGCCTATCCTATGTACCTTGCATCCGTATTTTTCCTTCAGATAAGAGCTATAGTCGTTATATAACTTCACTTGGATCTTCTCGTTTTATCAAGGTAGACCATCAGTATGGAAATGGCGGCCGGCGTCACTCCCGATATCCGCGCAGCCTGACCCAGATTTAAAGGTTTGATCTTGGATAATTTTTCTCTTATTTCTAACGACAGGCCGTGTATCTGCCTGTAATCTATTCCCTCAAATATTTTTATCCTCTCAATTTTGCCAAGCCGTGCTATTTCTCCCAACTGCCTCTTTATAAAACCGTCATATTTGACATCTATTTCAAGGCTCCTGATCTCTTCTGCGGACAGGCTGTTTTTATCATGGCTTACCTCGGCATAAGATACTCCCGGGCGCTTCAACGCCTTCTCGGATCCATTTTTTTTCAATCTTTCGATCTCGTTTTTTATCCTCTTTTCTTTTTCGAGCGTAAAATTATATCTCTCTTCATCTATCAGGCCTATCTTATATCCTATTGAAGTAAGGCGTGTGTCTGCATTGTCTTCTCTTATCATGAGGCGGTATTCTACGCGTGACGTGAACATCCGGTACGGTTCATTGGTTCCCTTCGTAACGAGATCATCTATGAGTACGCCTATATAAGAGCTCGAACGTTCAAGTATCAATGGGCCCTTTCCATTTACCTTCAGCGCGGCGTTTATTCCCGCCATCAATCCCAAGCTTGCCGCCTCTTCATATCCCGTTGTTCCGTTGATCTGGCCGGCGAGATATAACCCGGAGACGAGTTTTGTTTCAAGTGTCGGATAGAGTTGAGTTGGAGGCACAAAATCATATTCTATGCCATATCCGGGCCTCACGATCTTAGCATTCTCAAGCCCCTCTATCGAATGGATGATCTTTTCCTGGACGTCCACCGGAAGGCTTGTCGATATGCCGTTCGGATAATATTCCGTTGTATTCAGTCCTTCGGGCTCAAGGAATATGTGATGTCTGTTCCTGCCCGGGAAGCGGTATATCTTATCTTCTATCGATGGACAGTACCGTGCGCCGGTCCCTTTTATTATGCCTGTGAATAATGGCGACCTGTCAAGGTTATGCCGTATGATCTCATGCGTTTTCTCGTTAGTATAGGTTATGTAGCACGGCAGCTGTTGACTTGTTATTTTTTTCGTACGAAATGAGAATGGAGTTATTTCGCTATCTCCATCCTGAGACGGTAGTTTGTCGAAATCGATAGTCTTGCCGTCAAGGCGCGCACAGGTGCCGGTCTTTAGCCGCCCCATCTCTAAGCCAAAGCTTTTAAGTGAGGCCGATAACCCGCGAGAATTTCTCTCCCCTATTCTACCGCCTGCAGAGCTCTCCAACCCTATATGTATAAGGCCGTTCAAGAATGTCCCGGGCGTTACTATAAGGGTTTTGCAATAGAGCGTCTCCCCTGCGGCGGTAACAACGCCCCGTATGGTGTTATTTTCGGCCAAGATAGATTCAGCCATGCCCTCCATAACCTCAAGCCGCTCCTCGGCATCGATAATAGACTTCATATAAAGCCTGTAGACTTGCCTGTCGACCTGGGCCCTGGTTGATCTTACGGCAGGCCCTTTTCTCGTATTCAAGAGCCTGAACTGTATTGCCGATACATCCGTTGCCCTTGCCATTTGGCCGCCTATCGCGTCTATCTCTTTTACGAGCTGACCTTTGGCCAGGCCGCCTATCGCGGGGTTGCATGACATCAGCCCGATCGTATCGGCGCTCATTGTCAATAGAAGCGTTGCGCATCCCATCCTAGCGGATGCGAGGCTCGCTTCACACCCGGCGTGACCGGCGCCAATAACTATAACATCAAATTCTGTTTTCATAACTCATTATTATATAGTATGTTATGGAAATGGTCAATGTTTTCAGGGGCTTGATTTTTTGAAAATATCAGGTATACTTATATACGGATGACAACAGTACATTGACCCGTTCTCGGGCCTAAAGGTACACGTTACCTACAAAGAACTGTTGCCATCCTTTTTTATATCTGTTGTTTTCTAAGCTTTGTAGAATTTGTTTATTGCGGCCATTACTTCTTGTGGGGTGTCGGCGAGGCTGAAGATCTCAGTGTCGGGCTTTGCAATCATTTTGGCGGGCAGCAAGGTAGTCTCTATCCACCGGATCATACCTTTCCAAAATTCGCTACCGACCAGTATTACGGGAAATGGCTCTATCCTCCTGGTCTGGACCAGCGTTATGGCTTCAAAGAACTCGTCCATCGTGCCGAATCCGCCAGGGAATGCGATCAGAGCCCTTGAATATTTTGCGAACATGACCTTCCTGCAGAAAAAGTATTTGAATTCCAAGAGCCGCGTGACATATTTATTAGGTTTTTGCATCGTTGGAATGAGGATATTGAGCCCTATCGATTCTCCGTGCGCGCGTTTCGCGCCTTTATTGGCGGCCTCCATTATACCGGCCCCTGCGCCTGTTATGACGGCATAGCCGCTTTTTACAAGCCTTGCGGCTGTCTCCTCGGCTATTTTGTAGTATTTATCCGAAGGAAGCGTCCGCGCGGAACCGAATATCGTAACAGCTTCCTTTACATCGGACAGCTCTTCAAATCCATCGACGAATTCGCTCATGATCCGGAATATGCGCCATGGATCTTCTTTTGTGAAATCACCTCTCAGGTTAGGCAAAATTACCCCTCTATTCGAGCTTTGCTATGGAGTCGAACGTCCCGAACCTATTAGGCTCCCGTTCAGGGTTTTGTGAATCGACAACCCACTCTCCGTCCACAATAAATTTATATTTGTATCTACCTGGCGACAGGTTCACCCTCTTCTCCCACTTGCCGTCTTCGCTTTTCGTAAGGCGGGCGCTCTCGTCTACCTTCCATTGGTTGAAATCTCCAGCGACATATATTTCCCTCGCCGCAGGTGCATTGATCGCGAATACAACATCTTTGACGATGGATCTTACCGTATCTTCCAATATCGCCGAGGTGTTAACGGAAACGCTTTCCGGCCCAGTCGAATTTTCTATCTGCGGTGCAGGGGTTTCGGCTATCACCATAACGGCCTTTGCCTTTTCGGCCCTGGAAGCCTCTTCTTCATCGATCTTCAAGATCTCTTTCGCCAGGGCTAAATGATCCTGTGCTCCATTGGATTCTTTATCAAACTGAATAACGGAAATCCCCTTCGACACAGCTTTCTTTAATGCAACATTCATCCTTATGATGGTTGTCAGCAGCTGTTCTTTGAACAGGGATTTTATTTCATTGAGCATTGTTTCCGAATACTTGGTCCTTTTATCGAATATCGTTGCCAGTGAATTGACTCTCGGGGAATGTCCGATCTTCACCTTTATAAGTTCCAACATACCCAATAGTTTCGCGACTCCCATAAGAGAAAATGCGCTCATATCTATCGGAACCAAGATCATGTCTGCCGCCCTCAGCGCATTGAATGTTAAAAACCCCAGGCTCGGCGGGCAGTCGATCAGGATATAATCGTAATTAAGCTGGCTTGACGTTATCACATCATAAAGCCTCGATACGGCGTCTTCCTTATCTTTTAGCTCCTGCTCTAATGTGCTTAGCAGTATATTGGAAGGCGCTATGTCAAGGTTCTGCGACACATGCATTATACATTCGCTTAATAGACAGGTCTTGTCGGGGTTGTCTGTCAATATATTGTAGACGGATTTATTTACCGTCTGGTTCATTATCCCGAGGCCATAAGAAGCGTGCGACTGCGGATCAAGGTCGATCAGCAAGATCTTTTTTCCGGAAATGGCCAGTGCGCTGGCCAGGTTTATGGCCGTTGTAGTCTTACCGCAACCACCCTTCTGATTTGCTATTGATATAGTCTTCATATCTATTTCTCCTTCGTCAGGCTTATGCTGTTAACATATATGGTAACGTCTATCGGGGAGTTTATTTCCCGAACCGATTCTCCCGCGTATCCGAATTCTAGTCTTAGGTGATTGACATTAATCAGGTCGATATCGCCTTTTAATGATGCAAGGCGGATTACTTTATCGCTTGTGTTCGAGGATAGTGATAGGTCATTTAAACGGATGGACCTGTTTTTTATATCGCGTAATACGACACCGACCTTCTCGCCTCCGGTGTTGCCGCGCACCGAGAGGAGCAGATTTCTCGAAGAGACGTCTATCGGGAATTTGAAATTTATAGAAAGATCCGCCCAGTTATATTTTTTCGGGCTATTCAGGATTATGGAGTCCTTGATAGAAGAATTTTTGATATTCCTTGCGTGACCGCGGAATTCGAACTTCGATATTATCGATCTGTTTATCGAGCCATTGTTTATGAAATTTATTACCTCGAGCGACTGAGTTCTCATCTTCAGCACGTCTATATATTGCTTGTGTACGTAAGCTGCGGATATATACAGCAACATCAAGACGGCCGACGATATCAATATCACAATCAG
Organism: Candidatus Omnitrophota bacterium; assembly: GCA_041661345.1. Classification (GTDB taxonomy): domain Bacteria; phylum Omnitrophota; class Gorgyraeia; order 2-01-FULL-45-10; family 2-01-FULL-45-10; genus JAPLMI01. The sequence goes on along the minus strand of JBAZUO010000012.1, from coordinate 13,706 downwards.
CGTCTTGGTCAAATCGACATTCAGCGCACGGGCACGTTTTTTCTTGCGGGTCTTTACGCGGGGCTTCTGACGAAAATACGTTTCGGCGATGTGACTATGAAGCACATCGTCTTTAAAAACCGGTCTCCTCAGTGTATCTACCGTTTTTGACATCAAATGGCTTTAATGATAAATAATACCTCTTCCATAACTTTCTGTTATTTTAATTTAATATACACTATAATCGGGCTAATTACAAATTTTTTTGGCAAAATTTACCCCATTGGCGAATATCGCAAAACCATCTGCTTTTACTCCGGGATCCTTGCAGTTTCTGGTCCATGCAGGATTTTGATATATGTTTATATGCCTCTCAGGATGAGGCATAAGGCCGAATATCCTTCCCGTATTATCGCATATTCCGGCTATATTTTCCGTAGAACCGTTCGGGTTATGCGGGTATCCGCTTCTCTTGCCGGACTCATCCACGTATTCAAGCGCTATCAGGCCATTTCTCTTGAGACAATCAAGCACTTTCTTGTCCCTTGGTATGAATTTACCTTCCCCATGCGCCACAGGAAGCTGTATAACGCCCTCGATTCCGCGTATCCAGACGCATCGGCTATTAGCGCTCATCTTTTTTGCAGGCCTTTTCAGATACACCCATCGGTCCTCGAACTTATTTGAATCATTCAACGTCAGCGTTGCCTCGATAGTTTTAAAGTCACCGGACAAGTTAGGCAATAAGCCTGCTTTTACCAGTATCTGGAACCCATTACATATCCCTATTATGAGTTTCCCGTCTTTTATGAACTTTTGAAGACGGTCCCACATATTATATCTTAACTCATTTGCCAGTATCTTGCCGCTGGCAATGTCATCCCCGTATGTAAACCCCCCGGGGATCGCGAGTATCTGATAATGGCTTATATCTTTTTCCCCGCGAACAAGTTCATTGATGTGAACAAGTTCTGTATCCGCGCCTGCCGCCCGGAAAGCAAACGCAGTCTCTTTATCACAATTTGTTCCGGCAGTTCTAATGACAATCACTCTTGGTTTCATATTATAGATTTTTAAATGGGCTTTGCCATGCCGTTTTAAGCGCCTCTATAGTGGTGTCTACTATGAGGCGCTCTTCATGATCAAATATCTTGAACGCTTTATCATTTCTGATATAGCCCACCTTCCATATCGGTACGCCAGTCATGGCGTGTTCAAAATTATTTTCGTCTTCCACCTCTACTACAAAGCGCGTATTGGATTCCGAGAATAGCATGATATGATTTTTTAGAAGCATCTGTTTTTTTGTAGGTTGATATGAGCCCAGATGTATACTCATGCCTAAACCCCCCGCAAATGCCATCTCCGCCAGCGCTACGGCCATACCGCCCTCAGAACAGTCGTGACATGACCTGACAAGCTTTTTATTTATTGCCCCGGTCAGTGTCTTCATCAAGATCTTTCCATATTTGGCGTCGACTTTAGGGGTATTGTTACCTACATAACCCTTCATCTTGTAATACTGCGATCCGCCGAGCTCGTCTTGCGTAAGGCCTACAAGGTATATGCCGTTCCCGCATTTTTTTGCATCCATAGATACCGCTCTTGTTATGTCATCCATAACAGCTATGCATGATATTAGAAGCGTTGGCGGTATTGATATCGTTTTTTTACCTACCGAATATTCGTTGTTGAGGCTATCCTTGCCGGATATGAACGGAACGCCGTATATCTTGGCTATATCGTAACAGGCCTGGCTCGCCATTACGAGCGAACCCAATCGATCGGGCTTATTTGTATTACCCCAACAGAAATTATCCAGGATCGCGGCTTTGCTTATGTCGGCGCCCACAGAGACGATTTGGCGCAGTGCCTCGTCTATAACGCTTGCCGCCATCCAGTAAGGGTCGATCTTTCCATAGTCGGTGTTTATCCCGCAGCCGAGGACGACCCCCTTCTTAGAGTTCATTATCGGCCTTGTTATACAGGCGTCGCCCGGCCCTCCGCCGTTAACGCCCTGGAGCGGCTTAAGAACGCTACCGCCCTGCACCTCGTGGTCATACTGCCTTATGATCCACTCTTTGCTGGCGATATTCAGATTCGCCATAAGGCCTGTCAGATCGGCGGTCAGGTCTTTACTGAAACCGATCTTGGGTTCCGGGAATTTAAGTTTTTTCCATACGGCTTTTCTCGTTACTTCGGGATCGCCGTTATGCAGGAATTTCATATCGATATTGCAGACGATGTTACCTTCGTAGAAAAGTTTTAATTTGCCGCTATCTAAAAATTTCCCTATTACAGTAGCCTCGACGTTTTCACGCTCGAACAGTTCAATCAGATCATCGGTTTTCTTCGGATCTACGGAGAGCACCATTCTCTCCTGCGCTTCGGATATCCATATCTCGTCATACCGCAGGCCTTTGTATTTTAATGGAACCTTTTCCAGGTGGACTTCCGCGCCGAGCTCCTCAGCCATCTCTCCGACGGCGCTGGATAACCCCCCTGCCCCGCAGTCCGTTAAGGCGCTGTAAAGATTTTTATCGCGCGCCTGAAGGAGCGTATCGGCCATCTTCTTTTCCTGGATCGGATTTCCTATCTGGACCGCTGAGCCCAATTCTTCATGAGTTTCGTGGGTCAGCTCCCCGGACGAGAATGTCGCTCCATGGATCCCGTCGCGCCCTGTTCTGCCGCCCACAACCACTATGAAGTCGCCGGAGTTTACCTTTTTAAATGACTTATTTTTCGGCATTATACCGACGTTTCCGCAAAATACGAGCGGATTACCGACGAAGTTTTCATCGAAACATACCGCGCCATTCGAGGTCGGGATGCCCATACGGTTTCCGTAGTCCCTTACGCCGGCTACGACACCTTTCATTATCCTTTTCGGATGAAGTGCATTTTTCGGCAATTTATTATATGGTTGTTCAGGCAGCCCGAAACAAAAGACATCTGTATTTATTATCGGTTTGGCGCCGAGCCCTGTGCCCATGGGGTCGCGTATAACTCCACCTATACCTGTGCCGGCGCCTCCATAAGGCTCGAGTGCCGACGGATGGTTGTGCGTCTCGACCTTGAAACATATATTGTTCTTTTCATCAAACCGTATGATGCCGGCATTATCCTTAAATACAGATATGCACCATGGTTTATTTAACTCTTTAGTCACCTTCATGATAGTCGATTTCAGAAGGTTCTTTATTATTTTTCCCTCGAATTCAATAAGGCCTCTGAAAGTTTTATGTTTGCAGTGCTCGGACCATGTCTGGGCTATGGTCTCGAGTTCGCAGTCTGTCGGGTTGCGGCCGAGTTTTTTAAAATAATTTTTGATCGAGCGCATCTCCTCCAGGTTCAGGAAGAGTTGGCCGTCCTTCGATATCTTTTTTAATTTAACATCGGTAGTGCCCAGCATTTTGACTTGTCTTAAGCTGAACTTATATGGCGGGACATTTTGAAGGACCTGCGATCCCGGCTTTACGGTATGTTGTATGACTTTGTTATACAGGATCTTTTCCGCTATCGAGTGGATGTCTCTGTAAGATAGTTTGCCCTCGATCAGATATTTCCTGGCGGTCTTGACGCGGCGTACCTTTTTTATTCCGAGATCATAGATGGCTTTTTTCGCGCTTTCCTCGACAGGATCCATTACGCCGGGGTTGTAAGTAACTTCTACGACCTTGTATTTTTTTTCATCGAAGACATTGGATTTGTGATCGTATTTCTGTGTGATAGGGTCTATGAGGAGATTTTCGCAGATGTTTACTACGTCGTTTTCGCTTATGTCGCCTTCAAGGATGTAGACCTGGACAGCGTGAACGCTCTTTATCTTGTCCTTAAAGCCGAGGTCTATTATATCCTTCTTAACGCCTTGCCCTATGGCGTCGTAGAAACCGTTTTTTTCCCCTACTTCAATTCTCCAGAGCATCTATTCCCATTCTATCGTAGAGGGTGGTTTTGAGCTTATGTCATAAGCCACCCTGTTCACGCCCTTAACTTCGTTAATGATCCTGTTAGATATCTTACCCAAAACGTCATACGGTATCTTGGCCCAATCAGCGGTCATGCCGTCCACGCTCGTTACAGCCCTTATGGCAACGACGCTCTCATATGTTCTTTCGTCACCCATTACGCCGACCGATTTTATCGGTAATAATACGGCAAACGCCTGCCAGATTTTATCGTATAATCCTTCTTTTCTCAGTACCTCGATAAACCTATCGTCGACTTCCCTTAGGATATCACATCTCTCTTTTGTGATGTCGCCTATAATCCGCACGGCCAGTCCCGGCCCCGGGAACGGATGTCTTCCAAGTATCTCGGGCGGCATGTTGAGCTCTTTTCCTACCCTCCTGACTTCGTCCTTAAAAAGATATTTCAAGGGTTCAATGAGCTTTAAATTCATTTTTTTAGGTAAACCGCCGACGTTATGATGCGTCTTTATGGTAGCACTGGGACCGCCGAAAGCAGAGCGTGATTCTATTAAATCCGGATAGAGCGTTCCCTGCGCTAGGAATTTTACATTGCCTATTTTTTTTGCTTCCCGCTCGAAAATTTTTATGAATAACCTGCCTATTATCTTGCGTTTCTTCTCCGGATCCGTGACCCCGCGCAAAGCCCTTAAGAAGTCCTGCGAAGCATCGACAACTTTCAGATTCATTTTAAAGTGCTTTTGAAATACTTCCCGTACTATAGTTGCCTCATTTTTACGCAGTAAGCCGTTATCTACAAAGATGCATGCAAGCCTATGGCCGATTGCGTTATTGATCAGGACCGCCGCAACCGATGAATCTACTCCGCCGGAAAGCCCGAGCACCACCTTGCTGCTGCCGGCAGCCTGCTTTATATCCGAAACAGTCTCTTTGACGAACGATCTCATTGACCAGTCTGCCCGTGCGCCGCATATGTCCTTTACAAAATTATTGAGCATATCTTTACCGTGATCGGTATGCGCCACCTCGGGATGGAACTGGACTCCGTACAATTTTTTTTCAAAATTAGCAAACGCGGCGATAGAGCTGTTTTTAGACGAACCTATCCTGGCGAAACCTTTCGGCATGCGTTTTACCTTATCGCCGTGGCTCATCCATGATGTGCTTTTCCTGGGGATACCCTTAAAAAGAAGGTGTTTGTTTATTACAGTAAAAGTTGCTCTGCCATATTTCCTCGAACGTGCATGCACTACCAGCCCGCCGAGGGTCTTAGCCATTAATTGCATACCGTAACATATGCCCAGGACCGGTATTCCAAGCGAGAAGATTGCAGGGTCGCATGTCGGCGCACCCTTCTGATAGACGCTTGCCGGGCCTCCGGAAAGTATTATACCTCTGGTCTCAAGCGGATTTATGGATTTTATATATATGCTGGGGGGAACTATCTCACAGAATACATTCAGCTCTCTTACCTTGCGCGCGATGAGCTGATTGTATTGCGAGCCGAAATCTATTATGATTATTTTCTCTCTCATTTTAGCCCCGCGCAGCGAGTTTTCTCCAGGGCCTTTTTCGACGGTGGTTTACATATCGTCGTTGGATAATTTCCGGTAAAGCATGCGGTGCAAAATTCTTCTTTCGGAAGCATCATTGAATTAAGCATCCCGTCGAGGCTTAAAAATTTTAAACTATCAACGCCTATAAACTGTCTTATCTCTTCAATGGAGTGGTTTGATGCGACCAGCTCCTTCTTTGTCGGGAAATCGATGCCGTAGAAACATGGAGAGATGAGCGGCGGGCAACTGACTCTCATATGGATCTCGCTTGCGCCAGCCTGCCGCAGTGCCCTTACCCTGCCCCTCGACGTAGTTCCCCTGACTATTGAGTCCTCCACTATAACGATGCGCTTTCCCTTCAGGACGTCGACTACAGGGTTGAGCTTGACCTTAACCTTAAAGTCTCTTATTAACTGGCTTGGTTGTATGAAGGTTCTGCCGATATAATGATTTCTTACAAATCCCATCTCAAGCGGCAGCTTTGATTCTTCAGCGTATCCCATTGCGGCATAAGTGCCAGAGTCGGGTATCGGCATTACCATATCGGCAATTGCCGGATGTTCTCTTGCCAGCGCTCTGCCCAGATTTTTTCTGGTTATATATACGCTTTTCGTAAATATATTGCTGTCGGGCCTTGCAAAATATATATTTTCAAATATACAGAAGGCATGTTTTTTTGATATAGGTGATTTTATGGACGTCAATCCGTCCTTATCGATTATTACAGTCTCTCCCGGCTCAACATCTCGAACGTAGGTTGCCTGCATCATATCAAGAGCGCAGGTTTCGCTGGCCACTATGTAAGCGTCTCCGAGTTTTCCTATACACAGAGGCCTGAAGCCGTGTGGATCCCTTATTGCATATATAGCGTCGTTGATAGCAATTACGAAAGAATATGCGCCCTCAAGCCGTGCCGCTATAGGTACGACTTTTGCTCTGTAATTATTCTTATGGTCTCTTACGAGAAAATGGACTATCAGCTCCGAATCCATAGTGGTTTGAAGGATTGAACCTGCATCTTCCAGCTCGTTTCTTAATGCTACAGAGTTGGTAAGATTACCGTTATGAGCCACAGCAATGTAACCCTTTTTGTGGTTTATTAAAAGCGGCTGTACATTTTTAACCGTGCTTGAGCCGGTCGTGGAGTAGCGGACATGTCCTACAGCGAGATGCCCTTTTAGTTTTTTCAGGTCGTTTTCTTTAAAAACATCGCTTACAAGCCCCATCCCTTTATGCTGGAATACTTTTTTACCGTCGAAACTTACGATCCCCGCCGATTCTTCGCCGCGATGCTGCAGGGCATAGAGCGCAAGATATGCAAGCTGGCTCGCATCTTTATTACCGTATATGCCCACAACACCGCAATATTCCTTCATAGCAGCCTTTTTACTTCTTTATATTCTCATGATATTCTTGAAGGCTCTTTACCGAAACAGCCTTATTCTTAATCAGGTTTTCGATGCCATTTACCGAGGCTTGTGCGCCTGAAACTGTCGTGATCAAAGGCACGTTGTAAAGAATGGCATGGGATCTGATCTTCAATTCGTCTTCTTTTGTAGCTTTCCCCGAAGGGGTATTTATTATCATCGAAACCTTATTATCTTTAATAAGGTCCAGTATATTGGGCCTGCCTTCGTGAAGTTTCGGTAAGACCTGAACATCGATATCGCTGCTTTTTAAAGCGTCCGCAGTTCCGGATGTAGCCATGATCCTGAATCCGAGATCGGCCAATTTCTTCGCGACAAACAACATATTGCGTTTATCCTGATTCTTGACGCTTATGAATACGCTGCCTTTGGTCGGCAGGTTTTGCCCCGCGGCTATCTGACTCTTGGCGTATGCGGCGCCGAATGTTGTATCGAGGCCCATCACTTCTCCGGTCGATTTCATTTCGGGCCCGAGTATTGCGTCTACGCCGGGAAATCGTATGAACGGAAAGACCGATTCCTTGACCGCAACAAAATTTATCGTTTTCTCTTTTGTGAAGCCCAGTTCTTTTAGAGTCTTGCCCAGCATTATCTTTGTCGCAAGTTTTGCCAGCTGTACTCCTACAGCCTTACTTACGAAAGGAATTGTTCGCGATGCCCTGGGGTTTACTTCAAGGATATAGACGATATTATTCTTCACGGCGTACTGGACGTTCATTAAGCCCTTTACTTTTAGTTCCATAGCCATTGCGTATGTATTTTTTTTGATCGTTTCGATCGTGTCCTTACCCAGCGTGTGCGGAGGCAGTACCATTGCGCTATCGCCGGAATGGATACCGGCTTCCTCTATGTGCTCCAATATGCCGCCAATAACGCAGGTTTCACCATCTGCGATAGCGTCGACATCAACCTCTATGGCATCCTCTAAGAACTTGTCGATCAGGATTGGCCGTTCGGGAGAGGCCTCGACAGCCTTTGCCATGTAATCGGCTAGGCCCTTCTCATCATATACGATTTCCATAGCCCTTCCCCCGAGTACAAATGACGGACGCACGACCACGGGATAGCCGATGCGTTCTGCGACTTTCTGCGCTTCTTCATAGGATGTGGCGGTACCGTTTTCGGGTTGTTTCAGTTTTAACTTCTTGAGCATTTGCTGAAAACGTTTCCTATCTTCAGCGATATCGATCGAGTCGGGGCTGGTGCCGAGAATATTTAAACCTGCTTTCGAAAGAGCCCCGGAGATATTAAGGGGTGTCTGTCCGCCGAACTGGACTATGGCGCCAATCGGGTTTTCGATATCGACTATATTCATTACATCTTCTACCGTCAGCGGCTCGAAATAGAGTTTATCTGAAGTATCGTAATCGGTTGAGACCGTTTCCGGGTTGCAATTGATCATTATGCTTTCGATCCCTTCTTCTTTGAGCGCGTAAGAGGCATGACAGCAGCAGTAATCAAATTCAATGCCCTGCCCGATCCTGTTCGGGCCGCCGCCTAAGATCAGTACCTTCTTTTTGTTCGAAGGCTTGGACTCATCCTTCGTTTCATAAGTTGAGTAGTAATACGGCCTTTTAGCTTTGAATTCGCCTCCGCAAGTATCTACCAATTTATAAGAAGGCGTTATTTTACTATTTTTTCTTGTCGTTCTCACATTATTCTCCGTTGAATTTAAAAGGAACGCGAGTTGTACGTCCGAGAATCCGAAAGACTTGGTTTTTAGAAGCAGCTCCTCGGGGAGTTTTACCTCGTCGTCCTTTTTAACGTTGCGATACTTTTTTACTTCTTCTTCCAGCTCCACGATCTCCCTTAAATTGTCGATAAACCACCTATCGATTTTGGAGAGTTCATATATCTCGTTGTTGGTAAGCCCTATCTTGATCCCGTATCTGATGTAAAATAACCTGTCATCGCTTGGAACCCTTATCCGCTCTTTTATTTCACCGATCATCTCTTCCGACGGTGCCTTTAATGAACTGTCGTCGAACTTATCCCTTCCGTCTGAACCGAACCCGAAACGCCTGGTTTCGATAGATCTTATGCCCTTCTGCAGGGCCTCCCGGAAGGTCCTGCCTATCGACATCGCTTCACCTACTGCCTTCATCGATGTGTTTAAAACGCGTGCCGTTCCAGGAAACTTTTCGAATGTGAACCGGCATATTTTAAATACGCAATAATCTACTGTCGGTTCAAAGAATGACGTTGTCATCCCCGTAACCTCATTCAATACCTCCGGCAGTGTCAGGCCGATCGCCAGCTTTGTCGCTACCCTTGCTATCGGAAATCCCGTTGCCTTCGAGGCGAGCGCGGAACTTCTGGAGAGCCTCGGGTTGACCTCGATTATTACTATCTCTCCGTTATCTGGATTCTGGGCAAACTGGATATTTGCGCCGCCGCCGGTTATCCCGATCTTCCTGATTATTTTCTTGGAAAGATTTACGAATTTGGTATATTCTTCGGCAGTTAAAGTCTGGGATGGGGCGACGACGATGCTGTCACCCGTATGTATTCCCATCGGGTCGACGTTCTCCATTGAGGTTATCATTATGACATTGTCAACGCAGTCTCTCATCACTTCAAATTCTATCTCTTTCCAGCCCATGACCGATCGCTCGACCAGGATCTGGTGGACGGGGCTGATTTCGAGGCCATTGGCAAGAGATGCCTCAAGTTCCTCCCTATTATAAGCGATCGATCCGCCGCTTCCGCCAAGCGTATACGCGGGCCTGAGGATCAGCGGAAAGCCTATATCAAGCCCTATTTTTATACCCTCTTCGATGTTTCTTGCGATCCCGCTCTTGGGGACGCCTATACCTATTTCCTGCATTGCCTTTTTGAATAGCTCCCTGTCTTCTGCGCGGGAGATCGCGCTGACACCGGCGCCTATCGATTCAACGTCGTATTTTTTAAGTATGCCCTTCTTCATTAAAAAAAAGGCAAGGTTTAATCCCGTCTGTCCGCCAAGCGTGGGCAGTATGGCATCGGGCCTTTCCTTCTTAATTATTTCCGTGACTGCCTCAACAGTTAAAGGTTCGATGTATGTAACGTCTGCCATATTCGGGTCCGTCATGATCGTGGCCGGGTTTGAATTAACGAGAATAGTGAAATAACCTTCTTCCCTGAGCGCTTTGCAAGCCTGGGAGCCTGAATAGTCGAACTCGCACGCCTGGCCTATAATTATCGGGCCGGAGCCGATAATTAGAATCTTATGGATGTCTTTACGCTTTGGCATGTTCTACCTCGCTATTCTTGCTTACTACGCGTTTTTTGACCGCGAATCTAGGTTTTATTAATTTAAGGAATCTCGTAAAAATCGAATTCACCTCGTCGAATCCCGGGCTTACGGGGTAGTACTGGCAGGAAATAAACTTTAGCGATTTTGACTCCATCTCCTCTACGGAATCATCGTTTAAATTACGTAAGGTAATGGCTATTTCTTCCCTGTCCTTAAGAGACGCTTCATCTACTATGAATGAATGGTTTTGAGCGGTGATCTCCCCCTTGAAGGAGGTGGGGCTCTTCGCCGGGTAATTTACGCCGTGATGGCCTATCTTCAATCTCTTTAACTTTGCGCCCAGCGCCATAGCTATAACCTCATGGCCGGTTGAGATGCCAAGCATTGGGATTTTTCCGATTAGCGTCTTGACGGTCTGAGATATTTGCGGTAGCGCGATATCATTTTCGGGGCCGCTTGATATTATTAAACCGTCTGCGCCGGTTTTTAATATATCTTCGGTGGAGGTATTATAGGGAAGAAGCGTTAAATTGCATCCTAGCGTCTTTAGCTGTTTAATGAAACTGTTTGGCATTCCCAGGTCCAGGACGGCAATATCCGCACAGGATGACGATCCCGCAATTTTCATGGGTTTCTTAATAGAAATATCTTTTATGTAATCCTTTTTATAGCTTACTGCTGCCGCTTTAACCTTTTTCAGGAGGTCTTCTTTTCTGGTGCTCTGAGTCGAGACTATCCCCAGCATTTCGCCGCCGTCCCTGATCTCTACGGCCAGCGTTCGTGTATCAGCTCCGCCTATACTTAAGACGTCTTCTTTTTTGAGAAAATCGTCGAATGAGCCCTCTGCCTGATAGTTAGAATAGATTCTTGAGGCCTCTTTTATGACGAGTGCATTTAGCCAGCACTTCCCCGACTCATTGAACTTTGACGCGATGCCGTAGTTTCCTATGAGTGGGTAGGTTAATACAAGTATCTTTCCGGCATTGGCAGGGTCCGTCATCATTTCCTGATAGCCTACCACGGCCGTATCGAGCACGACCTCGCCTATTTTCTCTCCCGCCGTGCCGATGGATATACCTTCGTAACAGCTGCCATTTTCCAATATGAGAATTGCCTTCATTCTGGTCTCCGCAATATTTTATTGATCATCGTAATCTTTGTAAAATAAAAATGGCCAGCAGAGACGACTGTCCCTCTGGCCTCGTAATGAGCCCTTTTGGCTATACTACTACCCTTGTATGTTGCACTCCCCTCTATACTCAACATCCGGAGATCCCGTCAATATCTGCTTTTTCATATTACTTCACACTCCCTAAGAATGTGCGTTTCTCCCAACCAATTGCATTCTAGCACAGTCGCTAACAGTCTGTCAAGAGTGGTATTAAGTTACGAAGAGGTTCCTGGAAGAGAATTTGCCATCTGAAGTGAGGTTTACGCCGATCATTTTTAATCCGACCTCATCTCCGGGCGTCGGTATATGGGTTATATGCATTTCACAATCTCTTAATTCTATCAGTTTCTTTAAGGCTATCTCCGCGGTGTGATTTGTTGTGGCGCTTATCGAGAGCGCTATCAGGGTTTCTTCCATATCCAGGCTTTCAGGCTCTAGATTGAGGATCCCCTCTTTCAATTTTGATATCTGGTTTATGATGTGCGGCGACAGCAGCAATATCTCATCGGGAATATTGGCAAGTAATTTTATCGCATTTAGGACAAGGCTGGATGAGGCGTGCATTAATTTCGAATTTTTACCGGTTATGATACGTCCATCCTTAAGTTCAAGCGATGCGCCGCAATAGATCCCGCCGAAGCCCTTGCCGGTTTTCTCCGCATCGTCAGCGGCCTCTCTCGCGGCGGCTACGACCTTTCTGTCGGTAACCTTGACGCCCATCTCTTCCATGAGAAGGACTACCTTGTCGACGGTCTCTTTCTTCTCTATACCCAGAACGTATTCCGAGTTGTACCTGAAAAACCTTCTTATCAGCTCCTGTTTTGCTGCTTTCTGGACGATCTGGTCGTTCACTATGCCGAAACCCGCCCTATTGACACCCATATCTGTGGGAGAGTTGTATACCGGCAGGTTTGCCTTCTTGTCCAGTATACGGGTCAGTATGAGTTTAAGTATCGGGAAGCTTTCAACATCCCTGTTATAATTTATTGTCGTCTCGTTGTATTTTGCCAGATGAAACGGGTCTACAAGATTGAAGTCGAGAATGTCTGCAGTCGCGGCCTCGTAAGCAATATTTACCGGATGCTTCAAGGGGATGTTCCATATCGGAAATGTTTCGAACTTGGCATAGCCCGCGTTTACGCCGCGTTTGTGCTCCTGGTATAGCTGTGAAAGGCATGTAGAAAGCTTGCCGCTGTTCGGCCCGGGCGCGGTTACGACGACTATCGGTTTCTTTGTCTCGATGTAATCATTCTTACCAAAGCCCGCATCACTTGCTATGAGGTCGATATTCGTCGGATATCCTTCGATAGGATAGTGGATGTATACTTTTACACCCCGGCGTTCGAGTTTATTTTTGAACGTTACGGCAGATGGTTGATTATTAAACCTTGTGATGACGACCGAAGATATATCGAGCCCCCACTTCCTGAGGTCATCGATAAGTTTGAATGTCGCGGCGTCGTAAGTTATCCCGAAGTCCCCGCGAACCCTGCCCTTTTCGATATCTCCGGCGTAGATGGAGAGGACGATCTCTATCTTGTCTTTAAGCGATTGGAGAAGCCTTATCTTGACGTTTGGGTCATATCCTGGGAGGACTCTTGCGGCGTGATAGTCGAAACATAGCTTGCCGCCAAATTCGAGGTATAATTTATTGTCAAATTTTTTGACACGATCGACAATTGCAGCAGTCTGCTCTTTTAAGTACTTCTCATTATCGAACCCGTTATGCATTTTTTTATTTTGCCCAATCGTCACGCAGGATTATACTATCTGCCGCACGCATTGTAAATAGATTTATTATTGCCGGTTATTTTTAATTAGTTGTTTGAAATTATCATTCGCCTTTTTGAAGACTGCAGGATTATCCCGCCATCCCTTGTATTCAGCTCTGGAGTCTGCCCATTGCTCAAATATGGCCCATCTGAGCTTTGCTATTACAACCTGTTCTTCCGACAGGCCGAGCTTATTCGATTTTGTCGTTTCTACCGTTTTTAATTTTCGATTTCCTTTGTAATCCGATATCGGCTTGACGCTGCCGGTCAGTATGCTGTACTTGCATGGTATTTTGATCCCCGCAATTTCATAGTCGACGGTCCTTATGAATACCAGCCTGTACAATAAGATAAGAAGCGCTGTAGCGATTATTACGACGATCCCTGCCTTCAAAAATTTATTCATTACTGTTCTCCTTATTCGGGCTACTGCCCTATTATTTTTACTAAAACTCTTTTCTTCCGCTGACCGTCGAATTCCCCGTAAAATATCTGTTCCCACGGCCCGAAGTCGAGCTTGCCGTTTGTGATAGCGCAAACCACCTCGCGCCCCATTATCGTCCTCTTCAAATGTGCGTCACCATTATCCTCGCCGGTAAGATTATGCTCGTATTTGTCTTTGCCATACGGCGCAAGT
>JBAZUO010000011.1:0-52994 GCA_041661345.1 Candidatus Omnitrophota bacterium | reverse complement strand
TAATGAGGTCAACCACGATAACCTCTTTCTCTTTGATCGACTTGTAACCCGCTTTCTGGAGCGCTTCTTTGGCGCGCAACTCATCATCAGCCACGAGCATTATCTTCGCTTCATCGTCGACCGTATATCCCGCGATACCTTCTAAGTTAACACCATGATCCGCAAGTATCTTGGATATGTTTGCCAGGATCCCGACTTTATTCGCAACCGTTATCACAATTTCTTTTCCAAGTTCTACGCTTTTTATCATAACGACCTCCCTTTAAGGTTTGCGGATGGAACACCTATACACGCGTTATTCTATCAGATTTATCTCTGTAATACAATCAACTCGAAAATTTCTCTCCTCATTTTTCATGTGACAATAGGCCACGAGGTATGATTTATCGTAACCTTTCTGGATTTGGACGGGTGTCACGACACGATTTGTGACAACATTGGACCAGGCGGACTTGTAAGTTATGTTCAACTTTCGTTCCTCGCGGATTGCGTCCTCGATAAGTTTCAGTTTGTAGTCCTTCACCCTCTTTACGGGAGCGTTTGCGCGGGACCTTGCGTAGATAATATCCTCTACGTTCTTCACCCCTTCCGCCGAAAGCAGTTTAAGCTCTTTTTTGAACACCTTAACCGTCATGACCACATCCGCCATCGCCCTGTGCTCTTCATCGGACTTTATGCCGAGTGACTCGGAAAGCATACCCAAGTTATAACGGCCCGCGTTACGGAATAATTTTCTGGCAAGCGTAAGCGCGTCTACTACAAGGTAATCCGCGAGAAGGTCTCTGTTTTTGCCGAGGGCCGATTCGACAAATCCAAGATCGAAGCCCGCATTGTATGCAACGAGGACGCTGCCCTTTATGAATTTCAGGAAATGCGGCAGGACCTGGTCTATCGTGGGCTTGTCCTTAACCATGTCATCGGTGATACCATTTACACTGAAGGCACCATACGACATGGGACGAAGCGGATTTACAAGGGATTGAAATTTTTTAAGCCTATTCGAATCGGGAGATATTCTGGCTGCGGCTATTTCGCAGATCCTGTCACCGGAATAAGGGTACAGGCCTGTTGTTTCAACATCAAATATTGTAAATTGAGCCCTGTCAAGCTTCATCGCGCTTTAACTTTCGCGAAACCTGCCGATACTTATAAATTAATCCAGATCTGTTCCTACCAGGCTTTCGTAAAACTCTCTGTAGTTTTCCTTATTGTCGCCGGCACGAAGTTCCATGGCTGCCTTAGGGTGTTCGTCCAGGATGCCGGTTATAGCATATGGTATTATATAACCCCACTCCATCTTTTCCCTCAATGGAATAAATTCTTTCGATATGAGATCGAGGATCGGGCGTATATCAAACTTCGGGTTCTTGAGAAAACCGACTAAAAGCTCAAGCGGGCAGTTCCCCGCGGCCCTGCCAAGTCCATATACGGTGCCGTCGACAAAATTGGCGTTATGAATTATCGCCTCTATAGTGTTGCCGAACGCGAGCTGTTGGTTATTATGCGCGTGGATACCAATTTCTTTTGTCTTCAGTATGCCTCTGGCCTTCTTTACCAGAAACTCGATCGACTCCTGATATAACGATCCATAGCTGTCAACTATATATACGACAAGGGCCTTCGACTCTTCTTCCAGCTGATGGAGCGCCTCGTTAAGTTCGTTGTCAAGCGCCTTAGATATGGCCATGATATTTACCGTCGTCTCATAGCCCTTCTCGGCGAAATGGTTTACAAGGTGTATGGCCTTATCGATATCCTTTACGTATGAAGCTACTCTTACCATGCTAACGGGGCTGTCCTTACGCTCTCTCACGTCATCCATATCAACACGGCCGACATCGACCATAACGGATATCTTGGTATCCGATTCGATACCATCGATGACCTTATTGATATCCTCGTCATCACAGAACTTCCACTCGCCGTACTCCTTTTGGGAGAATAGCTTCTTCGAATTTTTATAGCCGATCTCCATGTAATCAACGCCCGAGGCTGAAAGCGCCTTATACACTTCTCTTACAAAACGGTGGTCGAACTTGTGCTTATTTATCAGCCCCCCGTCCCTTATTGTGCAGTCAAGTACCTTTATTTTTTCTCTAAACACTCTTTCTCCCCATGTGGTAGAGCGTCGTAAGCACGATAAAGTAGCTGAATGCCCTTATGAGTATAAGCGTGTCCCTAAAGTTTCGCTGTATCCCCACGAGCGACATCAGATGCGACAGGCTGAATAACCCGAACGCGGCACCGATATAAAAAGGCGCCTTATTCTTGGTCTTTATATATGCCCAGCAGCCGAAAACGAATATCAAAAAGCTCAAAACAAAATTCATAAGCATAAAGAAATTCAGTCCGCATATTCTCATGACACCCTCCTTAAATTTTGATTAATTATATCACTTACCCGTTAAATTATAAATCTTTTTTTCTTCACCAAAGGTTTTTTTTCTATAGATTTTTTTATTTCTTCGGAGAGCCCGGGCTTGCGTAATTTATAATACATGTAGTTTTTGTACCCCTCGACGCCCGGCTGGTCAAACGCGTTTAAGTTCAGCAGTTCCCCCTCAAATGTGGTTGCCATCTCGAAAAAATATATTAGCTCTCCCCAGTTGAATGAGCTGATTTCCGGCATCGTTATCGTGCAACTGGGCCTTTCCTCTTTGACAAGCGCCCATTCGGTAGCCTCTTCGGCAAGGCTTAAAAGCTCCGAATACAATTTGCCGGATAGAAAATCTCCTGTCCCCTCAAGCTTGATATCATTTTTAAAGCGCTCGATTTTTATGAATGTGGTCGACTTATTATTCTCACCTTCGATATTATTCTGCTGTATCGAATGAAGGTCATTTGTGCCGCGTGCCGATATGGGGGTCCTGCCTACATTTACAATGCTTCCGGTGCGTGAATACTTTTTGCCGAGGCTCTCCGCAAGCAGCTGGACATACCAGTCTGCGGTCGATTTGAGCATCTCGGAAAACGGCATCATGATCGAAATGGTTTTGCCTTTCCGCCTGTACAGGATCGTGTTAAGCGCGGCATACATCAGCGCCGGATTCCGGTGTACCTGATTTGTGCGGCATCTTCCTGCCATTGCTTGCGCGCCCGAAAGGACGTCTCCTATTTTTATGCCCATTATAGCCATATGCAGCAGGCCTATATTCAATTCAGAGAATCTTCCGCCTACGCCCTTCATCACAGGCAGGTTTCTGAAACTTAACCGGTCTTTTAGCTGCTTCTCTTCGACTTTTTTGCGGAGGGTTCCGGACAAGGGATCTGTGATGGCAAATATCTGCCTTCCGTATTTACTGCCCACGTTATTCTTAAGCCATCTCTCGACAACCGTAAAGGCCGCCTTCGTCTCTGTAGTTTCGCCGGACTTGGATATGACGATCACAAACGTTTTCTTTGGATCGAGATTTTTTATGAGAACACTTAGCGTTTCGGGATCGAGGTTGTTGCCGTCGAAATATATCCTGGGCCTGCCCCGCCTCAACGCTGGAAATTCGTTGTAATATGGATGGCAGAGCGCATCCCCGGCTGCCTTGAGGCCTAAATATGAGCCTCCTATGCCCAAAGATATCACGGATTCATATTTTCGGGCAATGCCGTCTCCGATCGACTGCACTTCGTTGACAAACTCTTTGTTCTGGAATGGAAGGCGCGTCCATTCAAGGCCGAGATTTATTCGGTCAGCCTTATTGTTAGTAACTCTGCTTATCTGTTCACATGCCATGGCTGCCTTCGGAGCGATTGCGGCAAGCTCTTTCTGCGTAACTCCGTGCTTAGGTCCGATGTTATGTTCCAGCATATTATTGAAATCAAACTTCAACATCTTCATATCCAATCTCCTATAAATTTTACGGGTCCTGCCGCGACCTCGTCTTTTCTTTCTAGGGCTCGCACGGGGTTCACAATCAATTAGTATTATACACGTTGTGTCTGTATGCCCGCCAGGATTGCCTGCAACAGGACTATTATAATTGGGGCGCGGGCTTACTATTATGCAATCCTAAACGGCGGGCACCCCCATCCCACGCCCGCCTCAATCAAGAAAAGCCTTCAGTCGTGTCACCCGTAAAATTTCCTGCCCACACCCAGTAAAATTTTTCGCTTCTTAGTATTGGCGGAACTTTTGTACAATGTACTATACTTATGCAGCCACCCGGGGCAGTGGGGTTGAGCCGTGAAATTTTGCTAAGGCTTAACTGTCCCTTAAGCAAATTGACGAAACCGTGAACGAAAGAATAAATATACACGAAATAACTAAAATAAAACATAAACATCCTGGAAAAGCAAAATTAGGCGAAGCCCCCTGCCCCGGGTGGCTAACAGCATGTTAAGGCTAAGGGTACAAAAGTTCCGCCTCGCGCTGCTATTATAAAATTTCCACCCCTACCTTTTTCAATATCCTGGCAAGTTTCGCAAGCGGCAGGCCCACTACATTGTAGAAGCATCCTTCTATGCGGTCGATAAAGACACTGCCAGGCCCCTGGACATCAAATGAACCGGCCTTATCGAACGGTGATATTTTCTTAAAATAATTCTTTATCTGCGCATCCGTCAGCGGATACATATACACCTTCGTCTTCTCATAATCGGTATATCTCTTATTCGTATCGATATCGATCACAGCTATGCCTGTAAAAACCCATTGAGGCTTCTTGGTAAGTACTTTAAGCGCTTTACATGCATCTTTAAGACTTTTCGGCTTGCCTATTATCCTGTTGCCAACCAGGACGACAGTATCGGCCGCGATAACAACGCCCGATCTAAGCCTACCAGCAACATCCTCCGCCTTCCTGAGGGCATTGCCTATTACAAAATCACTGCATTGCCCTTTAAGATGTTCATCCTCTTTAACAAGCGATCCTGTAACTTGAAACTTAAGTCCAATTTGCCTTAATAATTTTTGGCGGGCTTTAGATTTTGACGCAAGTATCAATTTACGCATTACTTACCTTCCCCTGCGGCAAGTCCCGCCACGAAGCCGGATGCCCACGCCCACGCGAGATTATATCCGCCGCGGCTGCCGTTCACATCAAGTATCTCTCCGGCGAAATAAATGCCCTTCTTAAGTTTAGATTCAAGAGTGCCTGCATTTATTTCGTCTACATTGACACCGCCGGCTGTGAATTCGGCTTCATTCCAACCCCGCGTCCCCGAGACCTTGAACCGCCTGTCCTTTAAAACCTTGGCCGACGACCCCTTGAATACAACGGATAATTTATTCGGCAGTATTCCCACTAAAAGATCCTCAGCCGCAACACCCCTCCCCGCCCTATTGCAAAGCTCTTTCTCAAGCTCCGCCTCTTTCATAAACGGCACCATGTCGACAGAAACCTCGACGGGTTTGCCGTTGCGGTTAATCGCTATGGAAATATCTTCGCTTACATCCATTATTGCAGTGCCCGATAAGCCGTATTTCGTAAATAATACATCGCCGCGTGATTCAGAAACTATCTTCCCGCCTATCATGCTCCTGGCGCTTGCGGTGATCTTCTGCCCCTGCAACAGGTGGCACAGATTATCTTTTACGGTAATTGGAACAGCCACGGGAACCGGCGCTATCAGGCTATGACCGAATTTTTCAGCCAATTTATAGGCGCTTCCGTCCGAACCCAGGGCAGAATAAGATTTCCCGCCGCCTGCCAATATCACCGAACCTGCGAATATCTTTTCTCCCGATCCGGCAATAACCGCAAAACCATCTTTTATCTCTGCGATAGCGGTAACATTGAAATTCAGCTTTACGGGAATTGATAGCCTTCGCAATTCCAGCTCCAGGGCCTTTACGACGGACATTGATTGATTTGTTGCGGGAAAGAGGCGCTCGCCATCATGGCAGAGAATAATGTCCAACGAAT
This sequence comes from Candidatus Omnitrophota bacterium, assembly GCA_041661345.1. Taxonomy (GTDB): domain Bacteria; phylum Omnitrophota; class Gorgyraeia; order 2-01-FULL-45-10; family 2-01-FULL-45-10; genus JAPLMI01. The sequence goes on along the minus strand of JBAZUO010000011.1, from coordinate 47,136 downwards.
GGAAAAATTTTTTAATATCTTCACCGCCGAACCGGGCAAATATCGATTTTACAAGTGCTCGCGCGGAAAGGTTATAAAATGACTCGTCAAGTTTTTCATTTGAGAGGTTGCATCTTCCGTTCCCGGACGCGAGGATTTTTTTTCCGATTTGCGGCATCCTATCGCAGATAATGCAGGATTTACCACCGCGCCCCAAGCTTACCGCGGCCGCTATGCCGGAAGCGCCTGCGCCTATTACAGCAATGGGGTATTGCATCCTTAAGCCCGTCCGAGATATTCGCCGGTACGGGTATCGACCAGGACCCTTTCACCCTCTTCTATGAAGAGTGGTACGTTGACCACGAGGCCTGTCTCGAGCGTAGCCGGTTTCATCGCCTTGCCTGATGTATCTCCCTTCGCACCCGGCGCGGACTGTGTGACCTTCAGTGCAACATTTACCGGAAGTTCAATACTCAAAGGGCGATGCTCATAATATAACAACTCTGTCTCAAGATTCTCCTTGAGGTAGTCTTTGCCGCTACCCACCATTTCATCGGTCATGGTCAATGTCTCGTATGTTTCCATATCCATAAAATGATATCCGGAGTGGTCTCTATAGAGATATTGGACCTTCTTTGAATCCAGATCCGCCTTCTCCACCATATCGCTGGGGCTGAAGCGCCTATTCACGATCCTGGAGTTTAATACGCTTTTCAAGGTCGCCTGGTATATTGCTCTCAGGTTCCCGGGGGTCCTGTGCTCCATCTCGACAACGATCAGGAAGTCTGACCCGTCTTTTATTATCATACCTTTTTTTAATTCCGAAGCTTTCACTTTATACTCCTCTTGGATTACTGAACTTTTATTTTAACCGCTTCCTCTTTGCCTGGTTTTATCTTCGGAATGTCAATTTCGAGCACCCCGTTCTTATACGCCGCGTTTATGCCTTCATTCATACATTCGACCGGGAGCTCGAGAACTCTCTCGAATCGCCCCGTCATCCTCTCCTGCCTTACCATTCCCGAAGAGGTTTCCTTCTTCACCACATCTCTGGTACCGCCTATCTTCAATACCTTATTGTTTATTAATGTAACTTCTATTTTATCTTTATCCATTCCGGGCAGATCTGCTTTTACGATAACGTCTTTATCGGTCTGGGCGACGTCCACCTTCACGTCGGCACCAAACACATCCACCGCATTCACCGCCTGATCAGGATATGTCGATACGATATCTTTGATAAATTTATCCATCTCCCGCCGCATGCGAACGAGTTTCGCGCGCAGTTCATCAAGATTCTTGTAATCCTGCTCGGTGGGCGTAGTCACAGCGCATGCCGATCCAGCCATTGCGACTAACAATGCGATAGAGACCAATATTTTTCTCATATAAACCTCCGATTTGCTGTTATTTTCTAATTGGCAAATCGTCCCAAGCCACCACTGTTTGATTCAGGCGGCTAGGGACTACATCATCTCCGCAGCTATAATAGGATAATGCAAAATCGGAATTATTTCAAGCTGGAAATTAAATCTCCCAGAACGTTTTAGAAAGAATAGCGCACGCCCATCGAGGCATTGGTCCCGGGGGCAGGGTAATATCCCGGCCTCGTCAGGCTCCAGTCGAGTGCGCCGTACTCGGAATACGCCTCGTTGAAGATGTTATTGATGGCACCGTATATCTCAAAACCGTACTTTCTGTATGAAAATCTTATATCGTGAGTTACGTATTCTTTAAGAGAGGGCATAGTATTATGAAGGTCATTCGCAAACCTTCTCGAGCCTATGTAGTTGATACTGTAGGCGACATCCACGCAATCCTTGAATGTATACTTGAGGCCCGTAGATATTTTATTCATCGGTACCATCGGTATATTGTTTCCGGCATATGCCCCGCCTACAAAAAATGCCTTTTGAAATGTATAATTCAGAAATGCGTGTACCGAATCCATAAGAAAGGCATCCGTCTTCAGCTCAAGACCGTGGTGTATCGTATTCGGATAGATCGCATTTTTATTGGTGATGGAATCGTAGTAGAGCTCGTTATTGATATTCATAAGATAATAATCGGCGTTTACGTTCAGATATTTTGATGAGTATTCTTTAATGCCAATTTCGTAACTATTGGCTGTCTGCGGCTCGAGATCCAGATTCATACCGCCGGTGACCTTGCCGGAAAAGTAGTCTATGTATAGAGACGAATACCAATCTTCAGTGACCGGGAACCTGAATGAACGGGAGTATTGGGCGTATATCGACGATCTATCGTTGTATTTATAAACCAGGCCCGCCTCGCAGGCGTACTCAAACGGGTCTTTTGTGCTTCTGCCTTGCAGAACGGATTCCTGATCAAATTTATAATGCGCCCATTCAGTCCTGAATCCTCCGTTCACGATAAAGGAACGCAGGAATTCAACCGTATCCGTAAGGTAGAAACCGACTGTGTCCTTGTCGATAATTATATTATCCATCGCCGATAATTCGCCGCTGTTGATCTTGTCACAATTTCCGTAATAATCCATGCCGGCCAGCAGCCTGTTTTTTATGCCGAGAAATTCGGCTGTAAAAGCCGCTTTCGGAGTGAGACCAAAGGTCTGGATATGGTGTGTATTCGCGACATCGCCCCACGTCGAATAATATATCGCATTTGTCCATCTCTGGCGGGCAAGTATATCTCCCGAGAACTCTAACTCTCCGAAACCCATGTCAGCTGTGGCAGATGGCGTGAACATCATGTAGCCATCTTGGGTTTTGGCCCTGTTATCCGGAGCGATACTGCCTTTTCGGCCGATGCTGTTTATATCGACAGGTTTTAGAGCCCCCGGTAAGCCATACCAGTCCTTATGATATCCGCCCGACATCGTCAACTTTAAATGATCCGTAGGTTTGATCGTGACGTTGGCATTGTAATCGACCGTTTCGAGATGGTTATTGATCCTGTAACCGTTATTATATGAAGTCGATAACATACCGAAATAGTCCAGGAAATTGGTTCCCCCGCTGATGCTTCCCTTATAAGAGGAATATCTGTACGATCCCATGTCATAGTAGAAAGCTATCTCCGGTTTAACACCCTTACCCTTCTTCGTTATGATATTAACTACTCCGGCAGTCGCGTTATCGCCATATAGAACCGACATCGGCCCCCTGACGGTCTCGATCCTTTCGACCGCATCGATATCAAGCTCGACCCAGTCCGCGCCGGAAAGGTCTACCTGGTTAACCCGCCTTCCGTCCACAAGTACCAGTACATTCGAGACAGCGCTGTCACCGAACCCGCGCATGTCCACGCGTACGCTTTTGCCGTTACCCAGCAAATCGCTCACGGTAATTCCCGGTTCATATCGAAGCGCATCCGGAATGTATTTTGCGCGCGTATCCTTTATATACCTCTCGTTAATAACCGAAATATTATCACTTACATTAAGTGTCGGATCCGCATATCGGGTCGATGTGATCACTATCGGATCGAGGCGATAATACGGGGTAAAAACATCCTCGAGCGGCGACAAAACCTCCTCTATTGCCCTGCCAAAAATGCTTGGGCCTTCCTTTGCCTTTTCTTCCTCGGCAAATACGAAATTTGAAATTACGATAACTGCTGCTGCCAATGCAAAAATCTTCTTCATCTTCCTTCTCCTTTTAAAAAACAAAAAACCCTTGGCAAATTAATGCCAAGGGTAAGCTCCCTGTTCTACAAACCCGTATATGGCGGTGTTCTTTTCGACACCTTTAATATATAGGTAGGTTTTCTGACTTAAGGAGTCATCCTACTCTTCCGTACCTTCTCACCCCAAGCCTTCGGGGCAATGGCAAATGTCGGAATTTCGTCATCCTCTACAGCGGCGGGACCGTTTCCGTCTAATGGGGCGTAAAGCCCCTCTTTCGGAATTCCCTTTTAAGCCTTATCCAGGCGCCTATATAATTCAATATATCAAAGACGTTTCCGATTATAACGCTTCAGAAATATATGTCAATCAAATTTTTAAAAACATCCGCATACCAGATCGCGCTTGCCGATGACTCCGACGAGCTTTCCGTCTTTCGTGATCGGTATGGTATGGATCTTCTTCGTGAACATGAGCCGCATAACATCGATCAGGGTTTTATCTTCATCGAGCGTGTAAACGTTTTTCGTCATCACGCTTTTGACTTGCGTGTTCAGCCGTTCCCTGCCGACCAGGTCGCTTAAGTTTAGCCCCGTTGACTTTTTTTCGAGATCCTGCCACTGGTAGATCTCTTCCACGATCCTTAATAAGTCGTTTATGGTGATCATGCCAACTATACTTTTTGCGGCATCTACTACAGGGATACCGCTGACACGCTTTTCCTTGAGGATCCTGCCGACATCTTTTAACGACGAATCCGGTGAGATGGTTATAACATCTTTAGTCATTAGATCCCTGATCATCATAATCCCCCCATTTTTTTCTCTCTCTTACGGCGTTAGAAATCTATACCTTTACGGGCTTTTAGCCCCACATTATAAGGATGCTTTATTTCTTTCATCTCTGTTACGAGATCCGCAAGTTTCATTATAGCGCCGGGACAGCGCCGGCCGGTCAAAACCAACTCGAGTGAATCCGGTTTGTTTTCGATAATTTCAATAAGGTCATCCGGTTTTACCAGATCAAAATGCATTGCCACATTAATCTCATCCAGCACGATCAGATCGTAATTTCCGAAAAATATATCCAGGCAGGCCTGTTCGAATCCTTTCCCGGCGCAGGTACGATCGTCGCTGTCAGGCTTCCCCTTAATAAAAGATCGTCTGCCGCACTGTTTGACAATTACATTACCCAATCTTTTCAATGACTTTATCTCGCTGCAATCGGTGCCCTTGATAAATTGATGAATGCATATCTTAAGCCCTGCCCCGGATGCCCTTAACACAAGGCCAAGCGCTGCGGTCGTCTTGCCTTTGCCATCACCCGTATACACATGAATCAGTCCTCGAGACTTTCTCATATCACATATCCATTTTATCGTTAGTCCAACCTTCTTTGCCGAGAAGGGGCACAAAAACACATCCGCATACCTCGGTGGTGGTTAGCAGGTTATTTTTCTTTTCGACCATGGTAAGGACCTGCTTGAAATAGCTGCCTATGGGTATGATCAGCCTTCCGCCGTCCTTTAATTGCCCTAAGAGACTTTCCGGTACTCCAGGTGCGCCGGCAGTTACAATTATACCGTCATATGGAGCATGTTCAATCCAGCCAAGGCTGCCATCGCCGGTTTTTATCTTAAAATTTTTGTAGCCAAGCCCTTCAAGCGTTATTCTTGAATTATGTGCGAGTTCCTCCGCTCGTTCAACGGAATAGACTTCGCGCGCAAGTTCGGCGAGGATCGCCATCTGATAACCGGACCCCGTTCCGACCTCTAGAATCCTATCGCCTTCCTTGACTCCCAGGCGTTCTGTCATCAGGGCAACCATATACGGCTGAGATATGGTCTGGTTGGCAGCTATAGGAAGCGGATAATCGCTGTAAGAGGCTTCAAAATATTCATCCGAAATAAATTTATGACGCGGTACTTTTGAGAAGGCGGACAACACCCTGCTGTCGGATATGCCGCGTGTGATAAGCTGATCCCTCACCATCGCTTGACGCATTTCATCGAAGTCGAGGTTCTTCATCGCAGATTATCTCATTCTTTAAGAACCATCTTGATAATAAATATAACGAATCTGAATGTATCTGTAATAGGGTTGATCTTGGACTTTTCATCTCCATAGATGGCTCTTATCGGAACCGATTCGATTCTGAAACCCTTGCGGGCAGCCTTGATAATCAACTCCGACTCTATTTGGAAGTTGTCTGATTCAAGGCTTACATTTTCCAGGACACCTCTCTTGATGAGCCTGAACCCGCACTGGCTATCTGGAACCTTCTGGCTCGAAACCCGATATATGAGCCACGACATAAAACTATTGGTAATCTTTCTTATATAGGGCATGGCGGAGGCATCTATCATTCTATTGCCGATTATTATATCGGCACCGGTCTCATTCATCTTCAGGAGAAAATCGTTTATACTATTCACCTCGTGCTGATTATCCCCGTCCATTACGAGCACCGCATCAAAACCTTTCTTTAATATGTGCCTGAACCCTTCCCTTATGGCCGCGCCTTTTCCCCTATTGACGCTATGTTTCACCACTATCGCCCCGGCATCACGCGCTATTGAAAATGTCTTATCGGTAGAACCGTCATCTACGACATAGGTTGTGATGCCGCGCCTATTAAGGTCGATGACAAGTCCGCCTATGGTATTGGCTTCGTTAAATGACGGTATTAGGACACAAAAGTTCATTTCCATTATTCCCATATTTTCCTAAAAGCATACCACTGTGCCGGACGAGCTCTTATATAAGATTCTACCACTGAAAGATATTGTTCTGTCAATTGCCTGGTAGAGGCGGCCTCTTCGATCGATCTATCCGGGTAGATCGGCTTCTCGAAAATTAATCTGAACGTATCATCGTCTTCCCTGATCATGAAAGACGGTACTATGGCGGATCCTATTCTGTAACTGAACGCGGCGGGCCCTTTCGGGATCAGCGCGTCATGCCCGAAAAATTTTATCCTGAAACCACTCCCGGTAAAATCCCTGTCCCCCATGAGAGCCAGGATCTTATTATTCTTAAGGACCCTGTAGCATTCCTTAAGAGTCATCCCTATCTCTATAGGCTTTACCATTCCCGCAAGCCGTTGCCTTCTAAAGAATTCATTTACCTTTTTGTGTTTATGTGTCAGAACCACAGCGCTTAAAGGATAACCCGCGAGCGAAATAACCGAGCCCCCAAGCTCCCAATTTCCTATATGTGCGGATAGCGCTATTACGCCTTTACCTTTTGACAATGCCTCGTCGATATTATTAAGACCTTCGATCCTGACGAACTTGTCGATATAATTCTTGTCTATAATAGAGAAACGAAAAAAATCGACAAGGTATTTTGCGAAATTACGAAATACCTGCCGCGCCATCCCGCGCTCTTCCCGAGCGCTAAGTTTGCCGGCGGTCACGATATTTAGATTACTTATTACCGCCGCGCGATCCGCAGAGAAGAAAAAATAGCATAGATCGGCCGCTATGCACGCCGCCCGGTATGAAATCCTGACCGGCACGGACAGCGCCAGAAATTCTCCAAGCCTGTATGCATAGTATAGTATCATCTCTTGGCAAGCTCCAGAACGAGTTTCGAAATATCCATGGAGCTATTCGGCCTGGAAAGCTTAAGCGCCCTATCTCTCATTAATTTAAGCTTAGTCTTATTGTACAGAAGTTCCTCCAGCAGAGTGGAGACATCTTCAGGGCGCTCCGCCTTTACCGCCACACCCTCGCTTAAAAGGAATTTTGTATTCATGGCCTCTTGTCCGGGCAGAGGATTGACTATAAGCATCGGTATGCCCTTTGCCAGGGCCTCGGCGGTCGTTATCCCGCCCGGCTTTGTCACTATCAAGCTCGATATATCCATCAGTTCATCGATATTCTCCGCGTAGGACAGGATGAGTGTTTTCTTCCTAAAGTGCCTCGATTTAAGAAATTTATATAGTTTTTTATTGGTGCCGGCAGCTATTATAACCTGCATTTCCATATTAGAGACGTCAAGCATCCGCACAATTTCTTTTATCGGCCCAAGCCCCTGGGTTCCGCCCATTATCAGGATGCACTGTTTATTCTTGTCGAGCCCAAGTTTTTCGCAGATAGCATTTCTATCTAAAGTAGAACGAAATTTCGGATCTATAGGTATGCCAAAAGGCATTATCCTTGATGGATCTATACCATTCTCTATGAGTTTTTTACCTGTTCCTTCGGATGGAACTATATACCGGTCCACATTATTGTATATCCAGTAAGAATGAGGTGCATAGTCAGTCAATACCGCGAAAAGCGGGATGTTTAGGCCAAAGCTTTTATTGTAATCCGCGACCATGCCCAGAGGAAAGGCTTGTGTGCACAAAATAGCATCGGGCTTGAATTCGTCTATCAAAGGCTTAAGCTTTCCCTTGTTCAGTCTATGTATCATCTCCCTTAGCTTTTGCGTGTTCTTCAACACCTTTGGATTGTCATACAGATAATCCCATATCTCCGGTCTTGTCTTGACGACGCTCATGTATGCCGTATTAATAATCTTTTCGAGCAGCGGATTTGTGTAGTTAAATGAGTTTATGCTGAGCGTCTTGACCGCCGGGTCAAGTTCGCGAAGCGCGTGCTCGATCGCCAGGGCCGCGCAATGATGGCCCGAATGTTCCGATATGTACAGCAATAATATATTTGGCATACTATCAGCTACTCTATTTTCGCAAGGATCTGCCCTACAGATACCTCATCACCTTCGGATACCAGCGCCTCTTTCAATTTCCCGGAAGCCGGGGCAGGCAGATTAAATGTAGCCTTATCCGTAACCAGCTCGACCAAGTCCTCGCCCTCCTTCACATCATCTCCTACGCTTCGATGCCAGTAGGAAACACTCGCCTTATTCACGCCTTCCGCTATTGGCGGCAACTTCACATCTGTCATATATTACCCCGCTATTTTTAAATTATCGTAAATATTCCCGGCTCGATAGGAACTCCGCACAAAGGGGCCGGAAACCACCTCTCTTATTCCTGCCGCAAAACCCGCCTTTTTATACAAATCAAATTCGTCCGGCGTGACAAATCGCTCTACAGCAACATTATCCATAGACGGCCTTAAATACTGCCCTATGGTCAATATATCACATCCAGTTTGGGCTATATCCGTTATCGTATCTATCATTTCGTTCGAGCATTCACCAAGGCCCGCCATCAGGCCGCTTTTAACGATCTGCTTTGGTGAGATCCGCTTCGCATTGCGCAAAAGCGCTAAAGATCTTTGATAAGAAGCGGCACTGCGCGCAACCGGATACAGCCTCGAAACCGTTTCGATGTTATGGGCAAACACCTCGGGGTTAGCCCATAAGACCTTGCGTACCAAATTGATATCGCCCCGAAAATCCGGAACGAGGACTTCGACCTTCGCCCCTTTCGAGATTTCCCTAATCGCCCCGATAACTTTCGCAAACTGATCCGCTCCGCCGTCTGGAAGATCGTCCCTGGTTACGGATGTCAGCACTACATATTTAAGCCCAAGAAATTTAACGGCTTCCGCTACTCTGCATGGTTCCGCATCATCTACATCCGGTGGAATACCCTTCTTCACCGAACAAAAACCACAAGCCCTTGTACATTGGCTGCCAAGTATGAGAAATGTGGCATGAGCGTTTGTGAAACATTCATTTAGATTTGGGCATAAGGCCGACTCACATACCGTATCGACACCAAACTTGGCAAGTACCGCGCTCGTTCTGATAGTAGATTCGCTATTTATAAGTCTTTTTTTAAGCCAGTGCGGCCTTGCATTCGATACCGGCAATGTCACCTCCCGTGATATTAAATTTCTCACAAAACAGTTTGGTCATCCTGGCCTTTGCATCATTGACCGATACTTTCATGCCCAGTAGCCGGTCAAGAGAGGCCATTCTGACATTACTCATGCCGCACGGGTTTATCATGGAAAAAAAATCGAGATCGGTATTCACGTTAAGGCTCATGCCATGAAAGGTTATCCAGTTGGTAGCGGAAATCCCTATCGAGGCAACCTTCTTATCGTCAAACCATACACCCGTCATGCCCTCCACCCTAGCACACTTGATATTGTAGCTGCCAAAAAAACCTATTCCTATGGATTCCAGCGATCTCATATATTTATGCAGATTATAACCCATTGTCTTAAGGTCTATGATGGGATAGCACACGACCTGGCCCGGGCCGTGAAAAGTTATATCTCCACCTCTGTCGATACGCAGTACTTTTATCCCGCGCGTCTTAAGAAGCTCTTCATTCACAAGCAGATTTTTCATACTGCCGGCGCGGCCTATGGTAAAGATCGGATTATGCTCGGCAAGAATAAGGCTATCCCCAACCTCTTGTAATTTTCTTGAGGCAACCAGCTTCCTCTGCGCGAGGTAAGCCTTTTCGTAATCTAAAAGCCCGAGGTCCAATATCACATTTACAATCCGTGTATGGGTGTTCCTGCAAATATATGCGTCGCTTCATGAAATATTTCGGAAAGTGTGGGGTGGCCGTGCACAACATGCGACCACTCGTCGATCTTAACTCCGGCAGTCCTCGCCAGCGTCGCTTCTCCGATCAGATCGCATGCCCCTTCCCCCATTATCTCGACGCCCGCGATATTTCCTTCTGGATCGCCCATCAGTTTTATGTAACCTTCAACACTTCCTCTAAGGTATGCCTTGCCGGACGCAAGATACGGGAATTTTGCTATTTTTAAATCCGGGTATCGCTTCCTGGCCTCTTCTTCGGTAAGGCCCACGCTGGAGATCTCGGGATCGGTCCAAATACAATTGGGTACGTTTGAGTAGTCACGCATTCTCTTCTTACCAAGGATATTATCGCATGCAAGCATTCCATCATATGAAGCCTTATGCGCTAATAACGGCCCGGATATACAGTCTCCTATTGCATAAGTATTATCTGAATTCGCGCGCAAGTACTCATCGACAACGATTTTGCCATTTTCAACCTTTACGCCCGCATTTTCCAATCCGAGGCCTTCAGTCGCGGACTGGCGGCCGACCGATATCAGCACCTTCTCCGATTCAAGCAGCTTTCCTCCGGATACTGATATTTTTATGGGATCTTTTCCGGTTATTCCCTCGACTTTCGAGGATAGGAAAATGCCGATCCCTCTCTTTTTGAATATCACTTCAAGTTTCTTTGAGGCCTCGCGCGACTGCCCGGGTATAAGCCTATCCATAAATTCGACTATCGCAACATTTACACCGAGCAAATTGAATAACGAGGCAAATTCACATCCGATAACGCCGCCGCCCACTATGGTTATGCTTTTCGGCAACTCTTTCATTGAAAGGGCTTCGTCGCTCGACATCACACCGGCTTCACCGGATACTATAGTTCCGGCTAGTTTTGCAGGCTTAGACCCTGCCGCTATAACAATGTATTTCGCCTCTATGTCTTCCGAACCCGATAATGATATTGTATTATGATTTTTCAGGGAGGCGTTCTGACGAATAAGATCGATCTTATTTGCCTTGAAAAGGGTTTCGATGCCGGCTCGAAGGCGGGTAACGACCTCATCCTTGCGCAACATCATGCGCTGAAAATTAACATGGTACCCGTCGATATCTACACCGTAGTTTTGCGCGTCTTTTAACCTGCCGAATATCGAAGCCGAATTTATGAGGGATTTGGTGGGGATGCAGCCTTTATTGAGGCATGTGCCACCTACGAGATCTTTCTCGATAACACAAACCTTGAGCTCATTGCGGGATGCGTAAAGGCCGCTCACATAACCGCCGGGGCCGGAACCTATTATAGCTAGGTCGTAAGATCTCATATCATTTAACAGGTGATAGAAGTTTTATGGAACCCTTTATTGCCGAAGCCGATTTTGTAAAAGCCGCTCTTTCGTCACTTGACATGTCAAGCTCTATCACTTTTTCAATGCCACGCGCGCCTATTTTACATGGTACGCCCATGCAGATATCTTTAAGGCCGTATTCTCCGTCAAGATAACTTGACACTACTATCGTTTCGCCTAGGTTGTTTATTATAGTGTCGATCAATCTGTAACATGCCGCGCTCGGTGAATAGAACGCGCTGCCTGCACCATAAAGGTTAACTATCTCCGCCCCGCGGTCACATGTGCGTTTTACGATCCTGTCCAGAGCGTCTTTGCTAATAAGTTCGGTAACAGGTCTTCCGGATATACGTGTTTTTGAAATAAGCGGAACCATGGTATCACCGTGGCTGCCAAGCATAAAGGTCTCAACCGAAACCCTGGGGATCTTGAGTTCATCGGCTATCAAATATATGAATCGCGATGAGTCGAGAAGTCCCGCCATCCCAAAGACACGCCTTGACTTGAATCCGAGTGTCTTATACGCATAATAAGTCATCGTATCGAGCGGATTTGTGACTACTATCACTATGGCGTCCGGTGCGAATTTCCTGATATTTTCAGAAACGCCTTTTACAATAGCTGCATTTTTGGATACAAGATCCTCCCGCGACATCCCAGGCTTCCGCGCCAGGCCTGCGGTGATCACAACGACACTGGAGCCTTCGATCTGGCTGTAATCGTCCGTGCCGACGATGTTGCGCTCATGCCTCAATATCGGAGCCGCGTCCGATAGGTCGAATGCCTTACCTATGGCAAGATTCTTAACTACGTCGAGGAGAACAACATTCGCTAGATTTGACTCGAGGACTCTCTGGGCAAGGGTTGCACCGACCTGTCCTGCCCCTATGACGGCAACTTTATTATTTTTGTTCATCTAGTTTTTATACGCGCTATTATGGCATCGGCCATTTCGCGCGTCCCGACCGCGCTGGGGTCCGACCTATTCTCTTTCATGTCGTACGTAACATATTTGCCTTCGGCTATGACCGCGGCTACGGCGCTTTCGAGACGATCTGCGTGCGCGATCTCACCCATATGCCTCAACATGAGCACTGCGGAAAGAATGATGGCGACAGGATTAACCTTATTCATACCCTTATATTTTGGGGCGCTTCCGTGGGTCGGTTCGAATATCGCGGCCGTCTTACCTATGTTGGCGCCCGGCGCTACGCCGAGCCCACCCACAAGGCCTGCGCAAAGGTCGGATAGAATATCACCGTAAAGGTTAGGCAGAACGAGAATATCGTAATCTTCCGGCTTCTGAACCAACTGCATGCACATATTATCCACTATTCTGTCTTCGAACTCGATCTTTCCCGCGTACGACTTAGCAACGTCTCTTGCGACTTCCAGGAAAAGGCCGTCGGTATATTTCATTATATTCGCCTTATGGACCGCCGTTACCTTTCTCCTCTTATTCTTGATTGCATAGTCAAAGGCATACTCCACAATCCTTTTTGATCCCTCAATCGATATGGGCTTTATGCTTATAGCAGATCCCTGGGCAATTTTTTTCTTACTCATCTTCTCTAACATCGCTATAAGGCTATTGACATCGTCAGTTCCCTTTTCAAACTCGATGCCCGCGTACAGATCTTCTGTATTCTCGCGGACTATAACGAGATCTATGTTTTTATATCTGGATCGGACGCCTTCATATGACTTACATGGCCTTAAACACGCGTAAAGGTCGAGTCTTTTTCTCAGTTCAACGTTAACACTCCTGAAGCCTGTTCCTACGGGAGTCGTTATGGGCCCTTTAATAGCTATCTTATTCTTTTTTATAGATTCCAGCACATGATCCGGCAGGGGTGTTTTGTATTTTTCTACAGCGCATTCTCCGGCTTCTACTACATCCCACTGTATATCGAGCCCAAGCGCATCAACGCATCTCCTGGCCGCTTCGGCAAGCTCCGGCCCTGTCCCGTCACCGGGGATCAATGTTATTCTATACTTGCTCAAATTTGAATCCCCCGTATTTTTTAAAATGTTCTACAACACCGCCGTCATCGAGCAGTTTCTTCATCGTGGGCGGTATGGGTTTGACATCGAATACCAGCCCCTTACCGGTATCCCTGATCTTACCCTTCTCGATATCAAGCTCTAATTCGTCCCCGTCATCTATAAAATCTGTATCGCATTCGACCAACATCAACCCGATATTAAACGCGTTTCTGTAGAATATGCGCGCGAAACTCTTTGCCGCGATCGCGTAGAAACCAGCGGTTTTAAGCGCCTGAGGGGCCTGCTCCCGGGACGATCCGCACCCGAAATTTTCTCCGGCAACGAGCACATCACCATCCCTTACCCTTGCCGCGAAATCAGGATCGATATCTTCAAATATATGCTTAGCAAGCTCCTTCGGATCCTGGATTTTAAATTTATACCTTCCGGATATGACATAATCGGTATTTATATTATCGGCAACCTTAAGCCTTCTTGCATAATGCTTTTTATGGGGTCTCATAATCTTTTCTTAAACTCCCTCGGATCCGTAATTCTTCCTTTAAGCGCGGATGCAGCGACTGTGGCTGGGCTTGCCAGGTATATAAATGAGTTGGGGTTGCCCATTCTGCCCTTAAAATTTCTATTTGCCGTGGATATTGCAACCTCTCCATCAGCAAGAACTCCGTTATGCGTCCCCACGCACGGACCGCAGCCGGGGCCTACTACGATACAGCCCGATTTTACGAACGTCTCGACGAATCCCTTCTTGACAGCCTGTAGATATATCTCTTTTGAGGCCGGCGCAATTATGAATTTCACGTCAGGATGGACAGGCTTACCCTTCAGGATATTTGCCGCCGCTTCAAGGTCTTCCAACCGCCCGTTTGTGCAAGTACCGACAAATGCCTGATCGATCTTTACATTCGAAAGCTCTGTAACGTCCGATACATTATCTACCGCATGCGGCCTTGCTACCTGCGGGGCCAGGGCCGACACATCGTAACTCTTAACTGCGGCGTACCGTGCATCCGGATCAGCCTTTACAGGTCTTGGCACTTTTGATGAGCGCTCCCCTACCCATTTCAGCACCTTGTCATCGGCCTCCATGAGCCCTACCTTTGCTCCCATTTCAACGGCCATATTTGAAATTGTCAATCGTGCGTCCACAGACATAGCAGTTATGGTATCGCCGTAAAATTCGACTGATTTATATGTTGCGCCGTTGGCTCCGATCTGCTTTATTATTTGAAGTATAACGTCTTTGGAATAAACACCTTTGGGCAGCTTACCGTTTACAATAACTTTTATCGTCTCCGGAACCCTGAACCAATTCTTACCGCTTGCCAGGGTTATTGCCAGATCCGTGGATCCCACACCGGTCGAGAATACATTGATAGCGCCGTATGTGCATGTATGCGAATCCGCCCCTAGCACAACATCGCCGCATGTGACATGGCCTTTCTGTGGAATAAGTTGGTGGCATACACCGCAGCCGATATCGTACATGTTGACGTCATACGTCTTCGCGAAGTTGCGCATCTTCTTATGTATCTCAGACACGCCGATATTGGGGCTCGGCGCGCTGTGATCGATCACCATGTAAAACTTTGATCTATCGAATACCTTCTTGAGCCCCAGTTTATTAAAGCTATCTATTATTATCGAGCTCGTTCCATCCTGGCCGAAGCAAAAATCGACATCGCATATAGCAATCTCGCCGGCTTTAAGGTCTCTACCCGCATGATTTGAAAGAATCTTTTCCGCAATCGTTTTACCCATTTGCACCTATCCAATCATTAAGCCTGTCCATGCCCTTCTCGATCGATTTTATGCCTGTGGCAAAGCTGAAGCGTATAAAATCGTCGGCGCCAAAAGGTTCACACGGTATCACGGCGATCTTTGCCTCCTCTAGAAGCCTGTTGGCAATTTTTATCGAGCCCATACCAAACTTGGATATGTTGCACATCACATAGAAAGCACCGTCCGGTTTGACACAAGATATCTTATTCATTGCGGCGAGCCGAGAGACCATCATGTCACGCCTGTTCTCAAATTCGCGCTTCATCTCTTCGACGCATTCCTGGTCGCCGGCAAGCGCCGCAAGCGCAGCCTTCTGGCTTATAGATGACGGATTCGATGTGGCATGGCTCTGGGCATTCGCTACCGCTTTCATGATATCACTGGGCCCGGCCGCGTACCCTATACGCCAGCCCGTCATCGCGTAACTCTTTGAAACGCCGTTTATGGTTATCGTGCGGTCATATATATCTTTACCGAGCGAGGCGATCGAAAAGTGCTTCACACCATCATATATCAGCTTTTCATATATCTCATCGCTGATCACGAAAAACTGATGTTTTACGGCAAGTCTTGCTATCCTCTCAAGCTCATCCGCCGAATATACCGATCCGGTAGGGTTGGATGGACTGTTCAGGACCAGGCACCTGGTCTTCTTGGTTATCCTGGACAATAGCTCTTTCTCGGTAACTTTGAACTTATTCTCCTGCCTGGTTTCTACAAATACAGGTTTCGCTTCGGCCATTTTTACCATCGCCGGATAACTTAACCAGTATGGCGCGGGTATCATTACCTCGTCGCTCTTCTGGCATATGGCCTGGAATATGTTATACAGCGAATGCTTGGCGCCATTCGACACAACTATCTGGGACGGCGCGTAATTTATTGAATTGTCCTTTTTGAATTTGGATGATATCGCATCACGTAACTCTTGCGTACCGCTCGATGGAGTGTACTTTGTAAAGCCTTCGTTTATGGCTTTAATTGCGGCCTGTTTGATATGCACCGGTGTATCAAAATCCGGCTCACCGGCGGCAAAACTTACTACGTCGATACCCTCTTTGACCATCTTCTTGGCTCTGGAAGTGATCTCTAATGTCACCGACGCCGCTATATCCGATACTCTATTTGCAAGCTTCATAGTCACGCTATCCTCATAATTGACCTATGTATTATAGTAAAAAAAACGCAAAATCTCAAGCTTAAAAAACTGAATTTTTAAGCAAAAAAATGGGACTGGCACTATTTTCCTTATGAGTTGCCCTCATAAAAAAAGTGTCAGCCCCAAATTTTTTCAAAAAAGTTAGAAGTCCCCTCGTTTACGGAATAGGCCCCGCAGGTTTTTCATGAAACCGCGTTTATCGGCCATCTTTTTATCCTCGCTCCTGGCCTTCTCCGTCCTCTTTTCTTCGTCAAGGGTCGGTTTGGTTTTCGGGACCGTCTTCATCTTGGGTTCAACGACATGGGGTTGGTCTTTATGCTCTTCTTTTTTAGCTTCCTTCCCTTCCTCAACCTGAGCTTTAGCTTCCTTGACCTTCTTTTTCTTTGGCAGCTTTTCAACTATCTTCTTTTCCGTAAGCTCCAGGATGCACATATCCGCCCCGTCGCCGCGCCTGAATCCCATTGGGATTATTCGCGTATATCCGCTCGTACGCGACTTAAAAAGCGGCGAGATCTCCTTGAACAGCTTGGAGACAAGGTCCCTGTCCGATAGAATATCGTAGGCATGCCTGCGCGATGTAACCGTATCGGTTTTACTAAGCGTAATAAGGTGTTCTACGAGACGCCGCACTTCTTTTGCACGCGCACGTATTGTTTCAATCCTCTGAAATTTTAACAAACTCCTCGCCATATTTCTCAGCGTGGCCTTCCTGTGGCTCGTCATCATGCTGAGCTTTGATCGTTTTTTCCTATGTCTCATTTTACCTCAATAATTTTTTATTCCGACTCTTTCTTTTTCTTCTCTTCGCCTGTCTTCATACCTAAGGACAAGCCCATACCAACGAGTATCTTATTGATTTCGCCCAGGCTTTTCTTGCCGAAATTCCTGTACTTAAGCATCTCGAGCTCTGATTTTTTTACAAGATCGCCAATTGTCTTGATCTTCGCCTCTCTCAGACAGTTCGAGCTTCTCACGGACAGTTCAAGCTCCGATATTGGGATCTTGAGTTTCTCCCTCATCTGCTTTTCTTCTTCAGTCTCCATCGGCTCTTCCTCTTCTTCCGGAAGCTTGCCGAAACCTACGAATATGTCAAGGTGGCGCTGCTGAATATTTGATGCATATAGAAGCGCTTCCTTTGGCTCTATGGAGCCATTCGTCCAGATCTCCAGGATCAGTTTATCGTAATCGGTTATCTGTCCCACCCTTGTATTCTCGACATAGAAATTGACATTGATTACAGGCGTGAAGATGGAATCGATAGCTATGACGCCTATCGATTGGCCTTCCTTCTTATTTCTCTCCGCCGGGACATAGCCTCTTCCCCGGGCAACTTCCATTTCAACCTTAAAGCTGACATTCTTGGTCAACGTTGCTATGTGAAGGTCAGGGTTGATTACCTCTACCGTCTCATCAACCTTTATATCCTTTGCCGTAACCTCACCCTTTTTCTCAATGTTTATCATCATCGGCTTTGGCATTTTGAAATGAGACCTGAGTATCAGTTTCTTGATATTCATGATTATCTGCGGGACGTCTTCAACCACGCCGGGTATAGCGGAGAATTCGTGGTGCACACCGGAGATTTTTATACTCGTAACCGCTGTTCCCTCGATAGATGAGATGAGCACCCTTCGCAGGCTATTACCGACTGTAACACCGTAACCTCTCTCGAACGGCTCGGCCGTGAACTTTCCATAAGTCGGGGTGTAGGTTGATTCGTCCAGGACAAGTTTCTTTGGCATCTCGAAATTTTTCATACTTATACCCATATATCTCTTCTCCCTCCGGTAGTTACTTATATTTACTTCGAATATAACTCGACTATCAGCTGTTCCTGGATCGGGAAACCAACGTCTTCCTTGGTAGGCATGGCTGTAATCTTGCATTTGGGATTCTTCGCGTCAATCTCCAGCCATTTTGGAATAGCCCTATCCTTGAGCGCTTCCCGAGTTTCGGCAAGCCTCTTCTGCATAGCCTCTTTAGCCTTGATAGATACTTCTTGTCCAAGTTTCACGGTGTATGCCGGAATGTTCACCCTCTTATTGTTGACACAAACAAACCCGTGCTGAACCATCTCTCTGGCCTCAGCTCTTGAATTTGCGTAATTCATTCTGAATATAACGTTATCCAGCCGCCTCTCGAGAAGTTGTAGTAACGTGAGCCCCGTAACACCCTTCGAACGTTCTGCCGTTTTGAAATAGTGTTTAAACTGCCTCTCCAGAACACCGTAAATCCTCTTAACCTTCTGTTTTTCCCTGAGCTGCATGCCGTAGTTTGACTCTTTTTTCCTGGCTTGTCCGTGCTGCCCGGGGGCATAACCCCTTCTGTTGATAGCGCATTTTTCGGTCATGCACCTGGCGCCCTTCAAAAACAGTTTAATGCTTTCTCTTCTGCAAAGCCTGCATGATGGGCCAATATTTCTTGCCATTACACTCTCCTTCGCTTCGGCGGACGACATCCGTTGTGCGGAATCGGAGTGACATCCCTTATGGACCTTATTGTTAAGCCTGCCGCTTGAATCGAACGTATTGCGGACTCTCGCCCTGCACCAGGCCCCTTCACATAGACTTCCACTTCCTTGACTCCGCGTTCGACCGCCTTTTTAGCAGCGTTCTCCGCAGCTATGCCGGCTGCAAACGGCGTGGACTTCTTGGATCCCTTGAAACCCGAACTGCCTGTTGACGCCCACGTTATAGTATTACCTTCTCTGTCAGTTATCGTCACTATGGTGTTATTGAATGTAGCAAGTATCCTTGCTATGCCGCTCGACGCAACCTTGACCTGCTTCTTAACTTTTTTTGGCTTACTTTTTTTCTGTTCCACTGGTTTTAGGTACCGCCCTTTCTGCCTTTTGTCTTACGACTCCCACTGTCTTTCTCGGACCTTTTCTGGTTCTGGCATTGGTCCTCGTTCTCTGCCCTCTGACGGGAAGGCCTTTCCTGTGCCTCAACCCTCTGTAGGCACCTATATCGATAAGCCTCTTCAAGTTGGCCGCGATGTCTCTTCGCAGATCACCCTCAACCCTGTATTCCTTCTGGATGATGGATGAAAGGCGCGCGACCTCCTCTTCGGTAAGATCCTTGGCGCGCTTATCGGGATTCACATTGGCTACCTTCAGTATCTTATTTGACAGGGTCGGACCAATACCATATATGTAGGCCAACGCTATCTCTACTCTTTTTTCTTTCGGAATATCAACACCAACTAATCTCGGCACATCTTCCTCCCGCTATCCTTGTCTCTGTTTATGTTTAGGGTTCGCACATATGATCCTCAGCGTTCCCTTACGACGAACAACCTTGCACTTCGGACAAATTTTTCTAATACTCGATCTAACCTTCATGGTCATTTACCGCCTTATTTTTCTCTTCTTATTATTCTGCCCCTGGATAAGTCGTACGGGGACAGCTCAAGTGTAACGGTATCCCCGGGAAGTATCCTGATAAAGTTCATC
Organism: Candidatus Omnitrophota bacterium; assembly: GCA_041661345.1. GTDB lineage: Bacteria > Omnitrophota > Gorgyraeia > 2-01-FULL-45-10 > 2-01-FULL-45-10 > JAPLMI01. Next base: position 27,329 of record JBAZUO010000011.1, on the reverse strand, counting down.
CTCATCTTACCCGAAACATGGGCCAGAACCTTATGGCCGTTTGGCAGCTCCACACGAAACATCGCATTGGGCAGCGTTTCAAGCACTTTTCCGTCAACCGTTATCGGTTCTTCTTTAGGACACATAATTCTTATCCGCTATCCTGTAAGTATTTCCGCTTTTTTTTCGCGGATAACCACCGTATGCTCAAAATGAGCTGAAAGACGCCTGTCCTTCGTAACGATCGCCCAGCCATCATCCAGCACCTCAACATCAAATGTGCCTGCGTTCACCATCGGCTCTATAGCGATAACCATTCCCGTTTCCAGTTTCGGCCCGGTTCCCGGCTTTCCGAAATTCGGAACCTCGGGTTCCTCATGTACGCTCCTGCCTATACCGTGACCCACGAGCGCTCTTACGACGCTAAAACCATTAGATTCCACGTATTGCTGAACGCTGCAGGATATATCCGAAATCCTGCTGCCTGAAACAGCATTCGCAATGCCTATGTAAAGAGCTTTTTTCGTAACATCCATGAGATCCTGCGCGGCCTGGCTTATCTTGCCAACCCCTATAGTCGTTGCTGCATCCGCGTAATAATCTCTAAATCTGACGCCCACATCAAGCGATACTATATCGCCATCGCGCAATTTCCTATCAGATGGTATACCATGCACTACGGTCTCATTAATCGAAACGCATATATTGCCCGGAAAACCCCTGTATCCTTTAAACGCCGGATATCCATTGCGCTTAAGTATCTCATCCCGCGCGATCGCGTCAAGTTCGCTCGTTTCAACACCGGGCCTGGTATGTTTCTCCAGGACCCTGAGCGTCTGAGCTAATATCCTGCCTGCCTTCTTTATTAACGCTATCTCTTCTTCGCTTCTTATAGCGATCATTTAAGCGAGGCGTCAGAAAATATTTTAGAAAGAACCTTGAATAATTCGTCAACACCCATATCGCCGGAGACCTTTTTTAAATTACCCTGTTGATCGTAATAGTCAACAAGCGGCTTGGTCTGTTTCTCGTAAACCTTAAGGCGATTTAAAACAGTGGTCTCACTATCATCTGGCCTTTGAAATAGCACACCGCCGCATTTATCACAAATCCCGACTTTCTTTGGCGGAATATTCTTCACATGATAATTGAAACCGCAAACTTTACATACTCTGCGGCCGGTAAGCCTCTCCACCGCAGTTTTTTCGGATGTATCGAAATATACTACCATGTCTATGCCCGACGATATCTTTTCGAGTGCTTCATCTAAATCTATAGCCTGTTTAAGCGTCCTTGGGAATCCATCCAAAATAAAACCCTTTTTCGTATCGGGTTTTTTAAGCCGCTCAGCCACTATCCCGGTTACAACCTCGTCCGGAACAAGCTCACCCTTATCCATAAAGGCCTTTGCCTTCAGTCCCAGCGGCAGGCCGCTTTTAACAGCCTCTCTTAGTATATCGCCGGTCGATATATGCGGTATCTTATATTCGCGAGAAAGAACAACGCTCTGAGTGCCTTTACCCGCACCTGGGGGGCCCAGCAAAACAAGCTTCACTCTAAAATCCTCCCTACGACATACGGGCTTTTAATTTGCCCTTCTTCATGAAGCCTTCGTAGTGCCTCATCAAAAGATGTGATTCTATCTGCTTCATCGTATCCAGCATGACTCCGACTATGATCAGAAGTCCTGTGCCGCCGAAAAAACTCGCAACAAGGTACGGTATCTTCAACCATCCCGATATCAAGCTCGGTAGCACTGCTATGATAGCAAGAAATACCGCTCCCGGGAAGGTTATCCTCGTCATTATAAAATCCAGATATTCCGCCGTCTGCCTACCCGGCCTTATTCCCGGAACGAACCCGCCGTATTTTTTCATATTGTCCGCGATATCTATAGGGTTGAATGTGATCGCCGTATAAAAATATGCAAAAAACATTATGAGCAGCGCATACAACGAATTGTACAACCATTCGCCCCGCGTCAGCGCCATGGCGAAATCCTGGAATCCTTTGTGTGGTACAAAACCTGCTATCGTCGCAGGAAATAAGATTATGCTCTGCGCGAATATTATCGGAATAACTCCGGCCTGGTTGACCCTTAACGGCAGAAATGTTGACTGCCCCCCATAAACCTTCCTCCCCACAACACGTTTTGCATACTGAACGGGGATCTTGCGCTGTCCTTGAGTTACGACTATAACCGCGACAACGACCGCAACGAGCATCACCACCATCAGTATCAGCGTAAATGGATCAAGCTGCGCTTTCTCAGGTGCAAAAGGTGAAAATAATGCGTACAATTGATAAAGAGCTGTCGGAATCCTGGAAACTATACCGGCTGTTATGATGAGTGACATCCCGTTCCCTATTCCATATTCCTGGATCTGCTCCCCTAACCACATTATGAATGCTGTGCCGCTCGTCAACGTTATCACCGTCAATATCCTGAACGACCAACCAGGAAGAGGTACAACGCCCGGCATCTGAGTTACTGATAATTTCTCTATCCAGAGCGCTATGAAGAACGATTGAATTACAGATAAAACTATCGTCCCGTATCTCGTGTACTGAACTATTTTTTTATGCCCTGCCTCGCCTTCTTTGGCCAGTTTTTCGAGTGCCGGAACAACTGCCGTCAATAACTGTATTATGATCGAACTTGATATATATGGCATAATCCCCAGCGCAAATATCGTCATCCTGGATATAGCACCGCCGGAGAACATATTCATTATGCCAAAAAGCGCCCCACCCGATTGCTGGGCCAGGTGAGCAAAATATACAGCGAGTTTTGCGCCGTCGATACCAGGTGTCGGAATATAAGTTCCTATCCTGTATACAGCGATCAGTCCCAGCGTAAGAAATATCTTCTTTCTTAGGTCCGGTATCTTGACTATATTTGCGAAAGCTTCCAGCATGTATTCGTTACACCTTTAGGTATTCGATCTTGGCGCCCGATTCGGCAAGGGTCTTCTTGGCCTTATCCGAAAATTTATGCGCCTTAACTGTAAGCGTTTTTGTAAGTTTGCCGTCTCCTAGAATTTTTATCAGCTCCTGAGCGCTGCCGATCAATCCGGCATTTTTAAGCTCGGTGGGCCCTACGATCGAATCCTTCCCGAACCTGTTCAACGATTCTACGTTGACCACCTGATAGGTCTTTTTAAAAGGAGAATTAAAGCCTCTCTTCGGTATGCGCCTGATAAGAGGCATCTGCCCGCCTTCAAAGCCCGGCCTTGTCGTCCTGCCGGATCTCTTCTTGGCGCCCTTACGTCCTCTGCAGGCATTCTTACCATGCCCCGAGCCTGAACCTTTTCCGCGCCGCTTTGTCTTCCTGTTCGCACCTTTCGGCATTCCTATATCGGACATCTTCACTTTATCGTTTCCTCTTCTTTATATATCTTTCTTTCGAGCCTCAGATGTTTCAAACCGTCAATTGCCGCCTTGACCACATTAAGGGGCGAATCTGATCCCAGGCTCTTCGTAAGTATGTCTTTTATCCCGCCAGCCTCGCAGACCGCTCTTACGGCGCCGCCCGCTATTACGCCGGTACCTTCGACGGCAGGCTTTAACAGTACCCGCGCCGCTTTGAAATGGCCTATTATCTCGTGCGGTATCGATGTCCCTTTCAACGGAATCTTAAGAAAATTCTTCTTCGCATCGGCCAGGCCTTTTCTTATAGCATCGGCAACCTCGTTTGCCTTGCCGAATCCCACTCCTACACTACCCTTACCGTCGCCTGCTACAACTAAAGCATTGAATGAGAACCTGCGTCCGCCCTTCACAACCTTGGCGACCCTATTTATCGTTACGACCCTCTCGACGAGCCCGTCCTCTTCACCGCGCCTTTTCTGTCTTTGCCCGCCAAAACCCTGTCCTCCGGGCCGTCTACCTTTCCTGGCACGCGGTGATGGGGCCTGCTGAGCGGAGGGTGCCTGAGCTTGTCCGGGTGCGCTAGCCTTATTATCCGGCGGAACCTGCGGTGCCGCTTCTTTATTCTCTTTGCTATTGTCGTTCTGCAATTTGATTACTCCTTATACTTAATTAGAATTGAAGTCCGCCTTTTCTTAAGGCTTCCGCCAGCGCCTTGACACGGCCATGATAAGCATACCCTGACCTGTCAAACACGATTTTGGATATGCCGTTCTTCTTGCACAATTCGGCCAATGATATGCCAAGAATGGATGCGCCCTTAACATTGCCGCCATCTTTCTTTACTTTATCCTTCAGATCCGGCGAATTTGTAGAAAGCCCTAAGAGCGTATGCCCTGCCACATCATCTACAAGCTGTGCATAAAGATTATCTATGCTTCTGTATACGCTGAGCCTCGGCTTATCTTTGATGCCGGATATCTTCTCGCGCATCATCTTATGTCTTCTTACCCTACCACGAACCTTTATCCATTTTTTCATATAATTTTATCCTGCGGCGCCTGCGACGGCCTTACCGGCCTTGCGCCTAACATGTTCTCCTGTATACTTTATACCCTTGCCTTTATACGGCTCCGGCCTGTAGTAATCTCTTATCTCCGCCGCAGCTTCCCCAACTTTAGCCTTATCTATTCCCTTAATGGATATCTGGTTGGGCTTTGGTGTCTCTATCGTTATACCATCGGGAATATTGTAATTGATCGGATGCGTATAGCTTAATTGAATATTCAACACCTTACCCTGGACAGCAGCCTTAAATCCAACACCGGTTATCTCCAACTCTTTTTTGTAGCCCTGGGTTACCCCTATTATCATGTTGTTAACAAGGCTTCGTATGAGTCCGTGAGTTGCTTTATCCTGTTTGGCATCCGAAGGCCGCGTAACCGTGACAACGCTATCCTTCACCTCAACCTTAAAATTGTGTGGTATCGCGAAACTCAGCTTCCCCTTCGGCCCCTCGATATTTATCGCACCACCCGAAACTTGCGCTTTAACACCGCTAGGCACCGCAACGGGTTTTTTACCTATTCTTGACATGTAGACTCCTTACCATGCATAACAGATTAATTCGCCGCCCATTTTCTTCTCACGCGCCTGGCTATCGGTCATCATGCCTTTAGACGTGGATACTATGGCGACACCCAATCCGCCGTAAACTTTCGGCAGTTCATCCGCCTTCTTATATATTCTTAATCCCGGTTTGGAAATACGCCTAAGGCCCGTTATCGCCGGGGTACCATCTTTTTCGTACCTGAGATACACCCTCAATATCCCCTGATTTGTGTTTTTGATCAGCTTGTAGTTAGCGATGAAACTTTCGACCTTCAGGATCTTGATTATCTCTTCACTCAACTTTGAATTCTTAACCTCGGCTACTTCCTTCTTGGAAGAGCTCGCGTTCCTCAAAATCGTAAGCATATCAGCTATCGGATCTGTTACTGCCATCTATTCTCCTCCTACCAGCTCGCCTTAACGACGCCCGGTATCTCTCCTCTCGAAGCCAGCTCTCTGAAACATATCCTGCAGAGCTGGAATCTTCTTATGAAACCCCGCGGACGTCCGCAAAGCTTACACCTGTTGTATTTCCTTACCTTAAATTTAGGTTTTCTTGCACACTTTACTATCAGCGATGTCTTCGCCATATCAATTCCACCTTATTTTTTAGAAAACGGCATGCCCATCAACTTCAAAAGCATAAATGCCTCTTCCTTGTTCTTGGCGGTAGTCTGTATGGTGATATCCATGCCGTGTACCTTCATCACCTTATCGACGTCTACCTCCGGAAATATCAACTGCTCGGTCAGGCCGAAAGAATAATTGCCGCCCATATCGAAGGAGTCCGGCGATAATCCCCGGAAGTCCCTGATCCTTGGTATCGATACGGATATGAGCCTGTCGAGGAATTCATACATCCTGCTGCGCCTGAGTGTGACCTTACACCCTATCGGGGAACCTTTTCTTATCTTGAAATTGGCGATGGCCTTCTTGGCCTTGGTAACGACCGGCTTCTGCCCGGTTATCATAGCGATTTCCGCCTGCGTAGCTTCCAGGAATTTTATGTCCTGAGTGGCCTCGCCGAGCCCCACATTTATTACGATCTTAACCAGCTGCGGAACCTGCATCTTGTTTTTGTATCCGAAGCTCTTCATCATCTCGGGAACTATCTCTGACGAGTACCTTTCTAATAATCTTGATCTAGCCATAAATTAAGCCACCTCTTTGCATCGTTTACAGTATCTCGATCTGGTACCATCCGCAAGGACGTTAATACCTACCCTTGAGGGTTTGTTGCAGGTCTTACAGAATAGCGCTATGTTTGAAAGATGTATCGGGCTCTCTTTTTGCACGACTCCGCCCTGTTGATCGTTCTTCGTTTTTCTCGTGTGCTTTTTAACGTAATTGATCCCTTCAACAAGCGCCCGTCCCTTCACCGGATAAATGCGGAAGACCTTGCCACTCTTACCCGCGTCCTTGCCGGCTAACACGTAAACAACATCGTTCTTCTTTATCTTATTCATTTATAGCACCTCCGGCGCCAGCGATATGATTTTCATGAAATTCTTATCGCGAAGCTCTCTTGCGACCGGCCCAAATATCCTAGTGCCTCTGGGATTTAATTGAAGATCAATAATAACCACTGCGTTTCTGTCAAATCTAATTCGGGTACCGTCCGGCCTGGTTATGGGGGCTGCCGTCCTCACAACAACGCCTTTCACCACCTCGTGATTCTTAACAATAGCATCGGGAGACGCTTCCTTGATGTTGCACGTGATGATATCCCCGATATTGGCAAAATGCCTGTTCTGTCTGCCGATAACACCGATCATCGACGCTCTTTTCGCACCCGTATTGTCTGCAACATCCAATATCGCTCTCATTCTGACCATAATTACCTTACCTTTGCTGAATCATGCTTATTGATAATTTCAACAAGTCTCCATCTCTTTGTCTTTGAAAGTGGTCTTGTCTCCTCGATCCTTACGGTATCTCCGGTAGACGCGGCATCCTTCTCATCGTGAACTTTGAATTTCGTGCTCTTTTTCTCTATCTTATCATATACCGGATGGCGGCTCGAACGTTCAACCTTCACGGTTATAGTCTTGTCCATCTTGTCGCTGACTACGACGCCGACCCTTTCTTTCCTTCTACTTCTTTGATTTGGCTGCATCTATCTTCTCCTCAATAACCGTCTGGCATCTCGCAATATCTTTTCTCGTCTCATTTATCTTGTGCGGCTTTTCGATACGGCCAGCCTTGGCCTCTGTACGCAGATTGAAAAGATCCTTCTTTAGGGCCTCAATCTTCATACGTATCTCATCGGCCGTCATATTCCTAAGCTCATTTGCCTTTATCATACATGCGTCCTCGTGATGAATTTAACTCTAAGCGGGATCTTGTGCGCCGCCACCCTCATACACTCTCTGGCAATCTCCATCGGAACGCCGTCCATCTCAAAAAGGATTTTGCCCTTCTTAATTACGGCAACCCAATGATCCGGGATGCCCTTCCCCTTACCCATCCTTGTTTCAGCCGGTTTCTTCGTGATCGATTTATCCGGGAATACGCGTATCCATACCTTTCCACTGCCTTTAAGGTTTCTCATAAGCGCCACCCTGGCGGCCTCTATCTGTCTGTCGGTAAAATACGCGTTTTCTAAAGCCTTAAGCCCGAACTCTCCGAACGCAAGCGTGGCCCCCCTAAACGATGTGCCGAACCGCCTTCCCCGCTGACACTTCCTAAATTTTACCCTTTTGGGCATCATACCCATTTTGCACCCTCTTGTATATTATTTCTTGTCTTCCTGCGATTCGTCTTTTACCTTATCCAGTACCTTATCACCCTTATATATCCAGACCTTCACCCCGATCAATCCGTACGTCGTAAGAGCCTCGGTGAACCCATAATCGACATCCGCGCGAAGCGTCTGAGCCGGTATTGACCCAACGCGATAGCTTTCGCGCCTCGCTATCTCCGCGCCGCCAAGACGGCCGGACACGATTATTTTGACTCCTTTGGCCCCGCCGTCGAGCGCGTTCTGAACCGCCTTCTTCATTGCTCTCCTGTGCGGCATGCGCTTCTCCAACTGAAACGCGATATTCTCCGCTACAAGCTGAGAGTCAATATTCGCATTTTTTATGTCTTTTATGTCGATCAGTACTTCTTTGCCGGTTATCGAATGCATTTCTTCTTTAAGCTTCTCTATCTCCGCTCCACGCCTTCCGATAATTATGCCGGGCCTTGCCGAAAATATCATTACTCTCACCTTATCGCTTGAGCGCTCGATCTCTATCTTCGATACGGCAGCGGATGCCAACGCCTTCTTTATGAATTTACGTATCTTTACGTCTTCGAGCAGGAACTTCGGGAAATCCTGTCTTTTGGCAAACCACCTGGACTTCCAATCATAAATATAACCTGTTCTAAAACCATATGGATGAACTTTTTGACCCATCTTACTCCTTCGCCCTTTTAATGTTCTTTTTGACTGCGTGTTTTTCTGTTGGTTTGGCCTTATGCATTTCCGGCGTCTTTTTATTAGGTTTCTTAATTTCCCCGGCTCCCGGTTTTGTTTTCGGCACAGCCTGTGAAGCGGCTAATTCCGACAACTCAAGCGTAATGTGGCTCGTTCGCTTTCTTATCGTACTCGCCCTGCCCATGGACGCAGCCCTGAAACGTTTTAGCACAGGACCGCCGCTCGCCACAAGATTGGAAATATACAGGTTCGCGACATCGACACCCTGAATTCTTTTGGCATTGGCCATGGCGGAATTAAGAAGATCAATGCAATACTTTGACGCGCCCTTCTTTACAGTGTACAGGATTGCCAAAGCCTCGTTGACTCTTTTACCTTTAACAAGAGGAATTATCAGTCTGAACTTCCTCGGCGTGACCCTTAAATATCTTAAAACAGCTCTAGTAACCATATTACGTTTTATCCATTGATATTTCTGTTGCGGCGCCGTGCTTCCTGAATGTGCGTGTCGGCGCGAACTCTCCGAGCTTATGCCCTACCATATTCTCCGTAACGTAAACCGGCATAAACTTTCTACCATTGTATATCGACATCGTCATACCTACAAAATCCGGTGTTATGGTCGATCTTCTGGACCATGTCTTTATTGGCTTCTTATCCATAGCCTTGACAGCCTTCTGAACTTTTATCAAAAGTTTCTCGTCTATGAACGGACCTTTCTTAGTTGACCTCGACATCCTGAATTCCTTTCTACTTTCTGCGCTTTACTATAAACTTATCGGAATGTTTACTTTTTCTCGTCTTCAGTCCTTTTGCATACTGGCCCCACGGGGATCTGGGTAATCCGCCGGACGCTTTTCCTTCGCCACCGCCCATCGGATGATCGTGCGGGTTCATCGCTACACCTCTCGAATACGGCCTTATACCAAGCCATCGCGATCTGCCTGCCTTACCTACCGATATGCTCTCATGGTCGATATTACCGACCTGGCCGATCGTTGCCATACAGTCTACACTTATCAGCCGTATCTCACCGCTCGGCAACTTAACCTGTGCATAAGGGCCTTCCTTGGCCATTATGATACATGAATTTCCGGCTGACCGCCCGATCGTTGCCCCCGCACCTTTTTTAAGTTCCACATTGTGTATGGGAATACCGGCCGGAATATTTGCAAGCGCCGTCGCATTACCGATGCGTATTTCCGCAGACTTGCCCGAAAGGACTTCATCATTCACATTAAGCCCGATCGGAGCTATGATATACCTCTTCTCTCCATCGGAATACTGCAAGAGCGCCAGCCTCGCGGACCTGTTCGGATCATATTCTATCGCAGCTACTTTCGCGGGTATGTCAAATTTATTGCGCTTGAAATCGATGATACGCATCATCCTCTTATGGCCGCCGCCCCTATGCCTCGATGTTATCCTACCGCGATTGTTCCTGCCGCCGGATTTTTTCAGCGGCATAAGCAGGCTCTTCTCCGGCTTGGACTTGGTCAGTTCTTTAAAATCCGGGATCTGAGCCCATCTCAATCCGGGTGTTGTAGGTTTGAATTTTTTTATTCCCATAAAAATTTACTCCGCCCTTTAAGTGATATCTATCTTACTGTCTTTTTTAAGCGTCACTATGGCCTTCTTCCAATCGTGGGTCTTACCTATAGAATACCTGACGCGCTTGGACTTGCCCCTCATCATTATGGTATTTACGCTATCCACCTTTACTTTATAAATATCCTCGACGGCCTTTCCGATCTCGATCTTGTTGGCCTTCTTGTCAACCCAGAAGAGGTACTTATTAAGAGGCAGAAGGTTCGCCCCCTTTTCCGTCCTTATCATTCCCTTAACTATATCGTGTGGATCTTTCACCTAAGCACCTTCCCCTTTAAATCTTTCCGATAACTTCTCCAGCGCCGTCTTAGACATCACCAGATTATCGTGCTTCAGGACGTCAATCGTATTGATATCCTTATAATTTTTGACGGATACTTCTCTAAGGTTTCGGCTGGCCCTCAACACGTTATGATCGATGACATCCGTTACAAATAACGTGCTGCCCACAAGCTTCAACGCGCTCATTATTGCTTTAAAATTTTTAGTCTTTGGCACCGCCAATTCTATCGTATCCAGCCCCATAACCTTCTCTTCATTAAGCTTCGAATTCAAGCTCGATAGGAACGCCAATCTCCTTATCTTGCGCGGCAAACTATAGCTGTAGTCTCTCGTATGCGGCCCGAATACTGTGCCGCCATGTCTCCATAGCGGAGACCTTGTGGAACCGGCCCTTGCCCGTCCGGTCCCTTTCTGTCGGAATGGTTTCTTGCCACCGCCGGAAACATCGCCGCGTGTCTTCGTGGACGCATTACCCTGTCTCTGGTTGGCGTTATACATGAGTATGGCCTGATATAGAACAGCCTTGTTTACCTCTCCTGTAAATATCTCTTTACTGAGATCAAACTTCTCCACTTCCTTGCCTTTGGAGTTGTATATCGACACGGAGAAACCTTTGTCGCCGTCGGCCTTCGCCTTTACTGTCGATGCCTTTTTTACGCGGGTTTCGATCTTTTTCTTCTTCGTAACTCTGGTAGATTTTTTCATATTTTATATGCCAATCTTATTTCTTTTTTTGCATCGCTGTCTTGACGCTCTTCTTCGTTGCCGCCTGGATGGCCGTCTTTCTGACGTAACCTTTCGGCCGCTTTCCAGCCTCTTTCACCACAACGAGACTGTTCTTATGCCCGGGAACGCTTCCCTTAACCACTATCAGATTATTTACTTTATCAACCTCGACAATCTCTAGATTCTGGATGGTGATCCTGTCGACTCCCATGTGTCCCGGCAGGTGATGGCCTTTAGTAACGCGGCCAAGACGCGCACCCGACTGTATCGATCCCACGGCGCGGTGAAACATCGAACCGTGCCCCCCTGGCCCGCCCTTCCAATTCCATCTCTTCACGCCACCCTGAAAACCTTTTCCGATCGACGTTCCCGTGACATCTACGAAATCGCCCTTAGCGAATATATCCGCCTCAACCTTCTGCCCGGCCTTATACTGAGAAGGATCTTTAACCCTTAACTCGCGCACGAACCTTAACGGGCTTACCCCCGCCTTTTTAAACCTGCCCATATCGACATGTTTTACAAGTTTCTCGCGCTTATGTCCAAATCCTATCTGAATAGCATCATATCCATCGCTCGTCTTGGTTTTGACCTGTAATACATGACACGGCCCGGCCTCGATAATCGTTATTGGAACATTTCTGCCGCTTCCGTCGTACACGTTTGTCATTCCGAGTTTTTTACCCAGTATCCCTAGCATCTTATTTTATCTCCACATAGACGCCTGCCGGCAAGTCCAGCTTCTTCAGGGCGTCAATAGTCTTCGCTGTCGGGCCCACTATATCGAGTATACGTTTGTGCGTCTTGATCTGAAACTGCTCTCTCGATTTTTTGTCAACATGCGGCGACCTTAAGACCGTGAAAATTTCCCTCTTCGTAGGGAGGGGGATCGGACCTGCAATCCCGGCGCCGGTCTTTTTGACCGTCTCGACGATCTCCTGTGTCGACACATCCAATAGCCTGTGGTCGTATGCTATCAACTTTATTCGTATCTTCTGCGGTGCTTGCTGTGCCATTTTTTACTCTACGACTTCGGTTACTACCCCTGCGCCTACGGTATGGCCGCCTTCGCGTATAGCGAAGCGAAGCTGCTTTTCCATAGCTATTGGGGTAATGAGTGCGACTTCGAATTTGACGTTATCTCCGGGCATGACCATCTCCACCTCTTTAGGCAGAGTCACGACTCCGGTAACGTCGGTTGTCCTGAAATAGAACTGAGGGCGGTAGCCGTTAAAGAACGGTGTATGGCGTCCGCCTTCCTCTTTACTTAATATATAGACTTCGGCTTTGAACTTGGTATGAGGCGTGATAGATCCGGGTTTCGCAAGGACCTGTCCGCGCTCAAGATCGGTTTTCTCAACACCTCTTAAGAGAACACCGACGTTGTCTCCGGCTTGTCCTGAATCAAGAAGCTTACGAAACATCTCAACGCCTGTTACCACGCTCTTCTTAGTCGGCTTTATCCCGACTATCTCGATCTCTTCGCCGACCTTTATCTGTCCGCGTTCGACTCTGCCCGTCCCTACGGTGCCTCTGCCTGTGATCGAGAATACGTCTTCGATCGGCATGAGGAAGGGCTTATCGATCTCTCTCTTAGGCTCCGGGATGAATGCGTCACATGCGTCCATGAGATCGAATATAGGTTTTACGGCCTCCGCGTTATCGGGAGATACCATCGCCTTGAGAGCGCTGCCCTTTATTATAGGGGTCTTGTCTCCGGGGAATCCGTACTTGGTCAAAAGCTCTCTTACTTCGAGCTCTACTAAGTCTACCAATTCTTTATCTTCAACGAGATCTACTTTATTAAGGAATACGACTATCGAAGGAACGTTAACCTGACGGGCTAAGAGGATGTGCTCTCTCGTCTGGGGCATCGGGCCGTCTACGGCTGATACCACGAGGATCGCGCCATCCATCTGGGCTGCGCCGGTTATCATATTCTTAATGTAGTCAGCATGCCCGGGACAATCGATGTGGGCGTAGTGACGTTTCTCAGTCTCGTACTCCACGTGGGCGACTGCTATTGTTACGGTCTTGGTTTCATCTCTTACGGTACCGCCTTTGGCGATATCCGCATAGGATTTAACCGTGGCTTTACCCTTCTTTGCCAATGTCGCAAGGATAGATGCTGTAAGGGTCGTCTTTCCATGGTCTATGTGACCGATGGTACCGATATTTACGTGAGGCTTACTTCTTACAAAGGCTTCCTTTGCCATAAAATTCCTCGCTTTTTAAGTTTTTGACCTTCCACTCAACTCAATTATCTTTTCCGATATATTTCTAGGCACTTCCTGGTAGTAGGAAGGCTCCATTGTGTAGGAAGCCCTGCCCTGTGTAAGGCTCCTCACTGTAGTGGCATATCCGAACATCTCGCTTAATGGGGCAAATCCGCGTATGACCTTGGTATTTGATCTATCCATGATCGACTCGATCTTGACCCTGCGGGCGCTCAAATCACCTATGACCTCTCCCATATAATTTTCGGGAGTTATGACTTCCAAATTCATAATGGGTTCCAACAGGACTGACTTGCCGTTTTTTAATCCTTCGTTAAGCGCGATCTTGCCCGCCATCTGGAACGCAATGTCGGAGGAGTCAACCTCGTGGAACGAGCCATCGATCAGCTTGACATCGATATCCGTTACGGGATATCCGGCAAGACATCCGTTCTGAGCGGCATCGATGACGCCCTCTTTCACTGATGGAATATATTCCCTGGGAATAGCCCCGCCTATGATCTTGCTTTCGAACAATACCCCCGAACCTTTTGCGGCTGGGGCAACATCCAGTACGACATGGCCATATTGACCGCGGCCGCCGGACTGTTGTATGAATTTACCAACGGCTCTTGATTGTTTCGTAATCGTTTCCTTATACGCAACCTGAGGTTTATCGACATTTGCGGCCACGTTGAATTCCCTGAACATCCTGTCAACTATCACTTCCAGATGCAGCTCGCCCATTCCGCTTATTATCGTCTGCCCGGTCTCTTTTGCGTAGGTAACCTTAAAGGTCGGATCCTCTTCGGCAAGCCTGTTCATCGCCATGCCGAGCCGCTCCTGATCCGCCTTCGTCTTGGGCTCTATCGCCATAGATATAACGGGTTCCGGGAAGTGCATCGTTTCGAGAACTATAGGATTTTCCTCTTCGCAAATCGTATCCCCTGTAGTGGTATTCTTCATGCCCACCAGCGCTATGATGTCGCCCGTTAACGCCTTATCGACGATCTCCTGCTTATTAGAGTGCATCTTAAGTATCTTTCCGATACGCTCCTTCGAATCTTTGGTGGAATTATATACATAACCACCCGGCGTAAGCTCTCCGGAATAGACACGCGCGTACGCAAGCTTTCCTACGAATGGATCTGCCTTGATTTTGAAAACAAGCGCGCAAAACTTTTCATCATCGGCCGGCTTTCTTGAAACTTCCTCGTCAGTTTCCGGGTTTATACCCTTAACCGGCAGGATATCGAGCGGCGACGGCAAGTATTCCGTTACCGCGTCAAGAAGAGGCTGTATGCCTTTGTTCTTAGCCGACGCACCACATAAAATCGGAATTATTTTACCAGCTATGGTAGCTTTCCTGATCATTGTCTTAAGTTCGTGCGGATATATGCCTTTTTCATTAATGTATCTATCCATTGCATGTTCGTCTACGTTACCGAGTGCCTCTATGAGATCATGCCTGTATTTGCTTGCCTGGGCCTTAAGATCTGCCGGTATGTCAACTACGTCGAATCCGTTCTTACCATCGTCCTCTTTATATACGATAGCCTTCATCATGATTAGATCTATGCACCCTGAAAACTTTCCTTCGGCGCCTATCGGTATCTGTATAGGTACCGGATTTGTCGCCAGACGCTCCCTCATTTCTCCTATAACCTTGTAAAAATCTGCGCCGGTTCTATCCATCTTATTTATAAATGCGATTCTTGGAACTCGATACTTATCGGCCTGTCTCCACACCGTCTCTGACTGCGGCTGAACTCCGCCGACCGCGCACAGGACTATAACCGCACCATCGAGGACCTTGAGCGATCGTTCGACCTCGACGGTGAAATCGACGTGCCCAGGGGTATCGATTATATTTATATTTTTGTTGTTCCAGAAGCAAGTTGTCGCGGCACTCATGATCGTGATACCGCGCTCCTGCTCCTGCACCATCGAATCCATAACGGCAGTGCCCTCATCGACAGTACCTATTTTGTAGACCTTGCCTGTGAAAAATAGGATACGCTCGGTAGTCGTCGTCTTCCCGGCATCGATGTGCGCAATTATACCGATGTTTCGGATATTTTCCAACCTGTTATTTGTTGTCGTATTTGTAGCTTTATCTGCCATTAGTGTCTGTGCCATAGTTTAATATTACCATCTGTAATGCGCGAATGCCTTGTTCGCCTCCGCCATCTTATGCGTATCTTCTCTCTTCTTAATCGCAGAGCCTTCGCCTTTGAACGCGTCAAAAAGTTCGTCTGCGAGTTTTATCTCCATCGGTTTGCCTTTTTTTGCCCTGGCAAAATTTCTTATCCACCTCATTGCGATCGATATGCCACGTTCCGACCTGACCTCAATCGGCACCTGATATGTAGCGCCACCTATTCGCCTTGGCTTAATTTCGAGAAGCGGCCTTACATTATCCAAAGCTTTTTGGAAAGCCTCAAGCGGCGGCTTCCCTGTTTTCTCGGCCAATATCTCGATACTCTTATAGACGATCCTTTCCGCTATTGACTTCTTGCCCTCTTTCATAACCACGTTCATGAACCTTGAAACCACAGGGCTCTTATACTTAGGATCCGCTATCACCGTCCGTTTTTCTGCTCTTCTTCTTCTCATCTCTTTTGGTCCTTTTATGCCGCTTTTTTCGCTGCGGCCTTTTCTTTCGGCCTCTTTGCACCGTACTTCGATCTTGATTTTTTCCTGTCAACTACCCCGGCTGTATCCAGCACGCCTCTGACGATGTGGTATCTGACTCCCGGCAAGTCCTTGACCCTTCCGCCTCTGACGAGAACTATCGAATGCTCCTGAAGGTTATGCCCTACACCTGGGATGTACGATGTCACTTCTACGGCGTTCGTTAACCTGACCCTCGCAACCTTTCTTAAGGCCGAGTTTGGTTTCTTCGGTGTCTGCGTCTTCACCTGCAGACAAACACCGCGTCTCTGAGGGCAACCCTTCAAGGCTGGGGATTTGCTCCTGTTCTCGAACTTTTCTCTGCCGAGCCTGATCAATTGATTAATAGTTGGCATCTATAGAACGAACCTTTCTATTCTTTGTCTTTTCGTTTGGCTTCGGTTTTTTCTTCTTTTGCATCAGCCTTTTCCTTCGCCGAATCCTCGAACACATTCCTTTGTATCGTTATATTCCTGTGCTCCTCAAAGCCTGTTCCTGCGGGAATAAGATGGCCCATTATGATATTCTCCTTGAGGCCTCTTAATAAATCTGTCTTTCCGCTGGCAGCGGCCTCGGTAAGTACACGCGTAGTTTCCTGGAAACTTGCCGCCGAGATGAAGCTTTCCGTATTAAGCGAGGCCTTGGTTATGCCCAGAAGAATCGGCGTTGCACTTGCACCCTTGCCCTTCTTCTTAGAAACCCGCTCATTTTCCTCAACGAAATTTATCTTATCGACCTGCTGGCCCATCAGGAAGGCAGTATCGCCCGCGTCCTCAATCCTAACCTTTCTCAGCATCTGCCTTACGATAACCTCTATGTGCTTGTCATTGATATTAACACCCTGCAATCTATACACTTCCTGGACTTCATTGACCAGATATTCCTGTAATTTCTTATCACCGGAAACCATCAATATATCCTGCAGAACCACGGGGCCGTCTATCAACTGCTGTCCCGCAATAACATTGTCTCCTTTGTATACATTCAGATGCTTTCCATGCGGTATAACATACTCTTTTTTCATTCCGGTAGACGATTTTACTATTACACGTCTCTGGCCCTTTTTCGACTCGCCGAACTCAACAACGCCATCGATTTCACTTATGATCGCCGGATCTTTCGGACGTCTTGCCTCGAATAATTCGGCAACTCTGGGAAGGCCTCCCGTTATATCTTTGGTTTTCGTGATAACTCTCGGCGTCTTTGCAAGCACATCTCCGGCCGTTACAGTTTTGCCATCATTCACCACTATATGCGCACCGGCCGGTAATGGGTAGATAGCCGCAACCTCGTCTTCTTTGCCCAAAACCAGGATCTGTGGATGGAAATCGCCCTTATGCTCTATAATGACCCTATTCTTAAGCTTCGTGGCCGGGTCAAGCTCCTCCTTCATTGTAACGCCTTCCTTGATGTCCTCGAACTTAACCTTGCCAGTGACATCCGTTAATATGGGTACCGTATACGGATCCCATTTTACGAATATCGCACCGCCTTCAACTACCTTTCCCTCTTCCACTCTGATAATGGCGCCCTGCGGCACTGTATATCTCTCAAGTTCACGACCCTGGGGATCATTAATGCTTATCTGTCCGTTTCTATTTAAAACTATGGACTCCCCCTCTTTCCTTGTCGCGACTACTTTAAGGTTATGGTATTTAACGATACCTTTATTCTTTGATTCGGTGAATGACTGTTCGACTATCCTTGATGCGGTACCACCAATATGGAATGTTCTCATTGTAAGCTGTGTGCCCGGTTCACCTATCGACTGGGCTGCTATTATTCCGACGGCCTCGCCGTGCTCAACTATTCTGTTCGTCGCCAGATTTCTTCCGTAGCATTTTACGCAGCAGCCGTGTTTTGCCTCGCATGTCAGAACGCTTCTTATCCGTATCTTCTCAATGCCTGCTTCCTCTATCTGCTTTGCCTTCTCTTCGGTTATCTCCGCGCCCGCCTCAACCAGGACGGTATCTGTAATTATATCCACTATATTATCCAGCGCGACTCTTCCTATAATACGTTCCGAGAGCTTCACCACAACCTCATCACCCTCGATTATAGCGCTGATCAATATGCCATTAAGTGTTCCGCAATCCTCCATGCTCACAATGACATCCTGAGCCACATCAACCAATCTTCTTGTCAGGTACCCGGAGTCCGCCGTTTTAAGAGCGGTATCGGCAAGACCTTTTCTCGCGCCGTGTGTCGATATGAAATACTCCAAAACCGTTAATCCTTCCCTGAAGTTCGCCGTGATCGGCGTCTCAATGATTTCACCTGACGGCTTGGCCATCAGTCCGCGCATACCGGCAAGCTGTCTGATCTGGAGCTTAGAACCGCGCGCCCCTGAATCTGCCATCATGAATACAGGATTGAACGAATCCAACTCCTGGAATATCAGATCAGACACGTCATCGGTCGTATGCGTCCACAAGTCTATTATCTTGTTATAGCGCTCTCTGTCTGTTATCAAGCCCTTCTTGTATTGGTCGTCTACATGCGCAACATCGGCAGCGGTCTTCTTGAGATATTCACCCTTCCTCGCCGGGATCTTTAAGTCATCCACCGATATAGAAAGCCCTGCCTTGGTGGCTTCCTCAAAACCGGTTTTCTTGAGATCATCCAGAAGTTTGACCACACTTGCATGGCCTTTCAATTTATAGCACCTATATATTGCTTTGCCGAGTTTTGCCTTGCTCATAACCTCATTAACATATCCAACACCTTCGGGCAGCAGCATGTTAAAACGTATTCTTCCGACAGTGGTATCTACCAGCTTACCATCCATGACTATCTTTACTTTAGCATGAAGGTCAACTTCATCATCGTTGTATGCAATAATCGCCTCATTGGATGAACTGAACATTTTCCCTTCACCCTTGACACCGGACTTCTCCTTGGTCATATAGTAGCATCCCAGAACTATATCCTGCGTCGGGCTTGTGATAGGCCGTCCATCGGCTGGGGAAAAGATGTTATTGGTAGCCATCATTAGAATTTTGCATTCCGTCTGCGCCTCTATTGAAAGCGGCACATGGACTGCCATCTGATCGCCATCGAAATCGGCATTGAACGCTGTACAGACCAACGGATGCACTCTTATCGCGTTACCCTCGATCAATATCGGCTGAAATGCCTGAATACCGAGCCTGTGCAGCGTAGGCGCCCTGTTAAGCATTACCGGATGCTCTTTAATGACATCGTCGAGTATATCCCATACCTCCAGCTTTGCCTTCTCAACCATCTTCTTGGCGCTCTTTATGGTATGGACGAATCCTTTTTCCTTCAATTTTTTTATGATGAAAGGTTCAAAAAGTTCTAGTGCCATTTTTTTCGGCAGCCCGCACTCGTTTAATTTCAGTTCCGGCCCTACAACTATTACGCTCCTGCCTGAATAATCTACCCTCTTACCTAGTAAATTCTGCCTGAATCTCCCCTGTTTTCCCTTAAGCATATCGGAGAGTGATTTGAGCGGCCTGTTTCCGGGCCCGAGGACCGCTTTGCCATGCCTGCCATTATCGAATAGCGCATCTACCGCCTCCTGGAGCATCCTCTTTTCATTACGTATGATTATCTCCGGAGCTTTAAGTTCCATCAGTTTCTTTAATCTGTTATTCCTATTAATCACTCGTCGATAGAGATCATTCAGATCGCTTGTGGCAAACCTGCCGCCGTCAAGCGGAACCAGTGGCCTTAGATCCGGCGGTATGACCGGCAGCGTTTCCAGTATCATCCACTCCGGCCTGTTACTTGATGCCTTAAAAAGCTCTACAAGCCTTAATATCTTCGTGCTCTTCTTCTGGGTATTGTCCGATTTCGTATCCTTTATTTCTCGTTTCAATTTTGCTGTAAACTTATCAAGGTCTACATCCTTTAACAGTTCCTTTATCGCTTCCGCACCCATCTTCGCTGTAAACTTTTGGCCGAATTTATCCCTGAACTCTTTATATCTTTCCTCTGACATGAGGTCCAGTTTCTTAAGCGACGTTTCACCCGGATCGATGACAATGTACTCTTCATAGTAGAGAACCTTTTCCAGATCGCGCGAAGTGAGCCCCAGCAATAAACCTATTCTTGACGGCATAACCCTGAAAAACCAGACGTGTGAAACCGGGCAGGCAAGATCGATATGGCCCATCCGCTCACGACGGACACTTGAACGCGTAACCTCTACGCCGCACCTGTCGCAGATGATACCCTTATGCTTTATTCTCTTATATTTACCGCAATTACACTCGTAGTCTTTAGTCGGACCGAATATGCGCTCACAGAACAGGCCGTCCTTTTCAGGCTTCAGCGTCCTGTAGTTGATAGTCTCGGGCTTCTTCACCTCACCCTTTGACCATGACTTTATAATCTGCGGTGAGGCGATCTTAATCGTGATTGTGTTAAATAGGCTTATCTCTTCCGTCATTCTCACTTATTTGTCCTTCTCTTCCGGCGCCTTTTTCTCCAGCTTTATCTCAAGACACAAGCTCTGGAGCTCCTTCACTAAAACGTTAAACGATTCAGGCGTACCGGCTTGCAGTTTATTATCACCCTTGACTATGGCTTCGTAAATCTTTGTTCTTCCGACAACGTCATCTGACTTAACCGTCAACAGTTCTTGGAGCGTGTATGCAGCGCCATATGCCTCGAGCGCCCATACTTCCATCTCGCCAAACCGTTGTCCGCCGAACTGTGCCTTTCCTCCGAGCGGCTGCTGCGTTACCAGCGAATATGGCCCAATCGAGCGCGCATGTATCTTATCATCCACCAAATGCGCCAACTTCATCATATATATGTAGCCAACTGTGACCTTCTGATCAAAGGGCCTGCCTGTGAATCCGTCAAATACGGTCACTTTACCTTCGGGGGGAATGCCCGCCTTTTTCATTTCTTCCTTTATTTCGGTTTCCGTAGCGCCATCGAATACCGGGCTCGATACTGAGAATCCCAGGATCTTCGCCGCCCATCCCAGGTGTGTTTCTAATATCTGCCCGACGTTCATACGACTCGGCACGCCGAGAGGATTCAGTACTATCTCAACGGGTGTACCATCCGCAAGGAAAGGCATGTCCTCTACCGGCAGTATCTTTGCGACAACGCCCTTATTGCCATGGCGGCCCGCCATTTTATCACCGACAGAGATCTTTTTCTTACTTGCAACGTAAACCTTCACCTTCTTTAGAACTCCTGGCGGAAGCTCATCGCCCCTCTTGACTCTTTCGGTCTCTCTCTCGAGTTCGAACGTCAACTCTTCTATCTGGCTGTCTAATAATCTGGTAACCCGCGCGATCTCCTGTTCAAGACTGGAATTATTTATCTTTATCGTCTCGAGATCACCCTTCTCTGCTATCCTTTTAAGATCCTTGACCCTTACGGTCCGGCCCTGAGATATGATGGCCCTGCCCGATTCCTGATCGAGTATGCCCGCGGTAAGTTTTTGCCCTACGAGAAGGTTATGTAGCTTCCTGTATTTTTCTTCCTTTATCTTCTCTATCTGATTCTCAAATGTCTCTTCAAGTCCCTTGATCTCTTTTGATTCAAGCGCTCTTTCTTCTTTCGTTTTCGATCTAGCATCCCTGCGCGAAAATATGCGGACATCCACAACGATACCGCCCACGCCCGGAGGTGCTATTAAGGATGAATCTCTTACATCACCGGCTTTCTCTCCGAATATTGCTCTTAACAGTTTTTCTTCAGGGGATAGCTCCGTCTCTGACTTCGGAGTGACCTTGCCGACAAGGATGTCGCCGGGTTCCACTTCCGCGCCGATACGAATAATACCGCTTTCGTCGAGATTACGCAGAGATTCTTCTCCGACGTTCGGTATGTCTCTGGTAATTTCTTCATTGCCGAGCCTTGTGTCTCTTGCTTCTAGCTCAAACTCTTCTATATGAACGGATGTATATTTATCCTCTGCGACCAACCTTTCACTCAAAAGTATAGCATCTTCAAAGTTGTAACCTCTCCACGGCATGAACGCCACCAGAACATTCTTGCCCAACGCAAGTTCACCATTCTTTGTCGCGGCTCCATCCGCTATGACATCGCCTTCCTTGATCTTGTCGCCAAGCGCCACTATTGGTCTGTTGTTAATGCAGGTATTTGCGTTCGACCTTTCAAATTTGCTCAATTTATACTGTTTGCCGCTTATCACTATTTCACTTGCGTCGACGCTTGTAACCGTACCTTCGTTTTTAGCCACTATCAACGCGCCCGAATCCTTGGCCGCACGATATTCTATACCTGTACCTATGAGAGGTGCTTCGGTATAGAGTAACGGCACTGCCTGGCGCTGCATATTGGAACCCATCAGGGCGCGATTTGCGTCATCATGCTCCAAAAATGGTATGATACATGCCGCAACGCTTACAAGCTGCCGAGGAGATACATCCATATACTGGACTTCATTAGGATCAGCCTGAATAAAGTCATCCTTGGAGCGACAAAATACTTTGTCCTCGCTGAACCTTCCTTTGGCATCAAGTTTGGCATTTGCCTGAGCGATGACATAAAGGTCTTCTATATCCGCCGAAAGGTACTCTATCTTATCGGTCACATGACCGTTCTCAACCCTGCGATATGGTGTCTCAATAAAACCAAATTTGTTGATCTTCGCATAAGTGCTCAATGATGCTATCAAGCCTATGTTCGGGCCTTCAGGAGTCTCTATTGGGCATACACGGCCATAGTGTGAATAATGTACGTCGCGAACTTCAAAACCGGCCCTGTCCCTATTGAGTCCACCGGGGCCGAGAGCGCTCATGCGTCTCTTGTGCGTAAGCTCTGCCAATGGATTCGTCTGGTCCATGAATTGAGACAGCTGGCTTCTTCCAAAGAAATCTCTTATCACTCCGGAAACCAGTTTCGAATTTACCAGATTATGCGGCATGATATTTGAAAGGTCATATATATTCATTCTTTCCCTGCAGGACCTATCAACTCTTGCCAACCCTATCCTGATCTGATTTAACAGCAGTTCTCCGACGCATCGAACGCGCCTGTTACCTAAGTGATCAATATCGTCTGTCGAGCCTTCACCGCCCTTTAATGCAATCAATTTCTGAATAACCTTGATCAGTGTCGTGGAGGTGATAAGCCGCTCTTCCAGAGATACATTCATATCGAGTTTTCTATTCAGCATATACCGGCCGATCTGGCCCAAATCATACCTCTTGGGATCGAAGAACAACCTCTCGACCAAATTCGCGGCAGATTCGGGTGTCGGAGGATCTCCGGGCCTCAGCTTCCTATATATATCCAGCGCGGCCTCTTCCTTGTTCTTAGTATGATCTTTCTTTAGAGTGTTTAAAACCTCAGGGATCACCCTGATTATAGTATCAATGTGCCTTACCGGTGAACTCCATATACGGTCGGCGAGCTCTTTATTGATCACATCATATTTTTGGGCTATCGTAACATTTGCCTCTTTATCAACAACATCTTTAGCTAGCACCATGCCGAACATCTTTTCCAGCTGAGCGCTCCTCGTCAGTTCGTGTGATTCAATGCCGCATAAGGCCTTAAGTATCGACTCGTCCGTAGCGAAATCAAAAACTCTTAATAACGATGTAGCGAGGAATTTCCGCCTTCTGTCAACATAAACGTAAAGGACTTCATTCATATCAAATTCAAACTCTACCCATGCGCCCCTATAAGGTATGATCCTGGCGGAATAAATCGTTTTGCCTGACGGGTGCGGTTCGCTCTCAAATGATATGCCGGGTGAACGGTGAAGCTGGCTTACGACAACCCTTTCATCCCCATTAACAATGAATGTGCCCGTATCCGTCATAAGCGGTATGTCGCCTAAATAAACTTCCTGCTCCTTGGTCTCTTTTTTAGATTTGAGCCTCATCATGATACGAAGCGAACCGGCGTAGCTCGTGCCTCTCTTCTTGCACTCCGATATGATGTACTTCGGTTTGCCTATAGAATAGCTTAAGTACTCCAGCTTGTATTCCTTATCCGGAGTTTCTATGGGGAAGACTTCTCTGAACGCGGATTCCAGGCCTTCGTTTTTACGCTTCGACTTAGGGGTATCGCTTTGCAAAAACTGCTCATAAGAATCCAGCTGGATATCCAGCATATTCGGCAGTTGATAGCATTCCTTCAGTTTAGCGTAACTTTTGCGTTTTATCATTGAGCTTACCTTTTATAGCTTCTCCCTATTTCAGTTCTATCTTGGCGCCTGCGGCTTCAAGCTGTTTTTTAATCTTCTCGGCTTCTTCCTTCGTCGCGCCTTCTTTAACTGTCTTAGGTGCGCCATCGACCAGGTCTTTTGCCTCTTTCAAACCGAGGGTAGTGATCGTACGAAGCTCTTTGATTACCTGTATCTTATTTGTACCCGCATTGGCCAATACGACATTGAATGTCGACTTCTCTTCGACTGCAGGGCCTGCGCCTGCGGCTGGTGCGCCTGCGGCCTGTACGGCAACTGCTGCCTGGGCCGTTACTCCGAACTTCTCTTCTAGAGCCTTCACGAGATCAGCGAGCTCTATGACGGTCATCTTTTCGATAGTATCCATCACGCTCTTCATTTTTTCAGTGAGCTCTACTTTTGCTTCTTTGGTTTCCATGTTCGCTCCTCTCCTTCTTGTTGGTTTATTTATGCCTTCGATGCTTCTTTGCTATTTTTAATAGCATCCACAACATATACAAATTTTCTCACTACTCCACCCAACACATTAACAAATCCTGTTATCGGGCTCTTCATACCTCCGATGGCCCTAGCAAGCAGCACATTTCTCGGGGGCAGACTCGCGAGCCGATTGACATTTTCAACCGACATCCGCTTGCCGTCAATAACAGCTCCTTTGACTTTAAGCTTGTCGTGAGATTTCGCAAAAAGCGCTATGACGCTGCAGCACGCCACAACATCATCACCGATGAACGAAATACCTATTCCGCCTTCGATCTTGGCGCTCTCCTCTTCAAGCTTCATCTTACCGAACGCAAGTTTAAGCATGGAGTTCTTTACGACAAAATATTGCGATTTGGTTTTCTTGAGATCCCGCCTCAAAAGCTCGAGGTCCTGAGTGCTCGACCCCATATAGCTGGTGATTATAAAATTCGGATGCTTTTCGAAACGCAGGAGAAGCTCCGTTATCATCTTCTCCTTGCAAAGTTTACCAAATTTATCAACAGCTATCATGTCTTAATCCCTTTTAAATTCCGACAGATCAAGCCTTATGCCGGGGCCCATCGTCGTAGAAATAAATAACGTCTTCACGCTCTGCCACACAGGAGAACCGCCCTGCGGAGTCATGCTCATAATGGATTCAATTAGTAATTTCGCGTTCTGATACAGCGCTTCTTCGGTGAACGATAATTTACCGAGAGGCGCATGAATTCCAGCCTGTTTATCCATCTTAAACTCTATCTTGCCGGCCTTGACCTCTTTAATCGTCTTTGCGGTATCCTGCGTCACGGTCCCGGATTTCGGATTCGGCATGAGCCCCCTCGGGCCTAAGATCTTACCAAGCTTTGCCATATCTCTCATCATGTCAGGAGTGGCTATGGCAACATCGAAATCTGCCCAACCACCCTGCACCTTCGCTACCAACTCTTCGGCACCAACAAAATCGGCGCCTGCATCCTTCGCGCGCCTCTCTTCCTCGCCTTTACAGAAAACAGCAACCCTCACCTTTCGACCGGTTCCGTGAGGAAGACTTACCATTCCGCGAATTGACGCGCTCTGACTCTGTTTGGGATCTACGGCAAGTTTAACCGCAATTTCAACCGTCTCGTCAAATTTCAGCTTAGGAGTCTTCTTTAACAATGCAATCGCGTCTTTAAGACTGTATAATTTGGCCTTATCAACCATCGGTGTTACTATCTTTTGTCTTTTTGTCGTATTCACTTATCCCTCTACATCGATACCCATACTGCGTGCGGTACCCTTTACTATTTTGACAGCCTTTTCCATATCGGCTGTATTAAGGTCTTTTAGTTTTGTCTTAGCTATCTCTTTGACTTGCTCCAGCGTAACCTTACCCACCTTCTCTTTATTAGGCGTCCCGCTAGCTTTTGCAACACCGCATGCGCGTTTCAGCAATATTGAGCACGGCGGAGTCTTTATAATAAAAGTAAACGTCCTGTCTTCGTAAGCTGTTATTACCACTGGTAGCGTAAGCCCTTCCTGCCCCTTGGACTTCGCATTGAAATTTTTGCAGAATTCCATTATATTGAGCCCATGCTGTCCTAACGCCGGACCTACTGGCGGCGCCGGTGTCGCTGCGCCCGCCGGACAATATAACTTTATTACCGCTTTTACCTTTTTTGCCATTCTATACCTTCTCTACCTGCCACGTTTCCAACTCCACGGGCGTTGCCCTGCCGAATATGGATATCATGACCTTTATCTTGCCCTTGGCGATATTTGCCTCTTCGATCGTTCCATTAAAATTCGTGAATGGCCCTTCCGTCACCCTTACAGGCTCACCCTTCTCAAATATCACCTTCGGTGTCGGCTTCTCCTTCGCATCCTTTGCTTGTTTCAATATCGTTTCAATCTCTTCTTCTCTCAGGGGAAGCGGTCTCGCGCCAGCGCCTACAAATCCCGTAACGCCCGGTATGCTCTTTATGAGGTACCACGACTCATCGCTTAGCTCCATCTCCACAAGTATGTAGCCCGGAAAAAATTTACGCTGGGATATACGTTTCTTGCCGGCTTTTATTTCGGAAACCTGTTCTATCGGGACTAAGATTTGGCTTATGGCATCCTTAGTAAGACCAGCCTTTACCTTGGCTTCCATAACCGTTTTCACTCTGTCTTCGTATCCCGTTTGTGTATGTATCACGTACCAGTGTTTAGCCATCTGTGTCGTTCTATAACCTTGACATTATTATGTTAACAACCTTTGACAGGAAAACATCGCATATTCCAATAAATGCGGACAGGATGGCAAGCGAAACAAGAACAACCACGGTGGACCCCATAAGTTCTTCTTTCGTAGGCCACGAGACCTTCGTCATCTCTATCTTTATGTCTTTAAAATACGCCGCGACCTTATTTGCCATAAAAAGTTTCCATTTTCCGCATCTGATTTTGCAATATGGACCAGTTTGCTTAAAACAAACTGGCAGGCCAGGAGGGACTCGAACCCCCAACACGCGGTTTTGGAGACCGCTGCTCTACCAATTGGAGCTACTGGCCTCCCTAAACCTGACTTCCTAACACTTACCCGGCGGGATTAAGGGAGGTAAACTCTTACTTAATCTCCTTGTGTAACGTGTGTTTCTTGCAAAATTTACAAAACTTTTTTAATTCAAGCTTATCCGGATTCTGCTTCTGATTCTTAGTAGAAGGATAGTTCCTATTCTTGCATACCTTGCATTCGAGTAGGATAAGCTCCTGTGCCATTTTTTACTCTACGACTTCGGTTACTACCCCTGCGCCTACGGTATGGCCGCCTTCGCGTATAGCGAAGCGAAGCTGCTTTTCCATAGCTATTGGG
>JBAZUO010000010.1:27745-53356 GCA_041661345.1 Candidatus Omnitrophota bacterium | reverse complement strand
AATCAGTCACTTTAATGGCTCGACCAGTATGCTTCAGGTGCGCCTGCCGCGACAAGAACAGCCGCAGAAGGAGAGATAAATAAGACGCTTTCAGGTGCTTATTCAGACCCTACAACATCACCGTATTATCAGGCTGTGAAAGCAGAGGCCGCGCGTAATCTTAAAGATACGCAGAAGAATATAGCCAGTAATGCCGCAGGCGGCGGTAACTACTGGACAGGGGCACGACTCGGCGTTCAGGGTAAAGAAGCCTCGAATACCACGAATTCGCTTAATCAGACGTTAGGCACAATGGCCTTGCAGGAAAGACAGAATATGCTCAGTGTCATACCGCAGGCCCTAGCGGCTGCTACGCAGTCAGAACAGGCCCCATTACAGAAAGCCACGGCATTGCAGACGCTCGGAGCATTGCCTCAGACCTATCAGCAGGCCATAGATACAGCCCTACAGCAACAGTGGCAACAGTCGCAGTATGATTATCCGCTGTCAATAGCACAGTTGGCCGCAGGGCAGTCGCAGGCTCCTGTATATGGACAGGTCGGATATTCTGCCTCACCATTCCAACAGGCAACATCAGCCATTACGCCATGGCTGGGTTTGGCGGCACAGTCAGGGATGTTCTCGAATATGTTTGGGGGTAGTGGCGGATCAACCCCTGCGAAATCTACCGGGACAAATTCGACTTATCCAAATAGTTTTTACCTCGGTTAAAAAAGGAGACTACGCATGAGTTATTTTCAGATTCTTGATCGTCCGGCTGGAACGCTCGGATATCAGCAAGGCGCAGGTGAACAGTTAGCAGGAATGTCAAGCGAGCTTGCTTCAGGCGTGAAAGACGCTATCTTTCGCAAGGCTCTGCAAAACTCACAGTTAGAGCCTGAGTTTGAAGTCGGCGAAGATGGCAAAATGAAGATTAAATATAAGACGAAGAAGGCTCCGACAGCAACCGAAATGAAGAATAGGCTCGAATTGTATGCAAACGGATTTACTCCAGCGAGTTCGGTAAGCCCAGCACTTGATACTGAAATCAAGAAGAACGCTCCTTTTACCATGCCATTTTCGGATGGCGGCAAAGTAGGTACGTCCCCAGGGACTATAGCGAAGGACGGATATTATTACAATAAGAATGATACGAAATTCGAAAATCCTATCGGCGAATATGATGAGGCCGCCGGGCCCGGTACAAAGGATACGGCTACCTATGACAGTGTAGCGCGAGAAGCCTTAAAGCGACAGCTGACTGGGATGAAAAAGCCTGAGAAGACGATAGAGCAAAAAGCGCAAGAGAGCGTGGATTTAGATAAGGCGAAAGAAAAAATAAGAGGGCCTGGCTATATAACCGATAAAGCTCAATCTGCCGCCGAGCTTGCTGCCGCTAAGGACAAAGCCAAAATGGCGCTTATTGATAAAGAATTAGGAGTGATATCGGGTAATGAGGGCGGTACGGCGAGCATGAGCAAGGACGGATATACAATAGGGCAAATAGTTGAAAAAGGCGGTAAGCGATATAAGGTAGTAGGATTTAATCCACAGGGGAAAGCTATTGTTGATGAAAACCCTGTTCAATAATTATATTATTTAACAGGCTCGACGAGAATTCCCGAATCTGTTTTTTCGTGTGTGATATCGTTTAAATGGTAAATTCTATGACAATTAACTTCGGAAGTATAAGATACATTACTTACTCTGCCAGTAATGCGGTTAACTTTATAGGCAACACCATTCGAGGACACTATAAGGTATCTGTTGCAGACGAATAGCCAGATGAGGAATATACCGAATAATACTATGAGAGCTTTTTGAAATTTTGTCATCGCATTATCCATATATTCGCTACTATAGTAGTTATGGTCCATGAGGTTATTGCAATAAGAAGATAAATTCCTTTTTGTTTTCCAGGTTCTGCACCACGCACAGCAAGAGAGGCAAAAGTGCTAAAAGCAATTAGGATGACAGATACAAAAATTTTCATTTTACCTTTTTCGCAGTCGGATCGTAGTATGCACTCGTCGGGCTACTCTTGTAAAGGTTTGAGCCTGTTTTTCCAGTATACGGATTAGCATTACCCTTATAAGAATAGTTATCTTGTACAGTTGCGTTGGGTGTAGATTTAAAATGAGGGGGCACATAAGTACCGCTTTTGGTAACGTAACCTTTCACGCTACCTGCAAAGGATAAAGAAGCGATGAATACAACTGACAATAAAACTGATAGAACTACGAATGTTTTTTTCATGGAGCCAGCCCTTTCTCTTTCATATATAGATTACGGAGGTATAGGCCCCCGGCCGTAAGTATAGTAGCTAAGGCAAATTCGGCATGTTGGTATGAATAGTCTTTTACGGTGTTAATGCGTGGATCGTCAATATAAGACATTATTAAGTCAATAGATTGCTTCTCAATATCATAGTTTGTCTGAGGCTTTGCCGATTCGATTTTTTTGATAAGATCGGACTTGTTAGTTTCAATAAACGATATAAGGCCACAATCGGTCAAAACTTTTTTGCCAGTTTCTGTAATATTCTGTGGGCTTCCAGCCGCAAAAAGCGGCTTTATGCCTTTAATAATTTTCGCAGCTCTGAGTTCAGTAACGAGGCAATTAAAAGCGTTTATTAGTGTCTCAACCTTGGAGGTGACACCTTTTACATCAGCTTCTATACGGTCAACTGTTTTGCAGTATTTTCCTGAGGAGAATATTAACTGGATAATCCAAACAAGAACGCCGGAGCCTATAAGAAAACACAGTGCTTTGACAGCAAAAGAAAGCAAGTCGGGAGCCGGTGGATCGTCGCAGACGGCAGGTGAATCTGCGTATAGAAGAGTAATTAAGGTTATCATAACGTTTTATTTTGAGAGAAACTTACTCAGTAAATAGCGGCATGAGATACTTGTATACCACAACTCTACACGAAAGTTTACATAATGTCAAGTTTTTTAGCCTAATATTTGAACACTTAACAAGAGGTCAGAATGGCGATATTACTAGATGATATTCCTGACACTTCTAAAAAAGGTATCCTACTAGACGATATTCCTGATAAGGTGGGGGTACCTATCACTGCACAAAAACCTGTTCTTTTAGATGATATTCCCGATGTATCAAGCAATACCCTCGCTGATAAGATCAAAACTTTCTTTTCTGAAGGATTTGTCAAGCCAGCCAAGACGTTTTACGGCGGCACTCTTAAGGCTTCTGCCGATCTCGCTGATACTCTCGATTTTTATTCAAACAAACTTGCCGAGAAGACAGGCTTGCCAAAACCGCAAGTGTTCGATTATCTAAAGAATAACTGGAATACGGCAGGCGCAAAGCTACAAAGTGAAGGTATCTCCGACGGCCTTATAAAAGACATATATTCAGGTCTAGGTAAAGCCGCTTTTGATGTACCAGTAAAATATATGGGACCGGGCAAATGGCTTAAAGGGGCAACGCTTCCAGTGGTAGGCGCGGCGGAAGGATTCAAAGAGGGGGGAGTACCAGGTGCGGCAACAGGAGCAATCGGAGGCGCAGCGACGCAAGGAGCCATAAAAGGGCTTGGAACTCTTCCTACTGTGTTAAAGATACCCGCCGCTTTCACAACAGGCGCAGTAACTACTCCAGGTACTCCTTCTGAGAAGGTCGCCGGGGGCGCGGTATTTGCTGGCCTATCCGCAGGCAAGGGCCCTTCAATGGAAGAATTTAAGACCACAAATCCTATTGCAAAGAATATCTCTGAAAATTCCGAAGGGTTATATCAGAACTATATTAACCGATTCGCCTCTATCGAGAATATCGCACAAAAGGCAAAGGCTCTCGGTGCGAAATTTGGTCCCGGGGAAGATCCTTCATTAAGGGCTAGATCATATCTTGGTATAGGCCCGAAAGTTCAATCCGTCCTCGAAGATAAAACATATACTATAACGCCCGACGGACAGATACGAATAACAGGCGAAGGATTAAAGCCGATATTAAGCGATTACGACAAGATAAGTCCTGAAAAAAATATAAAATCTAGAAATAGTGACTTAACATCATATCTCATATCCCGACGAACAATAATGGATTTGCAACGTCCGAAGTCTGAATTTACTACTGAGAATATAGCCACGCCGGAACAGGTGAAGACAGCACAAGATACATTAGGCACGCTTAATCAGAAGTATAAAGGTAATATTCAGCCACTTGAGCAGACGGCTCAGCGTCTTTATGACTATCAAAAAAGAGTGCTGCGTATGCTCGTCGATAGTGGGAATATGTCGGAGGAAATGTATCAAGGTATTCTCACCAAAAATCCTAACTATGTGCCATTTGATAGAGTGATAGATGAAGGTGGATTTGCAGGTATAACTCCTGTAAATAAAAATAGGTTCTCAGGCGCGCGCTCTCCCATAAAGAGGATTAAGGGCTCTGAGCTTGAAATCCATAATCCTATTGAGAGCATGATTAAGAATACCTATCGTATTATGGACATATCTGAACGGAACAATGTAGCGCGAAGCGTCGCTAGGTTAGGTCAAGCTTTGCCTGAAGATATCTCGCCGGTAAAAATACCGATAGTCCCGCTCGCCAAAGCAAAACTTAAGGCTCAGATCGACCCGGTATTGCAAAATGAACTCATAGGCGTGATCGGAGACCTTAAGGGAAGATACAGTAGAAGACTGAATATTGGCGGTCCCGGATTGGGGTATTTTCAGGAGCCTAATAAGATTCGGACACGATTCGCTTCACGCGAAGATGTTATTGCTCACGAGCTTGGTCATTACATGGATAAACTCTATGGTCTAAAAGAGACGCTTCTTAAAGATAAAGAAATAAACAAAGAACTTCAAAAGCTATCTGATATGCGTTATGAAGGACAAGATACTACAGAGGGGTATAAAAAATATGTACGCAAAGGAGAGGAAAAAATAGCGGCCCTGATGGACGCATATGTAACTAAACCCTTTATCCTAGACGAGATTGCGCCTAAGGCAAAAAAAGCCATTACTGCCATAGTTGAGAATAATAAAGAACTAGCTCCTTTATTAAAAATACGACCGTCAATGGTAGCGCAATATGAGAAGGCAACGCAAACGATATGGGGAGAAAGTCCGTTTAAGCCAAAAGGCAACATCATCGAATATTTCGAGAATGGCAAACGGAGTTATATCGAAGTTACGCCTAACCTATATCAGGCCATGACAGGGCTCAATGAAACCTCTGCGAGCCTATGGTCCAAGATACTATCTAAGCCAGCCAATTTACTAAGAACAGGAGCCACTATAACGCCTGAATTTATGGGAAGGAATTTCCTGAAAGATCAAGTGACGGCGGCAATGCAGACAAAATTAGGCTTTAGACCGATAGTAGATTCTGCCGGGGCTATAGCGGATATTATGGGTAAGTCAGATATATATTATGACTGGCTTAGGTCGGGTGGCGCATATTCAAGTATTACAGAATTATCAAGAAGCAATTTACAGAAGATGGTTAAAGATTTGCAGAAGATGTCTTTAAGTCAAAAGGCCAAAGAATTTAAGAACTATAACATCATTGCCCGCGCTCAAGATGTAAGTCAATTACTTGAACAGGCTACGCGGCTTGGTATTTATAAAAAGGCCACAGGAGAAAGTTATAGTCCTATTGAGGCTGGATTTCAAAGCAGAGAGGGAACGGTTGATTTTGCCAGGCGCGGGGCGAAGATGAAAGATTTCAATTCAACCGTAGCTTTTTTTAACGCCGGTATTCAGGGGCTCGACAAAACGCTAAGGATGGCTAAGGCGGATTTACCCGGAATTACAGCTAAAGGCATAGCTATGATAACAATACCTTCTATTATGTTATATCTTAGAAATCGTGACGACCCTGAGTATAATGAAATTCCGCGATGGAAAAAAGATATGTTTTGGATGTTTAAAGTCGGTAGTAAGTGGGCGATGATACCCAAGACATTCCTTTATGGACAAATATTTGGAAGCCTTCCTGAACGATTTTTCGAGTATCTTGATACGAAAGATAAGGCCGCTTTTAACGGATTTAAAGATTCGATGTATAACGCTATAAGCCCTGTATATGGTGATCCGGCTTCCGGGATGTTGGCAACGGGCTTAAAGCCATTTGTAGAAAATGGAATGAACAAGAACTTTTTTACGGGAAGAGGTATTGTGCCCGAATACAAAAAAAACTTATTACCCGCTTATCAGTATAACAAGAATACTTCTGAAACAGCAAAACTGATAGGTAAGACTATAAATTATTCGCCCGCAAAAATAGAAAATACTGTGCAGGGTTTCCTGGGTAATTCTGGCCGTTATGCGTTACAGGCAGGCGATCAGATTGTGAACGCGGCAAAGCGCGCCTTTGGACAAGAGATCACACCTAAGAGACCTATCGAAGTATCGGATATTCCAGGTGTTAAAGGCTTTATTACGGGATCGCCATATGGGGGTGGTTCCGAAAGCGTCAAAGAATTCTACGATAACAAGACGCGACTGACTGGTATCTATGAAAGCTACAAAGCGGCACTACGAGACAATAACGCCGCAGATATTCAAAAGATAAAAGCCGAACACCCTGAGTGGAAATACTACTTTGCTTTTAACGATATAGCAGATTCGATTAAGACGCTCAATAATTCCATTGATAAGGTGGTGACCGCAAAACAATATACAGATAAATACAAGAGGGATACGATTCAGAAATATGAAACAAAAATAACGGAGTTGGCGGCTAAGGCAAATAAGTTATTAAAGAGGTAGCCATGCTTCCCGAAATCACAAAACGCCTGGCTTATAACTACTCGGAAGTCCGCCGGAAGGCTAAGTTATCCGGCTCTCAGGACGGAGATTATTTCTTCGCTGAGCGCACTATCGGGCGGATCCTCGCGGGCTTTGAGCCTTTATCGCGGCATGGTTGGCTTTTATCGGATACAGACCAGGCATATATCAGGCACGAGCTATTGGAGATACATGGCCGGTGCTATTCAATACATCACGATATAGTACACTGGTGCGAAAAGATTAACACTGAGCTCGACCAAGGCAATATAAGACCGGCGCAGGAGTTACTCGATAAATTCATCGAGCAGGGAAGGGTAGGTATGCTACTTGAGATGAAGCATGGACAATAAAGAAGGTTTTGCTTTAGGGTTGTTAACCGTAACGCTAACTAGGGGGTGGATTATGAAGAATATAGTAGCGCGTATAGTAGCATGGTTTAGCGGGGATCTAATGCAGAAAATTCTATCCTGCATACCAGATATCGTGGCCGAGGTTGAGAAGATGGCGGCAGACGGAATTATTACCGCCGATGAGCGAAAGGTTTTTGCATTGAAGGCCGTAGATATAGTGGCCGCGAAGTTCAACTTCAAGATGAACGGTTGGACGAAGTGGGTAGTAGGAGTTATCATTGACAACATCGCCAAGAAACTTCCGACCAAAGACGTGCAGATCCCGCAGGTCATAATGGACCTAAAAAAACAGATTGGAGGATAACATGAAGAGGCTGGCATACCTTAGCATAGTTTTCATGCTTTGTATGGGTTTGACAGGGTGCGCCGTGTATTCTTCGGCTAACATGGCCCGGATACATAGCGATAGCGTAACGGTCTTGGGGCCTTGGGGTTTTGTGCATACAGGGGCCAATACAGCACTAACCTTCTATACAGGTCGGCAAGTGGCTTCTAAAGACGCTATAAAAGAGAACGGAAAAATTGACTGGCCTGCGATACAGACCATACAGGAGGATTCTAACGCTAACCTGAATATAGGAAAG
This sequence comes from Candidatus Omnitrophota bacterium, assembly GCA_041661345.1. Lineage (GTDB taxonomy): Bacteria > Omnitrophota > Gorgyraeia > 2-01-FULL-45-10 > 2-01-FULL-45-10 > JAPLMI01. Next base: position 45,625 of record JBAZUO010000010.1, on the reverse strand, counting down.
CCGAGTAAGTTATTGCCTACACCTAAAGTGGTTGTTCCTGAATCAACGGATTCGAGCATACTGGACGCAGCGGCGGCAGTAATAAAGAAATGAGTTTTGCAGACTGGCTCAAAAAGTGGATCCCGAAAGAGTTTAAGGTAGGGTATGATTCCGGCCCTGCCTTTGACCCTACAACACAGGAGCGGACTGATCCACTTCGAGATATAGCGGAAAAGAAACCGCTTAATATTAAGGATAAAAAATAGCCCGCGTCTTCCCCCGAAGAAGCGAAGGCGAGAGCCCCTTACCTATATAAAGGTAGGGGGCTTTTTGTTAGGTAGAAAATAGGGTGATTTTGTCCCTTGACAAATAAAAAAAGCGTGGTATACTTTAGGCGACATTAAAAAAGGGGGTGGGAAATGACGCGAGGCAAAAAAACAACTGTAAAATTCGACCGACGAATAAATATAAGGTTGTCGGCGGAGGATTGGCATAAGGTAATGCTGAAAGCCCAATCAGAACATTTACCGCCCTCGACATGGATAAGAAAAAAGGTACTAGATTTTATAAATGGTAAGTAGGCTTGGCAGAAACGGAGTAATTGTGGAGAATCGTAAAGCAATGACGTATAGGTGCTCAGAGGACATATATATCAGGCTTGAGGCTCTAAAGGCGCGCGGCCTGTCATTCCAACGGATCGTGGACGACCTTATACACGAGCTTTTATGGAAGTTTCAGCATGAGACGGATATGTTCAAGGACCTTACTAACGAGAAGCGCGCGGTATATGTAGTTAAAGACCTATTGGCCCAGGCACCGGCATATAAGAGATTTTTTCGGTTTAAGGCTTGACAAACATGAAAACATCAAGTATACTTATCCACATGAAACGCATAGAACGGCGTAACCCATTGAAAGCACAGCTAGTTATGCCTCTTTTTTTTCCTTTGTGTAGTTTACATAAGATATATTATAGGACGTTCAGCTATAGGCCAATAGGCTAGTTGTTTAAGGATTTTTAAGTATTAATGCTAGATTATGCTATATGGGCAGTCCGAAAAACGAATAGCTATTTGGTATTGGGATCGAGTTTGGAATAGGAATACTACAACACCCTGCCATCGCAATAGCCAGGAATATTAATACAATAATACATAAAAGCATCTCTTGGGCCTTATTTCTCAATTCTGAAATCTCCCCCACTGACCCTTATAATAAGGCCCTTAACAAGGGCTTCGGCAAGCGATTTACGGCCGCTCCTTAATACCCTGGACAGCGTCTGCTGGCTTATGCCCATGAATTTGGCAGCTTCCTTCTGATCAAGTCCCACATGATCAATGAGCCTGATGGCCTCAAGTTCCTCATGTTTTATATCCAAAGTTCCAGGCCTGCCAATCCTGCCCCTGGGGCTAAATAGCCTTGTATGCGGTTCTTTTTTTACAATTCTTGCCTTTCTAGGCCGGCCTGTCTTCATTTAAATACCTATTTTAGAAACTCCGTCCACAGGTTATCTTATGAGTATACACTCATAATTAAGCACAAAAAACTAAATCGGCTTAAGGATCCCGAACTTATTTAATAACAGCAACAATAAGCTATAAGCGATAATAGCTACAACCACATTGATCAGCTCTTTACCTCTCCTGCCCCTCCCCATCAGTTTCCTTCCGGTTAAATACATCAGTAATATCCCCAAACCGTTACTAAGCCAGTAAAATATAAGCACAAGCGTCATGAATTTTATATGAACGGCCCGAAATACAAGGTTAGCCGCTATATAGGAAATCGGAATATTAACAAATGCATCGTTCCAGAAAGTAAATGGCGAAAGCAGCCATCCCAGAAAAAATATTATTCTATTTAAAAATGTCGTCATATTTAATTGCTTATTAATATCAGGGCAACGCCCAAAACCATGCACATGGTGCTCGCAAGCCTTATATGGACATCCCGTTCTCTAAAAAATAACCATCCATAACCAACGCTCAAGAGCAGGCTCAGGCGCTTTATCGAGACCGCATAGGCGGCGCTTGTCAAAGATATAGCCTTAAAAAAACATATGCTCGAAAGCGCTGAAAATAAGCCCAGCGCCACATAAGACAATATCATAACGCGGCCCTTTCCCATTACTGAAGCCCCCCTCATAAGCCGGTATGCCACGATCGGGGTAAGAGCCAGACCTATGGATAGATTATATATGAGCGGAGCGGATTGAGGACTTGATAACAACATCACTTTCTTGGATAAAACAGCCGTTACACTGAATAATACGGATACCAGGGCCATATAGAGCGAGCCCTTGTTCGCAAATATGGCTTTCACGGGACCGAGCAAACCGTCCTTCGCCGCTTTAATATTTATTGAGTACACGCCTATGGCGATAAGGGTTATACCGGCAATCCCCTTTGGGCCAATCCGTTCACCCAGTATCAAAAAACCTGTAAGCAATACAAATATAGGCGTCAGCGCCAGAAACGGCACCGATAGCGAAATATCCGTTAGTTTTAATGCCCTGTAATACAGAAACGCCGCGAAGACTTCAAATGGCAGGACATAAAAAACCATAACCCTGACGATCTCAGGGCTTATGGGGGTTATTTTGTTCGAGAAATAATAAACGGCCAAAAACGGCGCGGACAAAAGAAGACAACTCCACCCGACAACATACTCATCACCGGTCTTTAAAAGCACTTTCTTCGCTATGGGATCGGTCGTCGCTATAAAAATAGCTGACAATAACGCGTATATGGCCCACACTATCTACACTGCTTCTTTTTCGTTCTCCTCTACAAACCTCTTGATCTCTTCGAGGTTTTCCAGTATGAGACGGGCCTTTGAGAGGCCGAACGTAAACGGATATTTATCATCTTCACTGCGCCTTATTATCAACACGGGCTTACCCTTAAACTCGCTTCTCTCTACCATCTACTCCCCCTTTTTTTAAAAACAAAAATAATCCATAAAAGCGCCACCGCTTCGACGATGACAAAGGATATCGAGGCACCAATCATACCATATTTAGGCATCAGGATAAAGTTTAAAATTAAACTTAGCGCAGCGCATCCTATTACCTGCCACAATACATCTTTCTCCATGCCGCACGCTATGAGCGCTGTCGAATACGGCAGGTTGAATAGTATCAGGGCAAGCCCGATCGTCATGACACTAAGCGGAAGGCTTGCCGGCAAATACTCCGCCCCTACCATGATCGTGATAAGATATCTGTTGAAGAGCCCTAAAGGCGCCAGAACCACTATTGTAAAAACCACAGCCATCTTTAAAAATTTATTTATACTGCCGCGAAACTCGGTTTTATTAATACAGAAGGATGACGACAGCCTCGGCAGCATAGCGCCTGCCAGAAAAAGCATAAAGGCAGCCACGATTCCCGTGACCCTGCGCGAGACCGTGAAGTATCCGACCTCCTGAAGCGGCCGGAAGAGCCCCAGTATAAAAATATCAAGAATATTGTAGACCTGGGCACATAGTGAAATGAGCCATATTATAAAAGCTCCTGACAAATGCGCTATCATCGTTTTAAAATCGGCTATCTTCGTCTTAAGGCCGAACCTCAACCGTATCAAATATATAGTAAGTATCGGCAAAGTCGCCGCGAGATAAAGCGCGGGCGTCCTAAAAAGCTCGGCCGGGCTTTTTACAAAAAGACAGATGAGGCCTACCTGCAATGCGGATGTAACCGTAAACGATATGAATATCATGTGCATCTCTTCGAGGCCCTGGAACGCCCACTCGGTGGCGAAGGCAAATATAAAGAGTATAAAAGCGGATTCGAGGATAAGCGCCCTTATTACCGGCGCTTGAGGCGATATGAACGCCGAACCTACAATAAGAAAAAACGCAATTATCGCCGCTATGAAGAAACGCAAGGTTACGATCTCGGAGACGTAATTCGATACCAGGGATCTGTTTTTCGCGACCTCTCTTGTGCCGTAGGTGGAAAGCCCCATATCGATGAAGTTCGCGAGAAAGAATATAAGGGTAAAGATATAGGAAATATAACCGAACGCTTCCGGCTCGAGCGCTCTGGCAAGATAGATAAATAGGATTACGCTAAAAAGGCTGCTTATAATATTGGAAGCAGCCATCCATATGAAATTTTTAGATAATTTTTCCATGCTTTTCTATTTCTTCATCAGCCCCTTAAAGAGATCTATATATTCCTTAGCCTTCTCGATATCACTTTTCGGAGCACCCGAAGAGCCTGTACCCTTATTTGAAGCCTCGCTGATAGCTTGTGATATTTTATCTATCGCCATGGCTGTAAGCGCTTGCTTGGATATCGGGCCCAGATAAAACTTAGGGCTGTTCATATCACCCTTTATCTTGAAATCGAAAACTATTTCACCGGATGGGGACGTGAAATATTTTACAAGATCGGGGACGGTTGTATCCCAGAATGCCTGATTCTCATAGCCCTGCTTAACATAGAATCTGAATCCGGACAGGTGTAGTTCGTTGGTGGAACCGATATTTCCATTATAGAAATCGAGTATCACGGTGCCGGAGCACCTGCCGCTTTCGAAAACCAGCGGAGAATATCTATCATAATAAGGCTCGAACGTTTTGATCTTTACATCATATAAATCCAGCCTGTTTGACATCGTAAGCCCGGGCATGGTCGGGTCCAGACTCATATTCCATTTTATGACTTCATCGCTTCTGCCGTTTACATTTCCTCCCCCGGCTGATGCCACGCCGAGGACCCTTGAATAATTTTCGTCCAATCTTACAATTATCTTCGCTTCGACGTTCTCGAACGAGATCGTGTTGGGTGTACGGCCGACAAACCTGTCGATAAATATGACTTTACTGCTCTTAAGTAGAAAGGTTTCGGGTAATTTTATCAAACTGGATAGTCTTGAGTTGTCGATTATTTTGGGCTGTCTGGCCTCCCCCCCGCTCTTTTCGGCTGTCTCACCGGCTGCAGGCGAACCATTCGCCAGGACCTTCCCCACCTGTATCAGATTCAGTCTGCCGTCACTAAGCCTTTCTATGTTCATGGTGCATCTATTAAAAATCGGATTAAATATCTCGAGCCCTTCGGTAATATTTTTTCCTTTTAATTTGTAATTACAGGAAAATTCATCCATTTCGAGCAAATAGCTATTGGTAAAATCCGCGGGATTCAATATTTTAAATCCTTTTAAAATAACACGGCTCCCTCTAGCATCAATATTTATTTTGTCAAAAATTGCATACTTAGGCAGGGTTTTTCTGATAAATGACTCAGCGGAATACTGAAGTATCTGGTACCGGTATATGAATATCGCCAGGGCGATCGCCGCCGTTACTACAATGATCGATATTAAGGCTTTTTTCATCGGCTATTTTTAAATAGATCGAGAAATCTGTCTTCGTATGACTTGTAAAGATCCCACCTATCGAGTTCTTTTTTCAGCATTATGGCCTTAGCTTTATCGCTTGCCGCCTCCCGGAACAATTTTTCTATTCTATCCATGATGTATGGGGGTACCTTCTTTTCGGTGCGCTGCGGAGCAAAATCGGCCTTTTCGGCCACCATAACGTCCTTAACCTTATCTTCTATCATGGACATTTTCTCATCCATATCCCTGATATATTCATCCAGTTCTCTCATGTCAATCTTGAAGCGGAGAATACGCTCGAGCATATCGATGATTGAGCCCGATGCCTTCGGGTTCGGAAGACTGATAGCGTATTGCGGCATCGTGGCTAGAAGACATGCCGCCTCGATCCCCTTCTTCTTAGCAAAGCCGAGCAGAAGTCCATTCAAACCGGAGATGTGCCCTCCGTCCATTGGATGTGCGCCGAAACTTGCAATGCCGTCCATGAGGCGTTTTTCGTTAACTGCGCCATAAACCTGCGAAACTTCCTTATGGCTTATCGGTAAAGGAAATGCCGCCCCGGTATAAACCCTTGAAACATTCAGCTTAATGGCCAGGTCAAGCACCTTCTTTAACAGCTCTATACCGTCACGCCCGGGTAACTGGGCCTCGCCTTTAAATATTATAAGTTCGGGATTGCGGACATAGTAAAACGCATTCTGCGTATTGGGCGGAAGCGATGCAATACCGTCTTCGACTACAACAGAATCAAGCGTCGTGAGCGGATCAACGGCTATCTCGGCAAATTTCACAGCCTTGAGTTTCTTCTGAAGATAGTCCACCACACCGAGAGCAACGCTCCCCATTCCGGGCCAACCGGCTATCATAACCGGTTTAACGAGATCTATATTCTTATATATTCTTATGTCATCCATACCGTACATTGTACACTATTATTCGGCCAACTTCAATTCTCCGTTTGCCCAAAGACCCTTACCTTCTTCGCGCGAACGCCTCTGAAGCTTGAGGAACATGTCGGCATGCTTAACGTTAGGGGGAACGGTCATTACCTGGCCATACCCCTCCTCCAATATCCTGGCGTTGACAAATGTGCCATCCTCGAGATAAGCATAAACAAGAAGCCTCCCGTATCTATCCTGCCCCTTCACGCCTTCCTCAAGCCTAACTTTTTTGCCCTCACATAGATGCCTGGTAAAATCATAGGCCTTCCGCCCCATCGCCTGTATCGACTTCATGTCCTGATGGTTTCTCCTGGAATCCCTGAGAAGCTTTTCGCTGTAGTGATACTCGGGTGTATCTACCCCTATAAGACGGACCCTGCGGCCGTCCGACAATTTAAACGTATCGCCATCCACGACACGTTCAACGTAATAATATTCACCTTTAGGTGCGGCGTGATTTGAGAATGGCAGGTTTTTGATTCCCAGATAAATTACCGATGCTATAATTACTGCCACTATCTGTAAATTTTTTATCTCTTTCTTCATGATCTTAAATAAAAACCCCCTTTCTAACTTTATATGCTAGAACGGAGGTTTTTACAATATATGTTTCCCTACGTTTTATGGCTAATAGTAAGTCTCTTCTTCGGAAATAAGCTTGCCTGTATCATCATACTTTTTAATTATTTTTTTACGCCCGCCTTCTACTCCCGCGGATTCTTCCTGCACCTGAACATTTTGCGCCGGAACTATACGCTGCGTAGCCTGGGTTTGCGAAACGGGCCTTTTTTTATACACACGTTTCGGCGTAGACGGCGTGGTAATAGCATCTAAAAGTGCGCCACCAATAACCCCGGTTCCCGCGCCGATCAACGCGCCCGTACCGGCATTACCGCCCGATGCGCCTGACGCTATCGCGCCGGTTCCCGCGCCGAGCAACCCCTGCTTTAGAACCTTCTGTGTGCCGGATTCCTGCGCCGGCTCTTCGTAATATTCACCTGCCTCATCTTCGTAATATTGATCATCGGGCGGAGTTGACGATGCCGCGCGGCGAGAACTCGATCTGGATGAGGATGAGGGTGTCGTTATAGCATCGAGTAAAACACTGCCTATGATCCCTGTGCCCGCGCCGATCAGCGCGCCCTGGCCGGCCTTACCGCCGGATGCACCTGACGCTATCGCGCCGGTGCCGGCTCCTAGAAGGCCCTGTTTTAAAACATTTCTGGTCGTGTCATCATCCTGGCAGTATGCGGTGCCCGCGATAAATGCCACTGTAAGCAATACGATAATAAAAACCGAAGGGATAAATCTTTTTGTCGACATCTGCATCCTCCTTAAGTTACTTACAGCTAAATATACATTAAATATTGAAAAATTTCAAGAGGGATCTTTTTTACAGGTCATTTAATAAATCGCGGCTAAATATATTGTCAAGCCCCAGGATGCAATTTGGGTCGAACGCCTTTTTAACCCTCGCCATTTCAGCCACACCAGATAGTCCATACATCTCCTCAAGATATCGATGTTTTATCTTACCTATCCCATGCTCGGCAGATACAGTACCCCCAAGCGATAGGCCCTTTCTGATAAAGGCGAGCACGGTTTTACGCGCCTCAACATTTTCCTGCTCGGACTTCGGAAGAATATTCACATGCACGTGGCTCTCTCCGATATGGCCGAATAGCACATGCTCGAAGCGTTTATTCCTGAAGGCTTCAGCATAATAATTCATCATCTCCAGAAACTTGCCATCCGGGACCGCTATATCGGCGCTCATTTTTTTGAATCCGTCCCTTCTTACGATATCATTCACCGATTCCGGCACCATGTGGCGCAGTTCCGTGAAATGTTCCGCTTCTTTTTCGTTCATAGCCACCCAGGAATCATCCAATGTGGAACCGCAGCTTTTAATGAGCCGGGCCCAGTTGTCCATAACTGCGTCGTCGTTTTTGCCATCGGTTTCCTGCTCGAAAAATATAGCGGCATTTTTATCGGCCGGAATATTGGCATTTTTATTACGCAGGAGGTGCAAGGCATTTGAATCAAAATACTCTATCGACAGAATATCCTTTATTGATTTTGCTCCCCTTGAAAATAGCCATGCGTCCGGCTCCTCATTAAAGAATACAAACGAACTTAAAATCATTTTCGGCTTTTTCACAAGAACGATATCGGCTTCAAATATTATGGATAATGTACCCTCCTGGCCGATGAAGAGATCTATTAGATCCATCCCCGGTTTCATATAATATCCGGCCGAGCTCTTCACGTCGGGGGTCCTGTAGGCTGGAAGCAATACATCTATCACGCGTCCGCCCGGCAGAGATAACATCAGGTTGGATTTATTCAAAAATATTTCGCCTCTCCGGATCTCAAATACTTCACCCGTTGGCATGATCATTTTAAGACGCTTCACGCACTTCCTCGTGGGGCCGTATTTCAATGACCTGGGGCCGGAGGCGTTAGTGGCAACGGTCCCTCCCACAAACGCAGTCTTCTCGGTCGGATGTGAAGTATAAAATAACCCTTTCTTCTCGCAGGCCTTTTTAAGATCTTCCACAATGACGCCGCTCTGGACGCGCGCGATCTTCTCGTTCTCCGATATATCCAGTATCTTATTGAATTTCTCCGTGGAAACTATAGTGCCACCGAACGGTATACGCGACCCGGTCGTATTCGTTCCGCCGGCTGACACCGTAATTGGGATTTTTCTGGAATTGGCCTCTTTGACAAATTCAGACAATTCTTCTGCATTGGACGGTAAAACCAACTCTTCGGCATATCCGCCGTGAAGGTTAGAGCTATCCTCCAAATAACCAATCAATACATCTTTATCTTTTTTGATCAGCATAATATATTTTGATTTGACTCAATTATACATGAGATTACTTGAAATGCAAAATGAATTGGCAATATACTAGGGGTTTAACGCTTGATGTAATCGAGGATCCTGTGAGATTGCTTATCCTGCCACTCTTTTTTAAACCGGACATCATTTGTGTCGCTGGATGATGTCTTAAGCGGCGGCTGTATCGCGCTTAAGCCCTGGCCGCAAAGCATTGATCCAGCCGGGTTGTGCCTGCCATTAACCGAAAGAAGAAGCCCGCCCGCGAATACAAGACATATTGCGGCCGCACCTACTATAATGGCTTTATGATTTATGGTTGGTTTGGTCCTGCACTTCATATCTATACCGGAAACCAGATTCCCGGACAGATATTCATCGACTATTTCCAGGGCCTCGTTTTTGTCTACAGCTTCGGTAGTTATTTGGATTGTTGTTTTATATCTCATAACTCAATCTTTATGTTTTGTTAACATATAGATTCTATACTATTTCATAAAGATTGTCAAGTCATCAAATCTAAATATTTTATGCCTTAACAAATTGTTTGTATTTAATTCTGTCCCTCACCCTGGTTCTGATTCTGCCCATCATAACTGTTTTCCTTAACCATTGTACCACTGATTGAAACTCCCTCTGGAAGAGGCGCTGCAGACAAGTTTTGCAGGGCTATTATCGGAGGAATCTCCCCCATGTAAAGATCGGATGATGATGGCTTCAAGGTGTCTGACGAAACAAGGTTCCCGGCCGAATCTATTGCCTGAGATTTATTCAATATTCCATAATAGAATCCGTTGTCTCCTAAAATGAAATCCGCTTCATTCCAATAAACAGCAACACCCCCGTCAGGAAGGGCCGTTGCATTATTTACCGAAACGTTTTGGAATCCTGATGAAAAAGCAGTCGGAGAGAATACGGAGTTCCCTGCTTGATCAAATACTTGAACGTTGAAAACTGTGCCGCTTGATGGATTGCAGTCCCAAAAAACAGCGATATTACCATTAGAAAGCTCAGTGACATTTCGTATCCATGCATATTGCAATCTTTCATTAGCTGTAATAGTAACCGGCGCCGCAAACAAATCCTTTCCGGACGAATCTATTACCGTGAATTTTAGCACATCTCCCAAGTCCGAGTAACACTCCTGCCAAAATACGGCAATATTGCCGTCCGTTAGTGTTAAAACATCATTCACCGTATTTAAATTACTATTGGATGCGATAACGGTCGGTGATGCCTTAAGATTTCCGCTTGAATCAAGTATCTCAACTTTTATAGAACTTGTACTGCCATGTTCAAACCAACATACGGCAGTATCTCCGTTCGCAAGTGTTTTAACGCTTTCTACATGTCCATTATATGTCATGATAGTAGTTGGATCAGATAATGCCTCGCCATTTGAGTCAAAGACTTGAGTTTTAAGGTATGTTTTCCACCAATTCGATCCGTCTACCCAGGATATAGATACATCACCGCTTGCCAGCGTAGTTACGCTACTTATCATGGGGGTCCAGCTATTGCTTGTAAGGGTGATCGGGGTTGCATTGAGAATATTCCCGCTCGAATCCAATAGCGAGGTTTTGAGAGAGTATGTGTAATTAGAATTACGATCAAGCCAGGATATCGCTATATTTCCGTTCGCAAGTTCTGTAATATTGTTTATCGTATTCTTCGATCCTACATATCCCTGCGAAATCGAGATAGCAGTCGGCGTCGCTAATAGAGGGGTGCAGTCCAAATCGATGATCTGTGTATATAAGTACAACTTGCCTGCGTTAGAATCAACAGAAAATACGGCAATGTTACCGTTTGTCAGAACTGTGACATTTTCCACTTTTCCGTAAGAAATAGTAGCTGATGCATCAAATAAGGTGTTTCCATCTGAATCAAATATCTGAGCCTTAACAGGGCTCTTAAGTGTGCCATCTCCATTATTTCCGGTCCATATAGCATAATATTTATCATTTACTGCTATAACCTGATAGGTTGAATTATTGCCTCCTTCATTAGCCACATACTCCTGCACGCTGTCGCGTATATACGCAGGTTCATAGCCATAGGTGTAACTATATACTTCTCCCGTATCAAGCCACTTAGCTATTAATCTCTGTTGGGTATCATATTCATATGCGGCATCATCGCCTTCTACATCCGGATTGGCATCGGCCAACCATTGATAGTGCATGGCGGAGGAAGCATCATCATAGTATTCGATCGTCTTCTGCCAATTGCCGTCCGAGTCGTAGATAAAATCGTGTTGTTTGTTCCCTGATTCGTAGTAGGTGGTATTTATGATATCTCCGGAGACAAGAGTATGTATTGTTATCCTATTCTGGTCATCGTAGGCAAACATTTCTCCCGTATCGACGCTTTTAACTATAATATTTCCAAGTGTATCGTACTCATAATAGATGTCATCCCCTGCCGTATCCGGATTGGCATCGGCCAACCATTGATAGTGCATGGCGGAGGAGGCATCATCATAGTATTCGATCGTCTTCTGCCAGGACATATCCGAGTCGTAGATCTCATCACGATATTTGTTACCGGTACCAGCCCAGTAGTCAGTAACAACCATAGATACGAGATTACTGGATGCAAGAGTGGAGGAATTAAGGACGTCCGATGAAACAAGGTTGCCGTTCAAGTCTATAACCTGTGATCTAAGACAAGCGTCTCCGTTCGCATCGCACTCTTTCCAGAATAGAACCAAATTATCATCCACCAAGGTAATTGTTGCATTTATAGCCGAAAAACCGGCAACAACGGTTGGCGGCACTAGAAGGGCGTTTCCGTCATGGTCAAATATCTGGGTTACCAACGAAAAATTCGTATCTGAGGATGCCCAAAACACTTCTATATTTCCGTTCGTAAGAGTAATGACATTGTTCATAAAAAATGCATTATTGGACGTCTCGGCCGTAAGGCTAACCGGCGAAGCGAACAAGGCGTTTCCGTCCTGATCCACTATCTGCATTTTAAGCAAGTCGGTGTGGGATGAGTCGTATACGTCATGATGATTCTCTTCTTCCATAAATACGGCGATATTGCCGTTGGCCAGTACCGCTATGCTCTTTACGTCTGCGCGCCACTTTAAGTTATCATCACTCAGAGTTGTTGGTGAGTCCGACAAAGGATTCCCGCTATTATCTAAAATCCGGACTTTGGCTGAATGGTAACCATCCGAATCGACCTCTTCCCAAAACGCAGCGACATTGCCGTTCTCAAGCTCGACAACACTCTGTATCATAATGCCATTAATATTTTCATCACTGCTAAGTGTAATCGGTAAACTATTTATAGCATTTCCGCTCTCGTCCAGTACCCGAGCTTTTACGGAATACGTGCCTGGGGCGCTGCCCTCTCTCCAAAATATGGCAATATTACCATCCGAAAGCACCGTAACATTGTCAATCCACCCGTATCCCAACGGATCTTCGCCAGTAAGAATTGTCGGATAATCAAGCAGGGCATTCCCGTCCTTGTCAAGCACTCGGCCTTTTATGATCCAGCCTGCCGGACCGGATTCTCCCCAGAATACCGCTACATTGCCGTCCGCGAGCGGAGTCACATTATTCATATATGCGGAAGATGCGCTGGCATCCGACAAACAAACCGGTGACGCAAGTATAGCGTTCCCTTCCTGGTCGAACACCTGTCCTTTAAAAAGCCACCCGCCCGTCGATGAAACTGCATCCCAAAACACCGCCACATTGCCATTCGCAAGCGTGTACGCAAGCGGCATACTTGGGAGATTAGTTGTCCTCTGGTCAGCCAGGGTGATCGGCGATTTCAGCAGGTTCCCATTGCTATCCAATATCTGAACTTTAAAACCGCTATCATCATCCCAAAATACAGCTATATTTCCATTTTCAAATGTAATAACGCTGTTTAAGCTTGCATTAGACGCTATAGCAACCGGAGAAGAAAATAGAGTGTTACCGCTACTGTCGATTATTTGATAGTTGATAACGGTAGGGCTGTAATTTGAATCAACTTCGCCCCAGAATACCGCTACATTGCCGTCGCCAAGTATAACTATCTTAGAGCCTCCAGGATCGCTTAATGTCGTATTATCCGCAAGAATAATCGGTGAGGCGCATATAACCTTTCCGTCTTTATCAAATAACTGAAATTTAAGGCTATTGCTTTCATCCGAATTTTTTACAGCCCAAACAGCATAATATCTTCCGTTATCGGCTTCGATCTGCGGTGTGGGCACCCAGTATCGTCCGCCATACCCGGCTGTATTCATATACTCCTGTATGCTGTTGCGTATGCTCGCGGGTGTATTGTAGTCAAAGGTGTATGTATAATTTTCTCCCGTATCGAGTTTCTTGCCTGTCATATTCCCTAGCATATCGTACTCGTAATAGATGTCATCACCATCTATTTCCGGATACGCATCGGCTAACCATTGATAGTGTACGTCGGAGGAAGCATCGTCATAATATTCAATGGTTTTCTGCCAAGACCAACCCGGCTGGAAAAAGGCATCATACTGTTTATTGCCGGAAGCATAATAGGTTGTGTTGATGAAGTCGCCTGAGGCCAGAGTATGCGATATGATCCTGTTTTGGTTGTCATATGTGTAGCTCTCCCCAGTATCTAATCTCTTGTATGTCATATTCCCAAGGGTATCGTACTCATAATAGACATCATCCCCTGCTAAGTCCGGGTTGGCATCCGTAACCCATTGGTAGCGCATAATGACACCATCTTCATAATATTCTATCGTCTTTTGCCATATCCAGCCCGGCCGGAAAAAGGCATCATACTGTTTGTTACCGGAATCATAATAGGTTGTGTTGATGAAGTCGCCTGAAGCTAGAGTATGTATTATTATCCTGTTCTGGTTGTCATAAGTATAACTCTCTCCCGTATCGAGTCTCTTGTATGTCATGTTCCCGTACGTATCATACTCGTAATAGATATCATCTCCGTCCACGTCTGGATTAGCATCCACCACCCACTTGTGGTGCATAGTAGTGCCATCCTCGTAGTATTCTATTGTCCTTTGCCAGTCGTAGTCGGGATCAAAGTATGCATAATAGTGCAGATTAAGGTCACCGGTGTCAGACCAGTAGACATATTGAGCAACGCTGGTATCATCGTAGCATGCAAGAGTAAGGCGTCCAAGGGCATCGTATTCATACCTTGTCACATCACCCGCTGCGGCAGGATTAGAGTCTATTATCCACTGGTAGTGTACAACAGGAGAAGAGCTATCGTAGTACTCGATAGTATTTTGCCATGATCCGTCGGCTCCAAAGAACGCGTCCTGTTTCTTTTTGCCGTCCGGCCAGTAAGTGGTAAGGATATACGAACTATCGAGAAAGGCTTGCTTTATCAGCGCGCCCGAAGAGTCGTATTCATATGTCACATTGATATCCGTGAAGTCCGCGTCCTGATAACAATATTTGTATTGAATCACATTGGTGTCTAAAAAGTATGAATAGATGTATGACATGGACCCGTCCGAATCAACTATTTTCCTCTTCGATCTATCGATCCTGCCGTATCCCTGACTGCCCCAGTTCTCATTTACATAGTGGTAGTAGATATTGCCGGATGCGTCTGGAGTGGCAAGGATCGCTTCCTGCATGAGATTACCGACGTCATTGTAATAATTAAAAGTTGTCTTAAGAATGGTACAGTTGATGTCGGAGTAGCCTTTCTTCTGTGATAAATGGCCCGTATCTTCAAAGTAGGTATAGGTGTAATACAACTGCGTATCGGCATATAGTGGAGTTGTAAGGAAAACTAGGCTTGTTAAAACAAATCCTATGGCCAAAACAACTATTCTAGTCTTCATTTTAGCACCTTATTTTATGCTTTTTAAAATCATTTACTAATAACGCAAAAAAATATCCCGCCCAGTATATTAAGGCGTGGTAATAGTTCACAAGATCTATATTCTACTATAAATATACACTATGTGGCAGGTCAGTCAATAGACAAAACCAATCTTTTTTATACCTTAACTAACTTATTTTTTAAGAAACATAACCATTTCTTCATGAATATTGCCATTATGAGCAAGAATTTTATTATGATAAGGGGTATAATCTGACCCTGCAAATGTCGTAACGCTGCCGCCAGCTTCCTCGATAATGATCATCCCTGCGGCACTGTCCCAGGGATGAAGGCCCATCTCCCAGAATCCATCAAATCTTCCGCAGGCTACATAGGAAAGATCAAGCGATGCGGATCCCGCCCGCCTGACCGCAAGTGACCTGACAAGAAATTTTCTAAAATATTTAACATTATCGCCTTTTCGGCGCCTGCCGTAAGGAAAACCTGTTGCCAGAAAACTGTCAGTCAGCCTTTTGGTGCGCGATACATGTATCTTTTTTCCGTTCAGATAAGCGCCTTTTCCGCTTTCTGCGTAAAACAATTCGTCCCGCATCGGATCGTAAACAACCCCCATCTCGATCTTGCCCGATCGCTCCAGGCCGATGGAGACAGCGAAAAATGGAAACGCGTGAGCAAAATTGGTCGTTCCGTCAAGAGGGTCAATTATCCATTTATAGGGCCCGGCGCCGGATCTCGGGGAAGATTCTTCTGATAATATGGAATGTTCCGGGAAGGCCGATGATATCCTGTCAATTATCATATGCTCGGATTTTTTATCTATGTCGGTAACCAGGTTATCTCTGCCCTTATAGGATATATTGTAGGTCTTCCCGACAGACCCCTTAATGAAACGGCCGCTCTTTAAAGCGGCTTCTATCGCTACCCTCTTCGCGTTCTTCATATTAGAAATTTTTGACAAGATCTTCGCCCATTCTGCAAGCCCGGCTTATGATATCCGCCTTATCTTTAATATCTCCCCTATTATCCACATCACCGCAATAAATTTCACCGCTATACTCAATGCCAAGCATAGAGTATAGATTTCTTATCACCTGCCTGGCATTTTTAAAAAAATCCTCTCTGTTCGATGCGGAGACACACAGGAATACGCCCTTTCTCTTCTTTTGAGTCAGTGGCGGCTTCTTGAAGACCTCTTTTTTTATCCAGTGCGGCTGAAACCTATCGACCATCAACTTAAGCTTGGCGGGTATGCTACCGAAATATACCGGCGCGGATATCGCGACGATATCCGCGTCGTCAAAATCCTTATATATGGCGCGCATGTCATCGTCCATATCACACTCGCCGCTTTCGCGACAGCATTCGTCTTCCCGGCAAAACTTTATTACGAGATCACTTAAAAATATCTTATTGACTGAGCTATTCCCACAGGTCTTTACGCCATCAAGAAAGCTATCAATAATTATTTCGCTGTTACCGCCCTTGCGCGGGCTTGCGCATATTCCCAGCGCCTTAACCATCTATGCAATCCATTAAAATCACTTAACGTTTATCGCGTTTACCGGACACTGTTCAGCTATCTCCTTGAGATCACAATCACACTTACCGTCCACAATATGCGCCAGGCCATCATCGCCAACCTCGAAAACTTCCGGACAATTTGACGCGCATAACCCGCATCCGGTACAAAGAGAATCATCTATAGTTATATTTGCCATCGAAGTTATCCCCTCCCCCATTTTTAAGCCTATTTCTCGTTTGGTAATTTTAGGCCTATATCTTTCGATATATCGCGAAACTCCCGTTCGCTTATATCATCCAGCTTCTTATGGCGCTTGTCTAGTTGTTCGTTAAACTTTATAGCCTTCTCCTGCATCATCTCATGCGTCTCTTCCGAGCCTCCGTAAAGGCGAAAGTTCTCGCCCTTAGTAATACGGACATGCCCGTCCTTGCTATCAAGGCCCAATCCCAATAAAATTTTTCTGTATGCTCTATTCGTCATTAGATCCTGTATACGCTGTCCCCTGTCCTGACCCTGGACTTAACCTTTAAACCTATTTCCTGGGCCTTCTTGCCTACCTGTATCATGACATGATCGAGCTGCATCGATTCGACCTTCTCCTTGAAATCCGAGGTATGCCCTTTTATGTAGATCCGATCACCTACCTTAAGGCCGTCTTTTAACAATAAAACCGCGGCGGCATTTACATGTGGAAAATAATGAGTGACTTCCCCTATCTTATCCAGCCTTAAGCCCGCCGACTTTGTTTTTTTAACTGAAGCCTTCTTAGCCGCAGATCTACGGATCTTTGCTTTAGCTACCTTTACTTTTTTGGTTGCTTTTTTGACTGCTTTTTTTGCCTTCTTAACACGCTTGATAATCTTTTTCTTCTTTGCCATACTCACCTCCAAAGTTTGCTTTGGTTTTCAGTATTATATTATCACAAAATATCATTTGCAAGCCAATTTTTTTTCATATAACGGGCACTTCACGCAATCCGGCCTGATTTTGCAAAAATCTTTCGCAAGACGAACGATCAGGGCGTGAAATTCATTATACAATCTATGGTCGGGCGAGAGATTACGCATAAATAAATTTTGGGCCTGATCGTAACTGCAATCCCGTGGAAGTATCTTGTGCCTTGAAAATATCCTCTTCGTATAGGCGTCTATAACAAACACGGGCCTATTGAACGCATACAATAGTATGGAGTCACAGGTTTCCGGCCCTACGCCGTTTACGCCCAAAAGCTGCGCCCTTAAATCATCTGTCCTGATATTTGAAATTTTATTTAAGTTAAAACCATACTTGTCAGACAAAAAGGTAAGAAGATTTTTAAGCCTCTCGGCCTTTAGATTGTAAAAACCCGACTGCCTTATAAGGCGGGATAACCGTGCCGTATCGGCTTTCGCCATCATCGAAGCAGATTTCAGGAGATTGGCCTTCTTAAGA
>JBAZUO010000010.1:0-27735 GCA_041661345.1 Candidatus Omnitrophota bacterium | reverse complement strand
CTTTTCGACATTATTCCAGGACGTGTTCTGAGTAAGTATGGCTCCTACCATGACCTCGAATGGCGTATCCGCGGGCCACCACCTCTGGGGGCCATAAAATTTAAACAGTCTTTTGTATATCTTGGTTAGTTTGTTTTTCAGGAGAGTCCGGCTCATTCAAAATAATCGGTATCGCTGTATTTGTATTTGCATATTCCTCTCTTGGAACCCAGGATGAATTCCACGAGATGGTCCAGTTCTTTCGACGGTGGTAATTTTTTTATCCCTTCCAATGCCTGGGCGGTATTCAGGTCTGACATGTATAGTAATTTATATGCTTCCCTCAGGCCACCCAATAGTTCTTTGGAAATTTTCGCGCGCCTGAGCCCGATAAGATTAAGGCCCCTGACCACCGATGGCCCTCTCACAAGCATATACGGAGGAACGTCTTTATTTATTCCGGTGAAACCGCCTATTATGGACATCGTACCTATGCGGCAGAATTGATGCACAACCACATTACCGGATATGAACACGCCATCCTCCACCAGCACGTGGCCTGCAAGAAGAGCGCAGTTGGCTACGATGACATTATTACCAATATGACAATCGTGGCCTATATGCGATACAGCCATAAGATAACAATTGTCGCCGATAATCGTAGGGTGATCTTCCTTAGTTCCTCTGTGCAGGGTCGAATATTCCCTGATTACGGTATTTTTTCCTACCATAAGACGGGTCTTCTTATTCTTATCAAATGTCAGATCCTGAGGCAGGTGCCCAACAACGGCGCCCATATGCACTTCTGTTCCTTCCCCTATGGAGGTACCACTGCATATATGTGCGTTCGGCCATATTTTTACACCCGAGGATATCTCAACACCATCCTCTATTATGGCAAACGCCCCCACCTCGACGTCATCCTTGATCTTAGCTCCCTTATTTACTATCGCTTTCTCACTTATGCTCATTTGTGCTTTTCCTCTAATTTCTCCATAAGGTGGTTAACTGCCTCCGCTATAGGCTTCATATCATCATTCTTTCTAAGCTTAATCCTACTCTTATAATTATGGTGTTCGCCTATCTTTTTGATCTCTTTCTCAAGCCTCTCCATGGGGCCGGCGAAATTATGGGAGAGGAGTATCCCCCACAATATCAGGATTAAAAACAGCGGCGGCACACCTATAAGGAGTATCATATTTATTTTGCCTATAACCGGAAACAAGTTGTAAGCAATATATTCGGGTATACCCAGCTGCTCCGCCATGATCTTGAATACGAGATAATACAGGCAGGCTGTTACAAATACAAGCGGCACTATCATGGATATCATCAGGAGACCCAGGTACCTCATCTGAATACGACTTCCGGTAAGATATTTTGTTCTTAAGAATTTAGCTCTCAAGGCTTTTGCCCTCCAGTCTTGTCCAATTCCTTTTTATAGCCAACTACTATTTCATCATATAGCGCTTCAGCAGACGAGAGCGTATGCTCTGCGTTTGTCATGAACGCAATAGCGCCTATATTGGCCTCCGGAGGAGTTCCAAACATCCTTGTATAGTCTGAGACTATATCTCTCTCTTCCGTAAACCATTCATTATTTTTATCTACTCCGGTTCTCAACACCATAAGTTTTATATTTTTGGAATAAGGGCTCGTTCCTATCGTGTCCGGGCTAAGCTTTTCAGCCCAGACGTACTCAAGCACTTTATAGTTTGTAATGAACATGGCGGGAAAGATCACATAAAACCTTGCGGCAAAATCATCCTCGTTCTCTTTATTCAGGCTCTCTTCGAACTTCTTAGTAGGGAATTCCTTAGCCCTCCATTTCCAGGTTATCACGGGATATCTTTTTTTCGCATCAACACTAATGCGATAATACAGCGCAGATGCCGCCTTGTCGCTTTTTGCTTTTACGTAAGCCAGGTCGCCGTCCTTCTCTATATCATAAGCAACTTTGCCTTTAAAAATCTTCTCTTCCCAGGCTTTTAGCGAACCGCTATCCGGAAAAGAAAAACCTTGAATAGGCTCAACACTATATTTCAGTATGGCCGCCCCCCTTTTCTTCTGGAATATGCGAGTATAGAAATGATAAATCGCGGCCAGGAAAGATGCCAGAATTATAATTATCAAAATAATCCGCATTCTGCGGCGTAAAATCTTATTCATATCTTATGGTCATATTTTATGTTTATGCGTAAAAAAAGTCAATGAAATCCTTGCAATAAAAAACCCCTGTTCTTTTTACAGAACAGGGGTTTTTATTGTACAACTGTGCTTAGAAGCTTACCTTTACCGTGCCGACCAGGTTAGTAGCAACCTGATTCGTGCTCTGTTCATAATTCCGGTAATAAGTCTCATTCGGCATGAACCATGCGGCTAACAGGCCGAAGCTGACATCTTCGGTGTAATCCCAATTCGCATTGAGATCAACTTCCTGGCCGATGAATCCGCCGCTCTTCTGCTCGGTGGTCCACTGATACTGGTTCCAGAAGAGGTTATAGTTGGCCTTCAGCGTCAGGCTCTCCATGGGCTGAACACTTCCCATGAAAATTATCTGCTGCTGATTGGTGCGCGAATCATCCGCGCTTGACTGTGTAACGGTAGTATCTGTCGGATATCTTCCCGTCTGGTAAAACTTACCGACAAATTCACGGATAGCGGAATCGAATTTACCTCTGTACATCGGATCCCATCCGGTATATGTGCCGCCGGCATTGACGTCGGCATAGCTCTCATTCTTATCGCCGGAATAGTAGATGTACTCTGCGCCGACTTTAGGCTTCCATGCATGCTTGTCAGTGAAATACCTGCATTCACCGCTTACATCAAGAGCCCATGCGCTACGATTTCTCGAGGTCTGCTGGAGCTTAGAAGCCAGGTATGAACCACCCTGCCATGCGCCTTCCGCCGACACCGTAAACGCGTTGATCGGATCAAAACTACCTCTTAGACCTAGGGTATAAACATCGTTGTTGCTCTTGGTGGGGCCCCAATGATCTACCATGTTGTCCTGTTTATAAAACCAGTAACCTTCGGCTTCCGCATTATAGGAATTGAACTTGTATCCTACGTTCACGCCGTATAGGTTAACATCATCCTGAGCCTGTATTTCATCACCGTAAATCTTCGAATAGATTCCTGTGATGGCCCATGGATCGTAATCCAATACCGCCTTTATGGAATCAAACGAATTAATGTCTGTGTATTCCGGAGCTGACAAATTGTTGTCCGGATTCTGCTGGTTCGCGCCTACGATGAAACCTTTACCAAACCACAGGTTCTGGCGTCCAATGGTCAATGTGAGCGGAGAATATATAAAATCCTTCAACTGCACATATGCCAGGTCCAGCATTACACTGAACTCATCCGGATTGGCGGTATAACCTCCGCGGCCGTTTGGAGCCAGGGTCGAAGAACTGGTAGAACTTTTTGAATATACGTTCCAGTCTCTCTGATTCAGTATCCTGACCACAGTCTGGACGTTATCCGTTAGATCCGCGTCAACCTGGATCGCCGCTACGGACATTAACCAATCCTGCGTGGAACTGTCTATTCCCGTCCTAGTACCTGATGTTCCTTCGTCAGGACTACCTAAGAGGTCGTACTGGTTTCTCAGCAACGCTCTCATCGTGAGATCGCCGCTTATCTTCACGCTCTGGGTTTCAGCGTAAACACTTGCCGTAAGGCAGAGCGCTACTGCTATAACGCAAAGCATCCTCAAAAACTTCATGTTGCCTCCTTTTATAAACTAAACGAATTATATTTTAAAGTTTCGGCTCTTCAAGTCGTAATCTTTTCGAAGTTATCAGTTAGAGCCTTTTCTATGTATGCATTGCTTCTTTATCTACATCACCACATGTCGGTAGCCTAGGGCTATTTTAACCACCACCTCCTCTTTCGCCAAGATTTAAGTTACCAATGGTGCTATAGGACTAACTAACTTTTTATTATTAACATAAAGTATAGCATATGTTAGGAATTTGTCAAGGGTTCAATACATAGCAACTAGACGCGCCGAATTGCGGAAAATGGCTTCGATCTCGCGCTTGCTTAAAGATAATTTCTTTAAGGCCCGGATGGCATTTGCACGCGATACAAGATCATCCGAGCCATGAGCGTCATTATCAATAACCAGCTTTGCGCCTGACGATCTGGCCATTCGGATAACATGCTTGTTGGTAAGCGAGTGGCTCTTCCTTGTGGTGAGCTCAAGACATACCTTAAACTTCACGGCTAGTAGGGCATCTTCCTTTTTTATCCATCCGGGATGGGCGAGAATATCACAGCGTGCCCTTATAGCAGCTCTGTTCGTTCCCGGCAGAACCGGTTCTGATACCGTCTCACCGTGAACAACAACGATTTTCGCGCCGAGCCGGCGGGCTGACTTTACGAGCCTGGCGATCTCCTGTATGGGCGCATGAGTGATCTCCGCCCCAGGTATCGAACGGATCTTCCAGTACTTATTTAATACTTTGCAAACAGCCGCGATCCTCGGAACAACGAAATCAATATTTGACGAATCTACGTGATCCGTCAAGGCAATGGCAGTGTAACCCATTACCTCTGCACGCCTCACAAGCTCGCTAGGCAAAAGTTCTCCATCCGAAAATAATGTATGCGTATGCAAGTCGATCATGGTAGGGTTAAAATCATCCTTTACACGTTCATGAAAAATTGTTATAATCACTTCCGCTTTACTTCATGCCCCTGTAGCTCAGATGGATAGAGCACAGGTTTCCTAAACCTGGTGTCGCCTGTTCGACTCAGGCCAGGGGCGCCATTTACCAAAACGTTAAGATTATAGCAACATTTTCGGAAGGTGTAAAGAAAGAAAAAGGGACAGATGCCCTAGAGCACCTGTCCCCATTATTATTTTTGCTTAATTAAAACTTATACCCCAACCCGATACTGATAATATCTGCTCCCGCAGATACCTTTGTACCGGTACCGATATCATCAGCGCTATCGCCACCGTCATCCGCCATGAAGTTCGTAAAATGGTGCTCCCATGCAAAATCCAGAGATAGATCTTTCGTAAGAAAATATGAAAAACCGGTAGTGAGATGATGCTCTACGATTACAGGTAGAAGGGAGCAGGAAAAGAGAGCGTTGGGCTGTATGGGAGACCGTCCGTAATTGTAACCAAGCCGCAGCTTCAGTTTGTCCTTAAGCGTAGTATACTCTGAACCAACAGCAAAAACCCATTGGTCATGCCATCCAAAACCGCCGTCTTTAGGCGCAAGCCTTGCGAGCTTCGTATCGGTCCAGTTGATGTAACGAGTATCATATGTAAGCTCGAGCTTTTTAACAGGTTTAATAGATACACCCACACTAATTACGGGAGGTTCATCTATGTATGGCAGACAGTCTTTGTATTTATGATGATGCTGCTGCCAGTTATGACTTTCGTAAGCAGCTCCGAGGCTTAACGTTTCATTAACCTTGTACAGAAGCCCAAGGGTGAAACCTCCGCCAACCGTAAAATCCCAATCTTTGCCGCCCGCTGTTTCCCTGAAAGGCACAGCCTCGCCGGATTTGACGGCGAAGTCGGTTCGCAATCCCTGCAGATCTATATTGGCTGTCATACCAAAAGAGAGCTTATCGTTAAATGCAGCCGCTATACCGGGAGCGAATCTCATCGTTCTCAAGTCTAACATCTTGTCATAATCACCCCCGGCTTGCAATAATGCGGTATTAAGCCTGGAACTTGCATAGTTATCCGCCATCCCGCCTATTGTAAACATTCCGAACCCGACAGATATCGGATATTTATCGGTTTTTGGTATACGATAGCTAATACCCGCATTACCACCGGGTATATAATTTGCATTGCTCTTCTGCTTCAACCCATCATTTACATATGTGGCAGGATGGCCCGTCGTACTCAGAGTAACATCATGTAAAAGTATATTTTCATACCCGACATCTATCCTATTCCCGATCCTTACAAGCCCTGCGGGGTTTTTCACCAGGCATGACGTATCCTCTGAAGAAGCGGTAGTGGCGCCGGCCATAGCCGAATCTCTTGCGCTGAATCCAAGCATGCGCGAAGCGTTGGCAGCATAAGCGCAATTATTCGAAACGAAACATGCCACAGCCGTCACAGCTAAGACTATTATTAGTGCTTTATTCCACTTTATCATTACTTTTATCCCCTTTCTATTTACATAAAAATATGGCATTAGAAAAATTCTAACGCCATAGAGTATACATGATAAATGCGTAATCGTCAAATCAGTCCAAAAATTAACAGTACTCATCCTGGATCAGGGAGATAACGGGATAGCCCTTCAATTTCTCGCGGCCCTTCAGGGGTAGGAGCTCTATTACGAACGCGATGCCGACGATATTGCCGCCCATCTTTTCCACAAGTTTGCTGACAGCTCCCACCGTTCCGCCAGTAGCAAGAAGGTCATCGACGATCAAGATCCGGTCGCCCGGCTTGAACGCGTCCTGATGGATCTCCAGAGTATCTTTACCATATTCCAGATCATATGTAACGGCATGCGTCTTATGCGGCAACTTGCCTTTTTTCCTTACAGGGATAAGCCCTGCATTCAGCTTATAGGCAACGGCCGCACCGAATATGAAGCCTCTGGCTTCGACACTCAGGACATAATCCACCGACCCATTCTTGAATTTATCAGCAATCATATCGACTGTATTCCTGAGTGCAGTTTTATCTTTAAGAAGCGTGGTTATGTCTTTAAATATGATGCCTTTTTTCGGAAAATCGGCTATATCCCTGACATATGATTTTAGTTCCTGCATAATCTTAAGAGATCTCCTATCTGCCGCTTTTTAATAAAGCTTCCCTATCCTGAACCTGCATAAATTCGCGCATCTTCTTCATCGCCGCGGACTCTATTTGACGGACACGTTCGCGCGTAATGCCAAAATGTTTCGCCGTGTCTCTCAGCGTATGCGGTGAACCGTCTTTAAGCCCGAACCTTAAGCTCAATATCTTCTGTTCCCTCTTCGACATCTTTTCCAGAAGAAGCTGTATCCTCTCCTGGGTGAGAAAGTTTGACAGTGAATCCACCGCTGAAACGATATTTTCATCCTCTATGAGGTCAAGAAATTCTGTCGAGCCTTCTTCGCCGACAGGCGCGTTCAGGCTCGATGTGCCCGAGATCATCCTCGACAGCTGTTTGACCCTCTTCATCGGCAGTCCCATACGCTTGGCGACCTCATCCAGCTTAGGCTTCCGCTTTTTAGAATTGGTAAGATGGTCGGTTATCTTCTTAAATCTCATCAGGAGCTCAATGATATATACGGGCATCCGCACGGTCTTACCCTGATTGGCTATCGCGCGTGAGATATATTGCCGTATCCACCACGCCGCGTAAGTGGAAAACCTGTAACCCTTTTTGGGATTATATTTTTCCACCGCCTTCATGAGGCCGAGGTTACCTTCCTCTATAAGATCCATCATCGATACACCGAGATGCGAATATTTTTTGGCGATGCTTATCACGAGCCGCAGGTTTGACTGGATCATCTTGGCGCGGGCATGTTTATCGCCCTTCTTGATCCTCTCGGCAAGATCTATCTCTTCCTCAGCCGTTAATAAAGGAAGTTTCTTTATATCCTTAAGGTACAACCTTATAGAATCCATATTGCCTCTGACTATTTCTTCTTACTTTTATCTTCTACCGCTGCCTGCGCCGCGGCCAGGCGCGCGATCGGAACCCTGAACGGAGAACAGCTCACGTAATTCATACCGACACGATGGCAGAATTTAACGCTGTCCGGATCTCCGCCATGTTCGCCGCAGATACCAACCTTAAGATTTTTTCTTGTAGCACGGCCGCGTTCTATTCCTATCTTCATAAGCTCGCCCACTCCGTCCTGATCAATAGTCTGGAACGGATCCGCCGGCAGTATCTTCGAACTCAGGTAGTCAGGCAGAAAGCTGCCTATATCATCACGGCTGAATCCAAACGTCATCTGTGTAAGATCGTTCGTCCCGAACGAGAAGAACTCAGCCGTTTCAGCCATATTACCGGCCTGGAGCGCCGCGCGCGGGATCTCTATCATCGTCCCGTACATGAATGGCAGTTTCTTCAATCCAAACTTCGCCATGACTTCTTTGCAAACCCTATCAACTATCACCTTCTGATTATCGAGTTCATTCTTTGCGCATGTAACAGGGATCATTATCTCCGGATCGGCCTTTTTGCCTTCCTTAATAAGCTCTACAGCGGCTTCCAGGATCGCGCGCACCTGCATCTCAGTGATCTCGGGATATGTTATACCGAGCCGCACACCACGGTGGCCCAACATCGGATTGTTCTCGCGCAGACCTTCCGCCCGTTTGTTAAGTTCACCCATATCAACGCCGAGCTCTTTTGCGAGCGCCTCAAGCTTATCTTCACTATGCGGAACAAATTCGTGCAACGGCGGATCGAGAAGCCTTATCGTGACGGGATACCCCTTCATCGCCTCGATCGTCGCTTTCATATCGCTCTTCACGAACGGGAAGAGCTCTTCCAGCGCCTTACGCCTTTCGGCTTCAGTCTTTGACATTATCATCTTCCGCAGTAAAAACAGCGGCTTGTCGCTCCCCTCCCCATAGAACATATGTTCCGTGCGAAAAAGCCCTATCCCTTCGGCGCCGAACTTTATCGCCTGTGCGGCATCTTTTGGGGTATCGGCATTTGTGCGGACTTTTAGAACACGAACTTTATCGACGAGCTTCATAAGCTCGAGATAATATTTATTATGTTCGACATCAACATCGACAAGTGTCATCTTACCCTGATAGACAAGCCCTTTTGTACCGTTTAAGCTTATCCAATCGCCTTCCTTAATAGTAATACCTTTTCTTGTTTCAAACGACTTACCATCATCGCCAACCTCAATATCCGCGCAGCCCACGATGCAGCATTTACCCCAACCACGCGCTACGAGAGCGGCGTGAGATGTCATACCTCCCTTAGCGGTAAGGATAGCCTGCGCCTTGTGCATACCATCGACGTCTTCCGGCGATGTCTCTTCACGTACGAGGATGACCTTCTCGCCTCGCGATGCCCATTCGACAGCGTCATTTGACGTAAATACCGCCCTGCCTCTGGCTCCTCCCGGGCCTGCCGGAAGTCCTTTCGCTATTGCAGGCGTTGCCAATTCCGCTTTCGGATCTAGCATAGGAAGCAGCAGTTCTACCAGCTGGTTCGGCGCCACCCGCATAACAGCCGTATCGGCATTTATAAATTTATCTTTGTACATATCTACCGCCATGCGGACCGCGGATACGCCGTTACGTTTTCCGACGCGGCACTGCAACATATAAAGTGTGCCTCTCTCTATCGTGAACTCGATATCCTGCATATCCTTATAGTGATTCTCGAGGCGCGTACGAATGGAATCCAACTCTTTGTATAGTTTCGGCATGATCTTCGAAAGCGTAGCATAATTCTTGCTCTGATCATTCTTGGAATAATCGTTGATCGGCGCAGGTGTCCTTATACCGGCAACAACGTCTTCCCCCTGCGCATTCACAAGATATTCGCCATAAAACTGATTCTCGCCATTACCGGGATTGCGGCTGAAGGCAACGCCTGTAGCGCAATCATCGCCCAAATTGCCGAAAACCATCGTCTGGACAGTAACGGCTGTTCCCCACTCGTCTGGGATCCTCTCGATACGGCGGTACTCTACGGCACGTTTGCCGTTCCAGCTTGAAAATACCGCGCCTACTCCGCCCCAGAGCTGTTCATACGGATCGTCCGGAAACGGTTTACCAAGGACGTCCTTTACGGTCTTCTTAAAATCGTTAACCAAAGCCTTCAGTTCGCCTGCCGTAAGTTCTGTATCCGACTTATAACCCCTCGAATGTTTAATATTTTCGAGCTTCTCGTCCAGAACCTTGCGTATACCCTTGCCCTTCGGTTCAATACCGGCGGCCTTCTCCATCACCACATCCGAATACATCATGATGAGCCTGCGGTATGCATCGTAAACAAACCGCTCGCTGCCGGTCTGCTTAATTAAGCCCGGGATCGTATTTTCGGTAAGGCCAACGTTCAAGACCGTCTCCATCATTCCCGGCATAGATTTACGCGCACCGCTGCGCACCGATACCAGGAGAGGATTTACAGAATCGCCAAATTTTTTACCCATAAGTTTTTCGATCTTCGCCATGGCGCCGGATACCTGAGATTTAAGCTCTTTTGGATAGGCCTTGCCATTCTTATAATAATGAGTGCATACCTCTGTGGTTATAGTAAATCCGGGGGGAACCGGAAGACGTAATTTCGGATGGCCTGCCATTTCCGCCAAATTCGCGCCCTTACCCCCGAGGAGATTCTTCATCGATTCGTTTCCGTCGGCCTTTCCACCGCCGAAGGAATAAACATATTTCTTTGCCTTACTGCCCATTTTTACTACGCTCCTTTCATTTGTCATTAACTAATTTATCTACCAAATATTCTCTAACTTTACTAACCGAAATCCTGTCCTGTTTCATGGAATCCCTGTCGCGTACAGTCACCTTATGGTCGGCCAAACTATCGACGTCAACGGTTACGCAGTACGGGGTACCTATCTCGTCCTGTCTTCTGTATAATCTTCCGATAGAAGCGGTATCGTCGTACATAACCTTTAAATTTGTTCTCAGATCGGCTGCAATGTCTTTCGCTAATTTTACGATTTCAGGACGGTTCCTGAGGAGAGGCAATATCGCCGCTTTTATGGGCGCAAGACTTTTATTTATGGCCAGGCTCACGCGCTTTTCGCCCTTCACCTCTTCCTCTCTGTAGGAATCCGTAAGGAACGCCAGTATCGACCTGTCGATACCGCCGGATGGCTCAATCACGTAAGGAACATATTTGTCCTTGGCCTCTTCATCAAAGTATTGCAGGTCTTTGCCGCTTAAACGGGAATGCTGTTTCAGATCGAAGTCGGTCCTGTTGGCTATTCCCTCGAGCTCGGACCATCCGAATGGAAATTTATACTCTATATCAGTGCAGGCCTTCGCGTAATGCGCAAGCTCCGTCTTCTCATGCTGACGCTTACGGAGGTTATCCTTTTTAAGGCCAAACTTGATGTACCAGTCAAACCGGCTCGCTACCCATTTATCATACCATTCCTCGTCCGTGCCTGGTTTGACGAAATATTCTATCTCCATCTGTTCAAATTCCCGCGAACGGAATGTGAGATTACCCGTAGTGACTTCGTTCCGGAAGGACTTGCCTATTTGCGCAATGCCGAACGGAACTCTCCGACGCATTGAGTTAACGACATTCTGGAAGTTTACGAATATGCCCTGGGCTGTTTCCGGGCGCAGGTAGGTCAGGCTGCCCGTGTCCTCGACCGGGCCAAGGTGGGTTTTAAGCATAAGATTGAACTGGCGCGCCTCGGTCAACTCCCCCGCGCACTCAGGGCACTTTTTGCCCGTCACATGTTCGATCTTAAAACGTTTTTTGCAGGATTTACAATCGACGAGCGTATCCTCGAAGCTGGCGATGTGCCCGGAGGCCATCCACGTTTCCGGTCTCATCAGGATCGCGGCATCCAGACCTTCAATGTCGCCCCTTTCGCAGACATTGGAATGCCACCATATTTCCTTCAGATTCCTCTTAAGCTCCGCGCCGAGCGGCCCGTAGTCCCAAGTGCTCGCCAGGCCGCCGTATATCTCACTCGATTGAAAAATGAATCCCCGCCTTTTGCAAAGCGAGGTGATCTTTTCCATAAGCTCAGGCTGTTGCTGCATAAGATTATATATTCCTTCGTAATTTTTTGTATCTTAACATGCGCCTGCGCAAAAAGCAAGTAAAATGAGTTAGAAAATTTTACTTCTCGATCTCTTTTATGAACTCAAGGGTCTTCAGGCGGCGTTCGATGTGGAAATCCAGGAACTTGCGCAATATCTCCTCAAGTTCCTTACCCACCTCGAGGGCTACCTTCACACGCGCCACCTTTTCAAACGGCGATGAACGGATATGTTCTATGAATTTAACGGTTCCCATCAATATCGGCCGCGCGTATTTATCGGCGCCGGCGCTGAAACATTTCCTGCATATAAGGCCGCCGTGAGTAAAACTGAACTTCGCGTCCGCGTC
Organism: Candidatus Omnitrophota bacterium; assembly: GCA_041661345.1. Lineage (GTDB taxonomy): Bacteria > Omnitrophota > Gorgyraeia > 2-01-FULL-45-10 > 2-01-FULL-45-10 > JAPLMI01. Next base: position 15,691 of record JBAZUO010000010.1, on the reverse strand, counting down.
CATCTTTATGCCGCAGTTGGCGCATTGCCCCAGCGTGGGCATAAGGCCCAGAAGATGAAGCAGTTTTATTTCAAATATGCGCGTGACACGCCGGGGGCTGGAATCACCCGATAACAATTTCAGGCTATTCAACAAAAGATCATACGCCTCCGAGTTCTTATCTCCGAGGGTAGTCACCGAATCGATCAGTTCCGCGATGTAGCTTGCATAGGCGAGTTTCTCAAGAGAAGATCTTATGGGATAAAAATATTCCACAAGATCGCACTGCGAGATCGTATAGATATCGGCATGCTTTCTTTCATAAAATACGATCTCGTCGCGGGCAAATATCTCAAAGCTTGCGCCGCCAGACTGGGCTCGCGAGCCCCTGACGCCGCGCACTATGCCCTTGATCTTACCGAAGTCCATGGTGTAGATATTCAGTATCAGGCTCGTCTCGCGAAGATCCTGCCTTCGCAGAATTATACCTTCAGATTTCTGTATGGCCATAACGTTAACGAAATAGTTGAAATACGAGAGTAGTGAGAAGAACTCCAAGGACCGCACCCGCGAAAACCTCCCAGAAGGTATGGACAGCGTCCTTGACCCTGTGCCTGGCTATGAGAAATGCCATAAAAAAGGTGAGCACTATAACAATGGAATTTTTTGTTAAGAATATTATTATAGTCCATATCGAAAACGCTATCGCGGAATGGCCCGACGGCATACCGCCTCTTAGCGGGGTTCCCTTATGAAAAATAAGTTTCCCTAATATGGCCGAGCCGAAGACCGCTATGAGGGCTATGAATGTTATATGCCAGGGCGAGTTTCTGACATTTTCCATGGCAAGTTCCACATCAAAAGGCAGCCTTTTCGAAAATAGCATATAGCCAACTATCACCGCGTTTATCGCAGTTATCAATACCGCTCCGGCCCCTATATCTTTTATGATCCGCGCGAGCGGGTGAAATTCGCTCTTGATCATGTCAACCGTGTGCTCCAATGCTGTATTGATCATTTCACCGGCAAGGACAAAACTTACAGTAACCGAAAGGATCGTGATTTCGAGGTGGCTGAAATTAAGGTATATTCCCAGAAGAATAAAGAAGAACGCGGCCAAAAAATGGATGCGCATATTCCGCTCTGTTCTCAACACGTAAATGAAGCCCTCTACTGCGGCATTAAAACTTTCGACAAATTTTGCCATTTGCATATGTGTTTTAGGACCTCCTGCTGTTTTTTCGACATCCGCCTAAAGGATTTTGCGTCCTCGTCTTCATAGCCTAATATGTGGAGTATCGCGTGGATTACATACAGGACAACTTCACTCGCAAAATCCGTATCAAAGATAGCGGCGTTCGCGCGCGCCCTGTCGATAGATATATAGGCTTCACCCAAGTCTGTCTTCCGACTGAAATCCGCGCCGGCGATGGTAAAGGTCAATACATCCGTAGGGATATCCTTCCCCCTGTACTTCTTATTCAAAATCCTGATTGCTCTGTCATCGAGAAAAATTAAATTTAATTCTATCCTGCGTTTTGACCTGCAGAATTTTAAGATCTCGCCGGCTATTTTTTTTACAAGCCGCTCATTTATCTTATAGCGCTTATGCAAATTTATTATTTTTATATTCATCTTGCGGGGGCTGTAGTAACGCTCTACTTTTTTATCTTTATGCTAAGCTCGTTCAATTGTTTCTCGTCAACGGATGAAGGGGCATTCGTCATCGGGCAAACGGCCTTCTGTGTCTTCGGAAAGGCTATGACATCCCTGATCGATTCGCACCCTAAGAAAAGCGTCATCAGCCTATCGAGGCCGAAGGCAACGCCCCCGTGCGGCGGAGCGCCGTACTTGAACGCGTCCAGCAAAAATCCGAATCTTGACTTTGCCTCGTCTTCGCTTATGCCGATCGTTTTGAATATCAGTTCCTGCAGTTTTCTTTCGTGGATCCTTATTGAGCCGGAACCGATCTCAGTACCGTTTATCACAAGGTCATATGACCTGCTCCTAACATTCCCCAGGTCGGTGCCGTTCTCGAGAAGCTTCACATCGTCGGGATGGACTGAAGTAAAAGGATGATGCTCCGATTCCCATCTTTTTTCATCCTCGTTATATTGAAATAACGGGAAGTCCACAACCCACAAAAAATTGAATTTTTTATCATCAATCAAATTGAGCTTCCTGCCGAGCCATTTACGCAGCGCGCTCATCGAGTCGTAGGCTATCTTCTTTTTGTCCGCGACAATAAATATCATATCGCCGTCTTCGGCATTCAGGCGGCCTCTTATGGAGGCGAGTTCCTCTTTCGTAAAAAATTTATCAATCTGGGATAACAGCACGCCTTTTTCGACTTTAAAATTAGCGAGCCCCTTCGCCCCGTATTCTTTCACGAACTCTATCAATTCATCGATCTGACCGCGTGAGAAATTTCCGCATCCCTTGGCATTTATCGCTATGATCTTGCCTTTTTGATTAAGGACGCTCTGGAATATCTTGAACTGACAATCTTTGATCAGGTCGGATATTTCGGATAACTCCAGGCCAAATCTCATATCCGGCTTGTCGCATCCAAACCGCGACATCGATTCACTGTATTTTAAACGGGGAAACGGCGTTTTCAGATCAACGCCGACGGCCTCTTTAAAAAGCTTCCTCATGAGCCCTTCTGAAATCTCATATATATCATCTTCTGTAACAAAGGACATCTCTATGTCAAATTGCGTAAATTCAGGCTGCCTGTCCGCACGCAGGTCCTCGTCTCTAAAGCATTTCGCTATCTGAAAATATCTGTCGAATGACGACACCATAAGCAGCTGTTTAAATAGCTGCGGACTCTGCGGAAGCGCGTAGAAAAGGCCGGGATTTACCCTCGACGGAACAAGATAATCCCTGGCGCCTTCCGGAGTGGACTTTGTAAGTATCGGCGTCTCGACTTCCACAAAATTACGCTCATCAAAATAATCCCTGGCAAGTTTACATACCTTATGGCGCAGACGCAAGCCTTTTTGCATGGAAGTGCGTCTTAGATCTATATACCTGTATTTTAATCTCGATTCTTCCGTGACATTGATATTATCGTTTACTTCAAACGGCGGAGTCGCCGCGCTATTCAATATCTCAACGCTTTCTGCGCTCACCTCGATAAGACCGGTCGGTATTTTCGTGTTCACGGTGCCTTCGGGACGCTTCTCTACTTTGCCTTTTACCTTGATTACAAATTCAGGCCTCAGCTCCTCAGCCTTCTTGTGGACATCCGCATTAGACTTGGGATTAAATACGACCTGTGTTATTCCGTAGCCGTCGCGTATATCGATAAATATCAGATTGCCATGGTCACGGCGCGAGCCGACCCATCCGCATAGCGCAACATCCTTACCCAAATTCTTCTCATTCAATTCACCGCAAGTGTGCGTTCTTAACATAGCTTTCCTTTTAGAGTATTAATAATATCGGAAAATTTTACCATAACCTGTTCCTTTGTTGCCATATCTCTTAATGGGGCCTCACCCTTGGAAATTTCGTCATCACCGATGATCAGCACGAACTTCGCCCCCATTTTGTCGGCTGTACCCATCTGGGATTTTAGTGGAGATTCCACAAAATCCATAAATGTAACTATTTTAAGTCGATCTTTGTTCAGCTCCTTCTTAATCTTCTCCGCCTGCTTGAAACCTTCCAACCTACCCTCTTTGCCTAACGTTGCTACGTATAAAACTATGGGTTTGTTTGGTAAATCGCAACCAAGCGCTATTAATACCCTTTCCATGCCAATTGCAAATCCGCATGCACCCACATCCGGACCACCCATCCCTTTAACAAGATTATTGTATCTGCCTCCGGCCGCCAGAGCATCCTGACCTCCAAGGTTAGGATGAGTAACTTCAAAAACCGTGCCTGTATAATAATCTAACCCGCGAACTAAATTTTTTGTCAGCTGAAAATTAATATTCTCGCCCTTAAGGCATGCCCGTACTGTGGCAAAGTGATCACGGCAAGGATCGCACAGACTTATATCTGGCGCATTTCTTATAACATCTTTGCAATTTTCGTTTTTGCAATCCAGAACCCTCAAAACGTTTTTTTCCATCCTTACTTTGCAATCATCGCACAGGCGAGATTTTTCAGCCCTCAGATAATCCTTCAATTGCAATTCGAACTTCGCCTTATCATCCTTGCATCCAAGGCTATTTAATTTTATAGTGAAATCCTTTAGGCCGAACAACTTCAAAAGTCCATCTAACCTGAAAATCGCCTCTCCATCTATTTGAGGAGAACTCGAACCAATAATCTCAACGCCTATTTGATGGAATTGCCTTGAACGGCCCTTCTGAGGCCTTTCGCTTCTGAACATCGGGCCTATATAATACAATTGTGCTATTTTCGAAATTTTATCCATGGAATGTTCGATGTAAGCCCTGACTATTGGCGCAGTCCCTTCGGGGCGAAGAGTCAACGACCTTTCCTTTCGGTCGTTAAATGTGAACATCTCTTTTTTTACTATATCCGTCTCTCCTCCAATACTGCGGACGAATATATCCGTCTCTTCGAGAATAGGCGTTCGTATTTCTTTATACCCATTCTCTCCAAGCATGATACGCGCAAGGCGCTCTAATTCCTGCCAGTTATGCGCATCCTGAGGAAGCATGTCTTCCATTCCTTTTACCGATTTATAATTCATCGTCTATTTAACCTTCTTCTTCATTATCATGCCGGCCTTGAATGTCACAACCTTCCTCTCCGGCACTGGAACCGTAGCGCCGGTCCTCGGATTTCTGCCCATCCTCGGTTTTCGCGATTTCACCTTAAAAACCCCGAAGTTGCGCAACTCAACGGTTTTACCTCCGGACAACGCGCTCGTGATTTGGTCCAGCGTCCTCTGGACCACCTTTTTAACATTCACCTGCTTTATGTTCGTCTCTTCGGCGATCTTAAGTACTATGTCTTTTTTGGTCATTTGTACCCCCGGTTTTATTACCTATTGAGCATCCGTTTGAAAAAAACCCCCACTGTGCTGAAATCTTCCAGCCTCTTCCTTTTATTCTTCAGTCTCTCAAGTATGCTGTTTAAGAATATATACGAGGACTTCCAGTCATTATCAAGTTTCTTCAAATTTTCCTCTGATATGAACCGTATACCCCCCAAGGCGAGAACATCACTTACCGGATCCGTAAGGCGGCCATGAGGCATATACCTGAATTCCATTGTAGAACTAAGTTCGGCATATTTATCACTGATCATCCGCTTCGTCTCCAGAAATTTATCCTCGTCTTCCTTCGAGATGATCTCCGGGGATATCGTATCCCTGTATATATTATGAAATTTCGCCCAGAATTCTATGAAACTTTTTACCGCCATTATGCCGGATTCGGTTTTTTTATCTATCATAACATTTTGCTCTATAATGGGTTATGTTATCATCGCAACACAGCGATGTCAATATTAAATTTTACGGGTCCTGCCGCGACCTCGTCTTTTCTTTCTAGGGCTCGCACGGGGTTCACTATCAAGTAGTGTTATCCACGGTGTGTCTGTATGCCCGCCAGGATTGCCTGCAACAGGACTATTAAAATTGGGGCGCGGGCTTACTATTATGCAATCCTAAACGGCGGGCACCCCCGTCCCATACTCGCCTCCTAATCAATAAAAGCCTTCGGTCGCGTCACCCGTAAAATTTCCTGCCCACACCCAGTAAAATTTTTCGATTCCTGCAGTAATGTGATGTGGTGATGTGGTCAGAAACCGAGGCGTTTGTGTCGAGCAGGGCCTTAAAATTGGCCGGCAGGGTCCGGACAATTTTACGGAGCACGATTTTTACATGGTTAAAAATCGTGCGTCCCTGCGAGGTACACCGCCGATGGTTTCAGCGAACCGCTCGACACAGCACATTCGATTGCTGTAAAAGAAAAATTTTACGTCTTGAAGCTTACGACATCGCGGCCGAAGATCTTCTCTACGTCGCGCACAAGTCCTTCGTGCGGCTCTACCGACAGGGCATGGCTCGCCGACATCAATGTGCGCCGCCCATCCGGTTTCTTAAACGCCATATACACGGGTATGCGCCCCGGATACCGCGCAAGCACCTTTTTCAGCTTCTCCAGAGCACCTGCCTCGAGGCCGGCCGTCAATAGGTCTATTATAATGGTCTTCGTGTACTTCATGCGGACCGATTCGAGAGACGCGATTTCGTTCGCGACAATTTTCGGCTCATCCTCCCTGAGGCTTAGCCGCCCCTTGACGAATACTATCGAATCCTGTTTTACGAGGTTTGCTGATTTAGCGAATGTGCTCGGGAATACCAGCGTCTCTACCGTCCCGGACAGGTCCTCGAGAGTAACTATGGCCATCTTCTCGCTGGTTTTTCTGGTCGTAGTAAATTTTACCTTTGAGATAATGCCGCCCAAGAGCACCTCTTCGCCGTCGGAGCGGGACCTAAGCTCTGTCGTAACGCATGTGGAATATGTCTTGAGTATTTTTTCAAACCGCGCAAGAGGATGGTTCGTTACATAAAAACCCAGGAGCTCCTTCTCGTTGGCAAGGAGCTGATTCTCCGGCCATTCCGGGATATTGGGCGTCTCCTGAAACGTCTTCTTGAAATTCTCCTCGTCCTCGAATTTATCGAAAAACGAAAGCTGTCCGCTTAATTTATCTTTCTGCATCCCTCCGGCGACTTCAAGCGCTTTATCTATCATTGCCGAAAGCTGCGAGCGGTATAGCCCAAACGAATCGAGCGCTCCGCACTTCACAAGGCTTTCAACTACTTTTCTGTTCACAAGCCGCGAATCGACATTTTCCGTAAAATCATAAAGCGATTTAAACTTGCCGTGCTTCTGCCGCATGGTGATTATTGAATCTATCGCGCCCGCGCCCACGTTCTTCACTGCCAACAGGCCAAACCTTATAGAACCCACTACAACCGTAAAGTTCGCGAAGCTTTCATTCACATCCGGCGGAAGTATCTTTATGCCCATTTTCACCGCTTCATTTATGTACGTTGTGATCTTATCAAGATTATCTTTTTCACTCGTCAGAAGCGCGGTCATAAACTCAACCGGATAATTGGCCTTAAGGTACGCGGTCCTGTAGCTTATCATCGCATACGCGGCAGAGTGCGATTTGTTAAAACCGTATCCTGCAAAATACTCTATCTGATCAAATATCTTCGATGCGCTCCTTCGATCTATCTCTCTCTTGAGGCATCCGCTTACGAAATGCTCCCTCATCTCGATCATAACTTCCGGGGTCTTCTTGGCCATAGCCCTTCTTAAATTGTCTGCTTGGGCGAGCGAAAAACCCGCCAAGCTCGAGGCGATCCTCATTACCTGTTCCTGGAACAGTATAACGCCGTAAGTCTCTTTCAATATAGGTTCAAGCTGAGGATGATCGTAACGTATCTTCGTTTCGCCGTGTTTACGCTTCATGAAGTCATCGAGCATTCCTGAGCCTATCGGGCCGGGCCGGAAGAGCGCCAGGAGCGCTATGATGTCCTCAAATTTTTCGGGCTTAAGCTTCTTCAGGAGATCCCTCATTCCAGAACTTTCAAGTTGGAATACTCCGACGGATTCTGCGTTTGCAAGCAATTTATACGTCTTCTTATCATCGGTCAACAACTTCTCTATTTCTACATTCACACCCCTGGTCCGCCTTATGATCTTCAACGCTTCGCTTATAACAGTAAGAGTCCTCAAGCCCAAAAGATCCATCTTTAGCATGCCGATCTTTTCAAGAGATGTCATCGGATATGCGGTAGTGATCTGGCCATCCTGGATCTTATAGAGCGGCACATGATTGACAAGCGGCTCCTCACTGATGACCACGCCTGCCGCATGGGTCGATGCATGCCTCGTCAAGCCCTCGAGAACTAATGAGGTATCGATCAACTCGGTGATCTTTGAATCATTCCTGTAGAGGTTCTTTAGCTCTGCCTCCTGTTCGAGGGCCTGGCTCAAAGTTATATTAAGGTCATTCGGAATAAGCTTCGCTATCCTATCGACATCTGCATACGGCATACCAAGCGCGCGGCCGGTGTCTCTTACAACCCCTTTGGCCATCATCGTTCCGAATGTTATTATCTGGGCGACGTTCTCCTTGGAATACTTTTTAACAACGTAATCGATAACCTCGCCGCGCCTCTCATAACAGAAGTCTATATCGATATCCGGCAGGCTTATCCTTTCGGGATTCAGGAACCTTTCGAACAGCAGGTCATACTTCAGCGGATCGATGTCTGTGATCCCAAGGGCATAGCTGACTACACTTCCGGCGGCGCTTCCGCGCCCCGGGCCTACCGGGATCTGATTATTCTTTGCGTAATGGACAAAGTCCCACGCGATCAGGAAATAACTTGTATATCCGAAATTTTCAATGATCTTAAGTTCGTGTTCCACGCGGCTTAATACAACCTTATCGTCATCGGGATATCTTGACTTAAGCCCCTTGTGTACCAGTTCCCTTAAGTAGCCTTCCCGGGTTTTTCCTTCCGGCACTTTATAATTCGGAAGGCGGGCTCTTTTAAAATCGAATTCAAGATTGCACTTTTCAGCAATCGCAATCGTATTCTTGAGGGCCTCGGGCGCGGTATCGCCAAATACCCGGGCCATATCGGCCTTCGACTTAAAATAGAATTCGTCGGTCGACATTCGCATTCTGTTAGGATCGTCGATCGTGGTCTGTGTCTGAATACACAATAAAACCTCGTGGGCCCGCGCATGTTCCTTCTCGATGTAATGAACGTCATTGGTGGCCACAAGCCCTATATTCATATCCCTGGATATCTTGATAAGCTCTTCGTTTACCTTCTCCTGTTCCGGGATGAGATTATCCTGTATCTCCAGATAGAAATTATCTTTGCCGAATATACTCTTGTATTCGTCTATGACCTTCTTCGCCTGGTCCATCTGATTTGTGTAGATCAAGTGCGGTATTTCGCCTTTAAGGCATGCAGACATACAGACAAGCCCGTCCTTATATTTAGCAAGGACCTCTTTATCGATCCTGGGCCTGTAATAGAAACCTTCGAGGAATCCTATCGAGACAAGTTTTAAAAGATTTTTGTACCCGGCTTCATTTTTTGCCAGAAGCACAAGGTGAAATGACGCGTCATGAATTCCGTGGGCAGTTTTTTCGAATCTGGATTCAGGGGCTATGTAGACCTCGCTGCCTATTATCGGCTTTATGCCGTTCTTCATCGCGAGATCGTAAAATTCTATCGCGCCGAACATGTTGCCGTGGTCCGTCATGGCACATGCGGGCATCTTTTCTTCTTTGATCTTACGTATGAGCGCATCCAGCTGGCAGGCGCCGTCAAGCAGGCTATACTGCGTGTGGACATGAAGGTGAACAAAATCGGAATGTTGCATTAGGATAAAACTCGGCTCGTGATGTTATTTTCCCATCCCAACCCGCTGAGCGACTTGGAATACCTTTCCTTCCGTCTGTATTGAAGGCGCGATAATAATTTCTGTCTTGTGCATCTGGTTCATATTCTTCGCACCCACGTTCCCCATAGAAGTTTGTAAGGCACCCATCAGGTTCTGGCTGCCGTCATCGACTTTGGCCGGGCCATACAGGATCTCTTCGAGAGAACCGGTCACACCGACCCTGATCCTCGTGCCCCTGGGAAGGTTCGCATGCGGCGTTGCCATACCCCAGTGGTAACCTCGTCCGGGAGCTTCTTTGGACCTCGCAAAAGCACTTCCGACCATTACGGCATCCGCTCCGCATGCAATCGCCTTACATATATCGCCGCCGGATGACATGCCGCCGTCTGTGATTATCGGAACGTACCTTTTTTTCTTCCTGTAAAACGCATCGCGGGCAGCGGCACAGTCGATCGTTGCCGTTACCTGCGGAACCCCTATTCCCAACACGCCTCTTGTAGTGCATGCGGCGCCGGGCCCTATGCCTACGAGAAGGCCGCTGATACCGGTATCCATCAGGTCGAGCGCCACTTCATAGGTAACGCAATTGCCTATTACCACAGGGATCTTAATGTTCTTGCAGAATTTATAGAAATCGAGCGCTTTGTATTGTTTCGCAACGTGCTTTACCGTTGTTACTGTAGACTGGACAATGAATATGTCGGCACCTGCGTCCTCGGCTATCTTACCGAATTTCTCTGCCCTCTGGGGGATAGAGCTTACGACTGCCGGGACTTTTGCCTTTTTAATCTCTTCTATTCTTTTAAAAACGAGTTTCTCTTTTATGGGCTCCTCGTAAATTCCCTGAACGAGCTTCGTGGCTTCCTCCGGGGATGCGCTTGCAATTTTATCCAGGACTTCATTTGGATTTTCATAGCGGGTCTGAACGCCTTCAAGATTAAGGACGGCTATGCCGCCGAACTTTCCCATCGCTATCGCGAATTTCACATCCACTACACCGTCCATCGCAGCGGCTAGGATGGGGACATTATAACGTTTTCCGCCTATCTCCCAGGAGGTATCTACCTCTTCCGGATTTATCGTAACCCTGCCCGGGACAAGGGCAATCTCATCAAACCCGTAACAACGCCTGGCTTTTCTCTTAACACCTATAAAAAATTGTGCCATTTCCATCTCCATAATATTTTAGCAATAACATGATATATAATATACCGAAATTTGTCAAACTTATTTCACAGGAACGGGTTCTGTCTTCTTGATCTCATCGGCGATAGGCTGAAACACGCCCGTTTTTTTAATAGGCTCGCCGTTCACATTGTACTTCCCTGTTATGAAATCCCCGATCTTTTGAAATATAGATCCCTGTTTTTCATCTCCCTTATAGTCAGAGGCATATCCGTTAATATAAATAATGCCTGCAAAAATTACAGCTGCTACAACTACCATAACCGCTTTCTTCATACTATTTCTCCTTATATTGCAATTGGTTATGCGCTTATTATACGCTACTCCTGTCATTTTGTCAAAGCAACATAAACAAGATGGCCCGGAGCGTAAACTCCGGGCCATCTTACCAATTTACGAACTCTTAATACATTCCACCCATGCCGCCCGGAGGCATGCCGCCCGGCATACCTGCCGGCGCCTTTTCTTCCTCTGGGATATCGGTCACGATGGTTTCAGTAGTGATCATGAGCGCTGCGATACTTGCCGCGTTCTGTAAAGCCGAACGGGTCACCTTCTTCGGATCGATGATGCCGGCCTGAAACATGTCGCCGTACGCATCCTTATCCGCGTCGTAACCTTCGTTCGTCTTCATATCTTTAACCTTATTGACGACTACGGAACCTTCCATACCCGCGTTATTAACAATCGTTCTGATCGGTTCCTCGAGCGCGCGCCTTACTATTTCGACGCCAATTTGCTCGTCGCCTGAAAGTTTCATCTTAGCAAGAGCATCAACGCATCTTAGTAACGCTACGCCGCCGCCCGGGACAATCCCCTCTTCGACTGCTGCGCGTGTTGCATGAAGCGCATCTTCGACTCTCGCCTTCTTCTCTTTCATCTCTGTTTCGGTGGCCGCTCCGACATTGATAACCGCAACACCGCCGGCAAGCTTCGCCAGGCGCTCCTGCAGCTTCTCCTTATCATAATCGGAATCGGTTCCTTCGATCTGTTTCTTCAGCTGGGCTATCCTGGCTTGAATGTCCGCACTCTTACCCACGCCTTCTACTATAGTTGTATTATCCTTATCAATCCTTACCCTCTTCGCGCGTCCAAGGTCCTCCAGTTTTATATTCTCAAGCTTTATCCCGAGGTCCTCGGTTATCGCTCTGCCACCGGTAAGTATCGCAATATCCTCGAGCATCGCCTTGCGCCTGTCACCGTAACCCGGCGCTTTGACTGCGGCGCACTGAAGAGTGCCGCGGATCTTGTTAACTACAAGCGTTGCGAGCACTTCGCCCTCGGTCTCTTCCGAGATTATCATGAGCGGCTTGCCTGCCCTGGCCACCTTCTCTAATAGAGGAAGGATGTCTTTCATGCTCGATATCTTCTTTTCGTGAATCAGGATATAAGGATCTTCGAGAGAAACTTCCATTTTCTCCGCATCCGTTACGAAGTACGGGGAGAGATATCCCTGATCGAACTCCATACCTTCCACTAATTCCAGCTCCGTCTTGGAGGCCTTACCCTCTTCAACGGTTATAACGCCGTCCTTGCCGACCTTGGTCATCGCCTCAGCTATCTGATTACCGATCTCCTGGTCGTTATTCGCCGCTATCGACGCTACCTGGAGAATCTCCTTCTTATCTTTCGCATTGACCGGTTTGGCCAATCTCTTCAGCTCCTCCACTACCTTCTCAACCGCCTTCTCGATCCCTCTCCTAAGCGCCATCGGATTCGCGCCGGCAGTAACGTTTTTCATACCTTCTCTGAATATCGCTTCCGCGAGCACCGTTGCCGTCGTTGTACCGTCACCGGCTATGTCGGATGTCTTCGAAGCGACTTCTTTCACAAGCTCAGCGCCCATATTCTCGTACGGATCTTTGAGCTCGATCTCTTTTGCTACCGTCACGCCGTCCTTTGTGATCGTCGGCGCGCCGAATTTCTTGTCCAGGACTACGTTCCTGCCCTTTGGGCCGAGCGTAACCTTTACAGCCCTAGCGAGCTGCTCCACACCTCTCAATATCGCCCTGCGAGCCTCCTCGCTGTAAAGTAATTGCTTTGCCATGTCTATCACTCTCCTTATTATTTAATAATCGCCAGAATGTCTTCTTCCTTAAGTATCAGGTATTCCTTGCCATCAACCGTGATTTCAGTTCCGGAATATTTCCCGAATAAAATCTTGTCGCCGGCCTTCACTTCAGGCGCTATGACCTTTCCCTCATCAGATACCTTACCCTTACCTACTGCTACAACTTCCGCTTCCTGCGGTTTCTCTTTCGCCGTGTCAGGAAGAACGATACCGCCCTTCGTTATCTCTTTGGCTTCCAGGACTTTCACCATTATCCTGTCCGCCAATGGATGAATCTTCATACAAACACCTCCCTTTGAAAATTTTGGTAAAAATTTTCATCCCGGGAACGCGATCTAATGAAGCGTTCGGGGGACTACCACATTGGTTTTAGCACTCATCCGAAAAGAGTGCTAACAGAGACTCATTATACGTAATCATGAATTTTTGTCAAGCGAAATGTTTCAGAAATTTTACGGGTCCTGCCGCGACCTCGTCTTTTCTTTCTAGGGCTCGCACGGGGTTCACAATAGGTTAAGGTAAATCACTTGTTGTGTCTGTATGCCCGCCAGGATTGCCTACAACTGGACCAGTTAAGTTCGGGCGCGGGCTTACTATTATGCAATCCTAAACGGCGGGCACCCCCATCCCATGCTCGCCTCTCATCAATAAAAGCCTTCGGTCGCGTCACCCGTAAAATTTCCTGCTCGCACCCAGTAAAATTTTTCATACCCCAATAATGTGCTGTGTCGATGTGTAGAGATAGAGACGCTTTCAGAGGTAATCGGGAAAGTGTCATAATAGGGGCAGTTTCCCGATGATCACGGAAAGCGTCTCTATTGCATAAATTTTCGCCCAAACCTTGCTGCGGGTCCCCTCGATGGGTGCGGTATTGAGCAGGGCCTGAAAATTTTTTGGAGATTGGTCCGCTGTTGTTAACTGGCGGCGGGACAAAAAATTTTCCCCGGAGCGAGTCCGCCCGCTGGAGGCGGACGAGCGTCCCTGCGAGGTACCGCACCCGGGAGGGGACCTTGAATTGGCGAAAAATTTTATCGCTGGATTTTCTGACTGATGAGATGGAGGCCTTGCAGAGTAAGGTCTTCATCTACCTTCTGTATGGAAGAGGCATACTGCTTCATGAGGGATGCATTGCCGCCGGTGGCAATGACTTTAAGATTTTCGCCGAGAATTTTTTTATACTGTGAGACGAGGCCGTCGCACATGGCGCCGAACCCGAAAAGTATACCGCCGCGCATGCTGTTGGCTGTGTCCTTACCTATTATACCAGGCGCCGCCTTCAGGCCGACCTTTGGAAGAAGCGCTGTATTTTTGTAAAGGCTCGACAGAGATAGCTCTATCCCGGGAAGTATCAGGCCGCCGAGGTACTCGCCCTTCTTGGATATACAATCGAACGTTATCGCGGTACCGAAATCGACTATCACGCATGGCGTACCGTATCGGATCTTCGCCCCGTACGCATTGACAAGCCGATCCTGCCCAACTTCACTCTTGATCCTGTAAAGATTTTTTATCGGCACAGCCGCGTTCTTCCCGAGGATCGCTATATTGAATTTTCCGGTGCTATTCAAGTGCACCAGTAACCGGCTAAGGGCTAACGGAACAACGCTTGATATTATTATATCATCCGGCATGCGTACAAACTTCCTGCCATAAAGCGCGTAGGAATGCGTCGGTGTCTTGAACTTTCTTATAAGTTTTCCGTCTTTAAAAAATCCCACCGCGATATTTGTATTTCCTATATCTATAACGAGCAAATCATTTTTTTTCACGTCAATACCTCTCTACCTCGCCATCACAATATCACCGGACGACACCCTCTCCAGGATGCCGGCTTCAGTCCTGACCACAAGCGAACCATGCTCATCGATATTATGGACCTGCCCCTCGAAAGTTCTGTTGGGCATGACCACTTTGATCCTTGACCCCAGCATAGCCGAAAGCTCTTTCCATTCCTCTATTATGGGCTTGAACCCGTGCTTTTTAAGAAGCAGGTAATCTTCTTCGATATTTTCCAGTATCTTTTTTGTAAGCTCTATCCTCGACAGATCCTCGCCCCGGAGGCCTTGCCTCATTTCCTCTTTGAGCGAAGACGCGGTTCTAGGCAGAGACCGCGGGCTCGTATTGACATTCACGCCTATACCTATGATAAGAAAATCCACCCTGTCCTGTTCGGCCTTCATCTCGGTGAGTATCCCGCAAACCTTCTTGCCATTCACGAGAATATCATTCGGCCACTTTATCATCGCGCTCAAACCGGTAAACTGGCGTATCGACCTGGTGACGGCCACCGCCGTAAGGAGCGTTATCCTGCATATATCGTTCGGCGCAATATCAGGCCTTAATATGCAGGATAGATATATTCCCTTTTTCGAAGGTGACACCCACTGCCTGCCATGCCTGCCTTTTCCTAAAATCTGCTCTTCGGCGATTATAACAGCGCCTTCCGCAAGCCCATTTTCAGCCAGGCCATATGCCGCGGTATTGGTCGAATCGATCTTCTCGTAGGATATTACGGTCTTACCAAAGATCTTTGTCTTTAATTTCCACTTGATCTCATCCGGAATAAGGCTATCCGGTATACTTGCGAGCCTGTAACCGTGATGAGGGGACGCCTCGATCTCATATCCGTCGCCCCTAAGCTTCTCGATATGTTTCCATATCGCCGCGCGAGAAATGTCTGCGAGTTTGCAGAGTTCCTCTCCGGAAACGTAGGAATCCGTATTATTTTTTAATATGTTCAGTATTTTCTCGTTCAACATATTTTTGCTTCAATTCCTTGATCTGATCGCGCAACACAGCCGCTTTCTCGAACTGGAGATTGCGCGCCGCGACTTCCATATCATGCTGAAGCTCCGCGACCAGGTTCATGACATCATACTCCTCCGCCGTCTCTTCCACAACCCCCTCAATTACCTCTCTCGCCTTTTTATAGGACTCTATTCCATCCCTTACGGCCTTCTCTATCGAACGCGGCGTTATCTTGTTAACGTCGTTAAACTCCAGCTGAATTTTACGCCGTCTTTCCGACTCGCTTATGGCCTTCTTCATCGATTTAGTTATCGTATCGGCATACATGATG
>JBAZUO010000009.1:0-53973 GCA_041661345.1 Candidatus Omnitrophota bacterium | reverse complement strand
GGAGTTGTTTCTGAAAGCCATGGGCGAGGGTAATTTTGCATCCCGCATTACTTTAAGAACCGGCGATCAGCTTACAACCCTTGCCGACGGGATGAACAATCTCGCGGATTCGATGAGATCCAACATTATGCGTCAGAGGGCCCAGATGGAGAAGACGATCGTAGAGCTCGACATGCTAAAGAAGCTGGCGGATGCGACTTCCAAGAATCCCACGAAGATCGATACCGCCATCAATAGGCTCGATTCTGAAATAGAGGCCCTTCTCGCCGAACTGAACAAGTATAAGCTATAACTTACGGGTGATCCTTAAGTGGTAAAAAAAATTCTACTTGGTTTTATAGTAGTCATTCTTGCTCTCGAGGCCGAATTAAGGATATACGAACTATTCGATAAGAATAGAGGCCTCAAGAATTGCATGGGTGAAGCGAATAAGAAATACCATCACGCGTTCAAGCCTAACAGCCGTTTCCGCCTGATATCTCCTAAAAACAACGAATACAATGTAAGCGTCCGGATAAATAATTATGGTTTCAGGGGCGAGGATACAACGCTTGAGAAGAAGCCGGGCGTCAAAAGGATCCTGGCGATAGGCGACTCCTTTACCTTCGGCGTCGGGGCCGAAGAGAGCGAGACGATACCGTACCTGATCGAGAAGTACCTTAAGGATAAGGGCCAGAGCGTTGAGGTGATAAATGCCGGGATCGGAGGCTCTTCGCCGCTTTCCAATTACCTGAAAGCGCGCGATGAGTATCTTGAGTTCTCGCCGGACCTTGTCATCTATTTCTACGATTTTTCCGATCTGGCGGATGATTGGCGCGGTGAGCGCAGCATCGTTTACGACGAGAATGGGCAGATACTACGCTGTGATCCTACCTATGTATATGGAAAGCGCGACTGGTGGGCCTTCATGCGCCTTCATAGCAGGATGTGCTCGTTTATTCATAATAAATTCGTGAGAACATTCGACAAGATAAGGATACTTGGGCTGGGTAACTACATTAAAGCGAAACTTCAGGGTAAGAAGGCCAAGGCGCTGATCGTGGCGAAACAGGCAGGTGAGATGGCGAAAAACCCGATCGAATATGACGGATACCTGATGATCCGGGGCCCGGACAAATTCCCGCAGATCAAGGAGCATTTTAAGTGTTCGGAGAAATATCTGAATATGACGAGAGATCTATTTGCTTCGCGCGGCATACCAATGATACTTGTGATATATCCTTACGGAATTCATGTTGGGCCGGAGCAATGGGGAACGGGAAGGGTGTATTGGGGGTTCGAGAAGGGCAAGGTTTACGATGACTATTATGCCTTCGATTTACTCGAGGATTACGCCAGGCGCAATAACATGCAGTGTATAAATCTTCTACCCGCTTTTTTAAGGTCTAAAGATGAACAACTCTTCTTTGACTTGGACGGCCATTTCACGCCAAAAGCCAACAGGATAGCCGCAGAACAGGTCGCATCTATACTATCCCGCCAAAAAATCTAGTTCCTAACCATTGACAAGTCGTCATTCTAGGGTATACTTTATATCACCCTGTATTAGTTCATACCAACATAGTATAACTGGTACCAAAAGGTGGTGTTCGTATGCCAGAAGACGCTGTCTTCACGGTTCAGGAGGTTGCCAAGTACCTTAGGATGCAGCCCGTCACCATTTACAAGCACGCAAAGTGCGGGAAGCTTCCATGTTTTAAGGTTGGCGCCAACTGGCGGTTTAAGAAGTCGACAATAGACCGCTGGATATCTGAACAAGAAGAAAAAGATAATAACGGCCATACCAAATAATCCCCAGCTTGGATTTACTAGGCTGGGATTTTTATTTGGAAGACTGTAATTACATATAAAGGATATATGGACAAGAGGGTTGTGATAACCGGGCTAGGGGTGCTGGCATCAAACGGCATCGGCAAAGGTGAGTTCTGGAAGGCTCTTAAAGAGGGCAAGTCCGGCGTGAAGCCCGTAAGCCTGTTCGATACCGGTAATTTGCGCAGCAAGCTGGCGGGCGAGATCAAGGATTTTAATCCAGAGCCTATCCTGGGGATGAAAGGCCTGAGGAATCTGGATAGGTCGACAAAATTGGCTATATCCGCTTCAAAATTAGCGTTAGATGATGCGGGGTTGGCAAACCCGGTAAGTGAAGAAAATACGGATATGTTTGGCGTATCCCTAGGTTCGACAATGGGTTCGGTGTGGTCGATAAGCGAATTCGATAAAGAGGGTTTACGTGATGGGCCCAGGTCCGTTAACCCGGCCCTTTTCCCGAATACCGTGATAAATTCTCCGGCAAGTCAGATATCGATACGGTTTAATATTCAGGGATTCAATTGCACAGTCTCTACAGGTTTCTGCTCCAGCCTGGATGCAATTTACTACGCTATGAACATGATAAATTTATACGAGTATAGAGTCGTCTTGACGGGCGGTGTTGAGGAACTCTGCGAACAGACATATAAAGGTTTCCATAAGATCGGCCATTTGGCTGGATCCAGGTCGGGCAAGGAAGAGCTTAATTGCCCGTTCGACAAGCGCCGCAATGGCATCCTGTTCGGCGAGGGGGCTGCGATCGTTATTTTGGAAGAACTTGGACATGCTAAGGCTCGGAATGCAAAAATTTATGCGGAAGTACTTGGATATGGAACATCATTTGACCCTGCAAGTAAGAATATATACAGCCCTAAGGCTGAAGGCGCGGAGTCCGCCATTAAAACTTGCCTTGATTGCGCGAAGCTTGCGCCTACAGATATAGATTACATAAGCGCAACAGCCGATTCAACACTTGACTGTGACGCGATGGAAACTACGGCGATCAAACATGTTTTTGGCGGCAGGGCAAGCGATATTCCGGTCAGCTCTATTAAATCGATGATCGGCGAGGCGTTCTCCGCGTCCGGCGCGATGAACCTGGCTGGTTCGGTTGGTGTGCTCGAATATAATTTTATTCCACCCACGATAAATTACGAAAAACCGGACAGGCGATGCGATCTGGATTACGTGCCGAATATAGCGCGTGAAGCGAAAGTCGATAAGATATTAATAGATTCATTCAGCCCGACCGGTTCTAATTCGGCATTAGCGATAGGGAGATACACTTAGATGCTGAATATAGAGGAGATAAAAGGCCTTATACCGCAGAGGTTTCCATTCCTGATGCTTGATAGAGTAGTTGAAATAAAAGAGGGTGAATATATCAAGGCGTATAAAAATATCAGTATAAATGAGGATTATTTTCGCGGCCATTTTCCAGATATGCCGATTTTCCCGGGTGCTTTGATATCGGAGAGCATGGCTCAGGCTGCATGTATTCTAATAAAAAAAAGTGTCAAAGACCTGAAAGCGACGCAATTTTACGTAACCAATATAAAAGTGCGATTCCTAAAACCGGTAGTTCCGGGCGATCGGCTTGATCTTTTCATAAAGACGGTGAAGATCGCGCAGACCGGAGGTATTTTTGAAACCGAGGCTTCGGTTAACAATTCTGTAGTAGCTAAAGGAGAGATGACCTTTGCCTGCAAATAGGACTATATTTATAACAGGGGCTTCGGGTTTTTTAGGATCAGCGTTAGTTAATGAGCTTTTAAGTCTACATGGTGATTATAATATATATTCCTTGGTTCGAAAATCTATAGGCGCCGGAAGAGATCGCGTGAATGAAATTAATGGGGATACAACAAAAGCTAACCTGGGCCTGGATAAAAAAACATTAGATAATTTAACCGGAACTGTCGACGCTATCTATCATTTAGCCGCAATTACGGATTTGAACAATCCCATTGAAAAACTCAGACGGGTAAACGTAGATGGTACGAAAAACGTATTGGATTTCGCTATGCAATGTAAGAATAGAGGTAAATTGAAAAAGGTGAATCATATCAGCACTGCTTATGTTGCCGGCAAACGCTCTTTAAAAAAATGCAGGGTTATGGAAGATGACCTGGATCTCGGGCAGGGATTCAATAATGGATACGAGCAGAGTAAGTGCGAGGGTGAGAAATGCGTTAACGAATATAGGAAAAGAGGATTGGATATCGATATTTTCAGGCCGGGCATAATACTGGGCCGATACAAAGACGGAGTGACCACAAATTTTAAAATGATGTATCAGCCGCTCCATTTCTTTTCCTTAGGGCTTTTTGACAGGATCCCGGCGCCTGCGTACAACGTGGGAAACCTTATCAACCTCGACGTTGCCGCCCAGGCGATATGCTCTATATCATCGGAGTCGAATGAAAAAAACATGACTTATCATGTAGTGTCGCCGGAGACGATATCTCTCGACTATTTTTTAAGTATGGCGAGCGAATATTTTGGTTTTAAAAAGCCGGAATTTGTGCCGGTGGAAAAATTTGACATTTATAAAGAATACACGCCCGTAAAAAGAAAAATGGTAGAGCCGTACCTGCCATATTTTAATTATGCGGCAGAATTCGACATGACGAATACCCTTGGCGCGTTTCGCGGAAAAGACTTTGTATTTCCGGAATTCGACGACGCTAATTTTACGGTATTATTTGAATATTGCGCCAAAGCCGGCTTTATCAAAAGGAAGAATCATGCCGTTATCGGGTAAGGTTGCGATAGTTACGGGAGGCGCCAGAGGAATAGGCAGGGCGATAGTTTTGGAGCTGATCCGCAATGGCGCCAGGGTAGCCTTTACGTATTTAAAGAGCGGTGAAGCGGCCGCGGCCCTGCTGGATGAAATAAAAGAGATGAAAGGCGAGGCGGCGGCGATCAAATCCGATTCACGCGACTACAACCAGGCAAAATCGGTAATCGAAGAGGTATTGAATAAGTTCGGAAAGTTGGACATTCTTATAAATAACGCAGGCATTATTAAGGATAAGGCCCTGATGCTTATGGATCCACTGGAGTGGAAGGATGTCATAGACACCAATCTTACAGGCTACTTCAATATGGCCAAGGCCTGCATAGTTACGATGATGAAACAAAAAAGCGGGAATATCGTTAATATATCCTCGGTTGCCGGAGTTGTTGGTACACCGCGCCAGGTTAATTACTCTAGCGCGAAGGCCGGCATTATAGGCCTGACAAAATCCCTGGCAAAAGAGGTCGCTTCCTATAATGTAAGGGTAAACGCAGTTGCGCCAGGCTACATAGAGACGGATATGACCAAAGATCTGAAGCAAAAAGATAGTTTGGTGAAGCTGATACCTTCCAGCAGACTAGGTAAGCCGGAGGAAGTTGCGAAAGTTGTGAGGTTTCTGGCCAGCGAAAATTCGCGTTATATAACTGGCCAGGTTATTAGGGTTGACGGAGGACTTACAATTTAGAAAGGAGTAACCAATATGGCCAACATCGAGAGCAAACAATTGGAACAGGAACTGCGGGGGCTTGTCGCGGAGATTGTTGAGGTTGATCCTGCCAAGATTACACCAGAAGCACGGTTTGTTGAGGATTTAGGCATGGACTCCATGATGGCTCTTGAGATTTTGGCATCTGCCGAAAAGAAATATAAAATAAAGATTTCCGAGGAATACCTTACGAAAGTTACAGACCTCAATAATATCACGGAAATCATACGAAAACTTGTCGAGAAAAAATAAATTATGGTGGACAAGAGAGTGGTTGTTACGGGGATTGGCGTCGTTTCATCTATCGGTATCGGTAAGGCCGATTTTTGGAACAATCTAATCGCCGGCGTGTCCGGGATAGGCGATGTTGAGCTTTTTGACACTGCGGATTTCCCGGTTCATAGAGGCGGAGAAGTAAAAAAATTCAAATCCGAAAGTTTTATACCGTCAAGCAATCTCAAGGGAATGGCAAGGGCATCTCAATTTGCTGTAGCCGCGGCTAAAATGGCTTTTAATGATGCGGAGATAAAGCCAAATGAGATAGATGGAAAGAAGGTCGGCGCGATAATTGGCACAACAATGGCTGATATTCAGTCTTTGGAACAGATAGACAAGTATTGGACTAGGATCGGCGAGAGTGAGGTCTGGCCCGTTAATATAGTAAAATATCCCAGCAACTCGTTATCGGATCATGTAGGATATTTTTTTAAATTATCCGGCCCCAACTATGCCATACCAACGGCTTGTTCAGCCGGTAATTACTCTATTGGCTACGGATATGATCTGATCAGGAAAGGGAAAACGGATTATGCGCTGGTTGGCGGAGCAGATCCTTTTTCAAGGATCACATTTACCGGGTTTAATCGCCTGTATGCCATGGCGCCTGAAAGATGCCAGCCATTTGATAAGAATAGAAAAGGGATGATTATAGGCGAGGGCGCAGGCGTTTTACTGCTGGAGACGCTTGAAACGGCAGTAAAAAGAAAAACTCCGGTATATGCTGAAATTTTAGGTTACGGGTTGAGTTGTGATGCACACCACATGACCGCGCCAAGGGTTGGGGGGATAGTTAAGGTGATGGAAAAGGCGTTAAAACACAGCAAGACGAAAAAAGAGAACGTTGGTTATATTTCCGCGCATGGAACAGGAACGCCTGCAAACGATAAAGCGGAATGTGAAGCGATAAAAAAAGTTTTTGGTGATTTAGCTAAAAAGATACCCGTGAGTTCCATAAAATCTATGCTGGGTCATACGATGGGTGCCGCGAGTGCCATAGAGGCCATCGCCTGCGTCCTTGCAATAAAAGATGGTGTAGTACCGCCTACTATAAATTATGAAACACCGGATGCGGAATGCGACATAGACTGCGTTCCGAATACGGCCCGGAAGAAAAAAGTCGATGTGGCGCTTAATAATTCTTTGGCTTTCGGCGGCAATAATGCATGTGTGGTGTTTGGAAAATATAGGGGTTGATAAAATGGATAAAGTTATTAAAAAAAATCTAATTGATTCATACCAGGTGGATGGCGGATTTATCGTGCACGATTGTAAAATGCTGGAAAGAATATTTAAAGCATACGGAATTGACCCGAAAGCCTCAACCGACAGAAGGATTTTTGACTTGGAGGGAATAGTTCATTTTTTTCAACAAGGTGTAATTGATTTATTTAAGAGATTAGATATTACGAAGGATGACTATGTATTGAGCCTTGGCGAAGGAAGCGGCGCTCCATCGCGGTTATTGGTGAAGCTGATCGGCTGCAGGATAGTTGGGGTGGATATAAATCCCGATCAGGTTATAAAGGCGAAAGAATGCGCCATGCTCCACGGAGTCCAGGACAAAGTTGAATATTACGAACAGAATGTGGAAGAATTATCATTGCCGAAGACAGATTTTACGAAGGCTTTTTGTAACGAAACGACCTGTCATTGGCAGGATAAGGAAAAAGCTTTTGGACGGATAGTCGCTCATCTTAAGAAAGGCGCGAAGATTGGATTTAACGAATGGCTTAAGGGTGGCAAAGGTACGTTGAATGACGCATACAATATCGTTCCGGGGTTTATGCCACTTTACAAAAACGGGATATGGTTTCAGGAAAGCCTTGACACCTATAAAAAATTGCTTGAGAAAACAGGTTTCAATATCCTGGAAATGAAAGACTGCACCGATAAGATAGACATAAGAATAAGGGCGAAACTGAAAGGCAATCAGAGCGAATGGGCAAGCTACGTGAGTATAATGGGTGATAAGGCCATGGAGATTGGACTTAATTACTATAAGGGTATGCTCGCGACACATTACGACTTCCTGAGATACGGCGTTATTATCGCGGAGAAAAGGTAGATTGGTTATATGGGCATTGGCAATAAATACGATGTTATTGTAGTTGGGGCAGGGATTGGCGGCCTTGTTTGCGGTGCTTACCTGGCCAAATCAGGTCTTAAAATACTGATTATTGAGCAGAATGATAAAGCGGGTGGCTGTTGTGTGTCATTTAAAAGAAAAGGCTTTAGATTTGATGCCGGCGCACATATTCTTGGAAGCTGTAATACCCATGGAGTTCTTTTTAACATATTGAAAAAACTGGGTGTGGAGCAAAAGTTTGCCAGGATTGACCCGGTAGAGAGGTTTTTCTTTGGTGATGATGAATATATTGTTCCCGCGGAACTGGATGAATATATTGCATATTTGCAAAGAGTGTTTCCACATGAAAAAGCAAATATTGATCCTTTCTTCGCAGAATTGGTTCGGATCTCCCGTAATATTAAGACCAGTTATGCTAAATATGCTGACTTGACATATGAAGATTTTTTGAACAAATATTTTAAAGACGCAAAGTTAAAATCGGTATTATCTGCCCAGAGCGGGTATCTTGGGATAACACCAAAACGCTGTTCTGCGGTGGCGATGTGCGCAATGATGGCCAGCTATCTTAAGGATGGTGCTTATTATCCAATCGGAGGAGGCAGTTCTCTTTCAGACAAACTCGCCGACAGGGTTAAGTTTTTTGGAGGTTCTCTGAAATTTAACACAAAAGCGATGAAGTTTATAGTTGATAACAACAGAATAACCGGCATAACTGCGTGCGATAGTAAAAAAAATACACACAAATTCTACGGTAGTGCGATTGTTTCTAATATAGATGCGACATATACGCTATTTAACATGATGCCGTCTTACCTGATAAGTGATACTGTTAGGAATAATATAAATGAATCGGAACTGTCTCCAGCGTTATCAATGATATTTCTTGGCCTGAAGCTTGACAGAAAGTTGATAGAGAAAAAAAATGGGTGGTATTATCCGGATTATGACATAAATAAGAATTTAGATGATTTTGTATATATAAGCTCTCCCAGTCAATATGATGAAAGCGCAGCTCCATGTGGGGCAACAGCCGTAGAGGCATTCCAGATTTGTAATTTTTCAAAAATTAGTGGTGGAGTAGAAGGGAAAAAATATAAAGAAGAAACGGAAAAAAAGCTACTCAATAGAGTGATGACGATTATTCCAGAGATAAAAGATAATGTAGTTGTTAAAGATTCTGCCACGGCTGGCACGATCAAAAAGTATACATCAAACAAAAATGGCGTGGGGTATGGATGGGCATTGACGCCAGGACAATTTGCCAGGAACGTAGCCATATCCGATTCATTAAAGAAGATATTGTACTTAGTAGGGCATTGGACAAATCCTGGTTGCGGTATTTTGACAGTCGCAATATCCGGGTATCAGATATCAGAGAAAATCTTGCATGGGAGTAAAAATAAAATATCAAAAGGATGACCGAGGAAAATGAGCGACGCCGATCTCGTGATGGATGTGTTAAAAAATAGGCGCAGCGTTAGAAAATATAAGAAAGAGAAAATACCATCTGCTCTTATGGAAAAGATACTGGATGCGGGACGATGGGCTCCGTCTGCTCATAACCTGCAACCGTGGAGATTTATTGTTATTGATAATGCTGATGTTATAAATAATATACGCAAAATCATGCAAGGGAAAGAGCGAGATCTTTTTGCTGGGTTTAATGTTGTGATGAGAGAAACAGCCAAGTGCTTGGAGACATGTCCATTTTTAATAGCTATTTATGGAAATGGAGGCGTTCAAAATAAGCTTGCCAGATTAGACGAGCCATATGCCGGCATTGGAAGGCTATATGAGATTCAAAGTGTTTCGTTCGCGGCATACGGCATGATGTTATATGCGCATAGTATAGGATTGGGTTCTGCGTGTTTAGGTGTTTCATTATTTTGTGAGAAAGAAATAAATGATCTTATTAACCAAAAAGGAAATCTCATAGCATTGCTGTCAATGGGCTATCCAGATGAAGTTGGCGAAGTGAAAACCCGAAAACCGGTATCGGAGATATCAGCATTTATATGAAAGCAAGAGATAAATATGACGTAATAATAGTCGGCGCAGGTATTGGCGGCCTTGTGTGCGGATGCTATCTCGCAAGAGCCGGCATGAAAGTATTAATTGTAGAAAAAAATGATAAACCGGGTGGTTATTGCGTATCCTATAAGCGTGATAAATTTCTATTTGATGCAGGGCCTCACTCCCTGGGGAGCTGTCGCAAAAATGGGCAATTAGGGCGTTTGTTTGAAGATTTTGGCCTGAATAAATCGGTAAAATTAATTCGTAAAAATCCTACAAATATAATTGTAACACCTGATTGCGAAGTGATATTTTACAATAATATACCCAGGACATTGAATGGTATTCAGCGCCTTTTCCCAAAAGAGGCAGGTAATATAAATAGATTTTTTAATTTGTTAAACGTGCCCAATATCGGTTTTTTATATTCTAAACTAAAAGATATGACGTTTAGTGATTTATTAGATGAGTATTTCAGCGACTATAAGTTAAAGGCTGTGTTTTCAATAGTACTTGGAAATCTAGGTCTATCTCCGTCTTGGGCATCTGCCTTTACATCGTCTATTCTTTACAGAGAACATATATTTGATGGCGGTTACTATCCAGTGGGAGGAATACAAGTATTTTCAGATGCATTGGCTGATAAATTCAAAGAATATGGCGGAATTATAATGTATTCCAGCACTATAACAGGGATAACAGTTAAGGGCAATCAGGTAAAAGGTGTAAGATTGCATAATGATAACGTGTATAAGTCAGAGTATGTAATATCGAATAGTGATGCCTACCACACATATTTCAATCTTATTGGTACGGACTATCTTGATAAAAGACTTATAAATAAAATAAGCAGGCTAATGCCATCTCTATCCTTTTTTATGGTTCACATAGGTCTTAAACATCCAATTGTAAATAGGTTAACAAATTGTTCAACGCTTTGGTATTTTCCATCGTATGACATCAATGATATTTATGAAAAAGTAAGAAATGGAAAGCTAGATCTGTTGAATAAATATATCGTTTTTGGATTTCCGGGGCCATACAAGAAATCGTCGCAAAAAATAATCGATGTTTTATCTTTAGTTATAATGGCCCCATTCAAGAATCCAAAATATTGGCAAGATAATAAAGCAAGCTTGACTGAAAATCTTATTGATAGGGCTAAGGTTCTTTTCCCGGATCTCCCCGGGAATATTGCAACATTATCTACAACATCACCGCAGGATTTTTATAATTATACTTTTAACAGATGTGGCGGTATAAGCGGGTGGGCATCGATGCCATCGCAAATTAAGAGTGATGTTGTCCCAATGCAAAGCCCTATTCGGAATTTACTATTAACAGGGCATTGGGCCACAAACGTTGGAGGCCAAGGCGGCGTGCCAATGGTTGTGTATTCTGGGCGTAGCGTAGCGAAACATATATTGAATACAAGAAAAGGAAAATAAATGACAGGGCATGCATTATCTGCATTAATTGCTTTTATTCTTTTAGCGCCATTAAGTTTTTTTGTTTTGTTAAAAGGACCTAAAAACGATACGAGTAAATGTTTTGTGTCGATGAATTCTTGTCTTGCTATATGGGTCCTTACCAGTTTTATAATGTGGGGTATAAACAACGAGGTAGTTGCTATATATGCCAATAGAATTTGTTATTTTTTTGCACCATTAGTGCCAGCTTTTTTTGTTCATTTAGTATACTCAATCATAGGAAAATCTCGTATAAAAAAATATCTTCTTCCCGCATGCTATGCTTTGTCAATTCTGTTTTGCATCATCAGCCCTACTCCATTATTTATAAAAGGCTTGAGCCCGTATAAAAATTTATATTTTTTACCTGTATTAAATTATGGTTACACGTTTTTCATTATCTATATGTATTTATCGGTTGCGATAGTGTATGTCGAGATGATTATCAAGGCCTTCCATTCTACGGGAAGCGAAAAAGCTCGTCTCGTATACTTTATTTTTGCAACTATGATAGGTTTCTTTGGATATAGCACGTTTGCTTTTTTAATGTATCGAGTTAATGTAGTTTGGGCTCAAATTCCCCACGATTTTTTTATAATAGCATATTGTATAATTTTTGCATATGCCATCGTTCGTCATCAGTTAATGGATATTGAAATAATTATAAAGAAGACCCTTGTCTTTGCGGGACTTTTGACATCAGTCTTCACTATATTAGTTTTACCGACTTTGCTTATCCAGGAATATATATTAAGAAGCGCGAGTTTCGGCGGAAAGATGATAGGCTTAGCAATAAGCGGTATAGTTATAATACTTACCATGAAACGAATCGAAGCCTTCCTTATAAACATAACCGACAAATACCTCTTCCAGAAGAAATACGATTACAAAGAATTGCTGAAGACGTTTACATCCGAGGTTCTGACGGTATTGGAATTGGATAAGCTGATGGATCTTACCGTTACCAAGCTTACCGATATAGTTAAACTGAGTTCATGTGCGGTATTGCTATTCGATGATGAGAAGCAGGAATTTCAGGTGATGGCGTCGAGCAATGTCAAGGATCCGTCGGTGAGGCTAGTGCGGCCGGACGGTATCGTTACGTTCATGGATGAGACGCATGGCTATGTACTGCTAAAAGAGCTTAATGATAAAAAGATATTGATCCCCGGCTCTATCCAGGAGATTGTCGATAAGCTAAACGCGGAGCTTATAATCCCGATGGTTGTGCATGATGAGGTGATAGGCATATTGTCGCTCGGCAAGAAAAAATCGGACGAAGAATACACGCAGGATGATCTGGATATACTTTTACCTTTAGCTCGAACCCTGGCGATAGCAATATCTAATGCGCAACTATTTGATGAACTTAGCAAGACTCAGGCCGACGCGGCGCAGAAAGATAAGATGGCTGTTATAGGCACGCTTTCAGCAGGAATCAACCACGAGATCTGTAACCCCCTGGGTATTGCGCGCGGCCAGTGCGAAGCGTTTCTCCTTAATATTAAGGACGGCCTGTATACACATAAGACAACCGAAGAGCTTCTTACCAAGGCAAAAGAGATAATGGGAAAGGTTATACACGAAACCGACAGGGCTACGGCTATTACCAAGAAGCTTTCGGGTTTCGCTAAACCGGCAAAGGGTGAATCAGAGATCGTCAATATCGACAAGGAGATAGATGATGTATTGGGCCTTGTTGGATACGAATTAAAGCTAGAAAAGATCGAGATCGAGAAAAAAATAGGGAAGGATATTCCGAATATATTTGTCGATAGGAAGCAGTTCCAGGAAGTGTTATTCAATCTTATCCGGAATGCCGGACAAGCGATAGGTGAAAAGGGGAAGATAGCGATCACGGCAAAAGAGGATAGTGGCAAAATTTTTATAGATATCAAGGACAGCGGCTCGGGAATTCCGGAAGATAAGATAAAGCAGCTCTTTAATCCGTTCTTTACGACCAAGGATCCCGGCAAGGGCACGGGCCTCGGGTTATTCATCGTCCGTCAGGTAGTTGAAAAGAACGGCGGCAGAATTTATCTAAAAGAGACGAAGGTTGGCGAGGGGACGACGTTTACGATCGAATTCCCGATAGCAAGTACCGAGGAAGCGAAGGTTAAAAAATGAACAAGCCGAGAATTGTTGCGATAGATGATGAGGTTGATTTTATCACGATGCTTGAAGATTACTTTAAGCCCAGAGGCTATGAGGTTGAGGTCGCGATACGCGGCGCTAGAGGCATCGAAGTTGTGAAAGAGAAGAAGCCGGATGTTGTATTGATGGACTTGAAGATGCCGGGGATAGACGGCGACGAAGTCCTGAAACTGCTGAAGTCTATGACGCCGTCACCCCAGATCATATTTATTACCGCGTATGACGACGGCGGTAAGACCAAAGCGCGCCTCCTGAGAATGGGCGCTTACGCTTATTTTGATAAACCGATCTCTTCCTTGAAGGAGCTGGAAGAGACTATTAATAAAGCGGCAAGCCGGTAACTGAAAAGGGGTGTAGTTATGCGCAAACTGTTGGTAGTCGACGACGAGAAAGACATCTGCGATTTTGTGAAGAATTTTTTTCAGGAGAGAGGCTATGATGTTTCGACGGCCGGAAGCGGCGAAGAAGCGCTTGAAGCGGTAAAGAATAATAAACCGGAGCTCATACTTCTTGATATCAAAATGAAAGGCATGGACGGTATAGCCGCCTTAAAACATATAAAGGAATTTGATAAGTCGATGAAGGTTGTCATGGTTACGGCGCTTGAGGACCAGGATAAGATGAATGAGGCATGCAAGCTCGGCGCGTGTGAATATATTACTAAACCGCTTGTCCTGGACCATCTGGAGCAGGCGGTTGAGAAAAATTTCAAAATCTAAAGGAGATCTATGGCCAAAAACAAGAAGGCGCCAAGTTGGAACAAGCTCCAAAATCTATTCCTCGAGAAGTCGGTCGAAAGGAACGGCGGGCTCTTGCCGCTTAATTTAAGCGAGAAGGCGGCTGAGGAAGCGGCTACGCGAAACGTTCCCGCCGCGCAGCCGAAGTATGATTATCAGGCATTCCTCGAGAAGGCGTCGAGGACTATGATAAGGTTTAAGAAGCCTGAGCATCTTATCAAGATGATCGTAAGGACGATCGATGAACAGCTGCATGTCTCGCATACGGCAGTCCTATTATTCAAAGAAAATAAGCACTCATATATTCTGATAGACTCAAAGGGTTCGCAGGGTGTTAAAATACCGATAGGATTTATCAAGCTTGCTGTCGATAATCCTCTCATAAAAGTGTTCAATGACAAAGAGAGCTATCTCATATCGGAGACGGGAATATTAAGGCATGAGGATATCGTAAACGGCCTAAGAAGCCGTGAAGTACTCGAGAAACAGCCGGATCTTTACGACAAACTGCTTCTTATTAAAAAACAGATGGATTTGATCAAGGCGAACCTTTGTGTGCCGTGTTATTTCAAGGGAGACCTTCTCGGCATTCTAGTTTTGGGTGATAAGATTTCGGGCGAGAACTTCAGCCGCGAGGAGATGGGATTCTTCGTTACGCTAGCCAACGATGCCGCGATGGCCATCGCGAACACGCTTCTCATTGAAAACCTGCAGACTAAGATCGAGGAGATCAAAGAGCTTTACGTGCGCGAGCACAGGATCTTCATTCATACATCGATAGCGATGGCCGCCGCCATAGACGCGCGCGATCCGTATACGCACGGCCACACTGAACGCGTGACAAATTATTGTATCTCCATAGCCAAAGAGCTTGAAGGCATTCCTGGAATGGGAAATTACAAGAATTTCAGGGAAACCCTGCAGATATCGGCGCTTTTGCATGATATAGGTAAGATAGGCATTCCCGACCATATATTAAATAAACATTCATCGCTCTCCCCGGAGGAGTATGAGGAGATAAAGAAGCACTCGATAATCGGCGCGACTATCCTGCATCCGATCAAGGAACTAAGCGACGTGGCGCGCGAGATCCGCCATCACCAGGAGTGCTATGACGGTTCAGGCTATCCGGATGGCCTGAAGGGCGCTGATATACCGCTGATCGCGCGCATTATAGCCGTTGCGGACGCGTTCGACGCCATTACCACGAACAGGCCATATAAGAAGAGAAAGTCGATAGAAGACGCGATCGTGGAACTGAAACGCTGCTCCGGTTCGCAGTTCGATCCGGTTGTGGTTAGCGCGTTTCTTCTTGCGTTCGAAAAGGGAAATATTCTGCCGAATATGAACAGCGCTGCGAATAATTCCAGGAGTGCATAGAAATTTCTGGGAATAGCTAACTTTTTTGAGTTCTTACCGTGATTTGTAATTCATTGGTATTAAATAAGTTATGATTGCTGTTGTTTAAATTTTAAGATATTAAAAACCTAGAGCTATTGACTTAGCAAAAATCTGTGATATACTCTTAAATTGCACGGCTCTTAAAGTCATCTCAAGATATTCTCGCTTGGCGGAAAGAAGGTGAGGATACATGAGGATTCTGATCACACCAAAGAAGAGCCCCTCCCGTAAATACTTAATACACCTCTTTACAAAAGAATTAATCGATGAAGTCTCTGGATTGATCCGAAGAAGAATGCACTCCAAGGCAATAGAACTTACCCTGTCTAAGGGTGTGTTTGAGAGAGAGGTGCCGCACGAAGATATCTCTGATATCAAGGCGGACCTGATCCTTTCGGAAAATAACGCGAGCTGGGATCTTACGACGTTATAATCCCGGCGGTGAGGTAAGCGCCAAAACTTGCGCCTCAGCCGAACCGGTATTTTTGAAATTATGGGGGACGGATGATTCGAAATACAAGGTATCACCTTTTGACAGATTATAGTTGTTGTCGCCTATGGCCGCTTCCACTTTGCCTTCCAGGACATAGACGAACCGTTCCACGCCTGACTTTGTTTTTTCGGGAGCGCTCTGGCCGCCCTTAGCGATTTTGATCAACATCGGCATCATCTTTTTTTTCTGAACGTTGGAGACGAGGATTTCGGACGATGAACGTTTGTCATGAACAAAGACTTCGTGTTTTGCGGCCTTCTCAAGGACTTCGACAGCCTTTTTCGATGAAGGCAGGTACTTATATAGTTCCGGCAGGGTTATGTCGAACGCCTTACATATGCTCATATGCGATTCCAGCGTCCCGGTCATCCTCCCATTCTCGACACGGCTTAGCGTTGCAAGCGCCACGCCGGATTTCTTGGCCAGTTCGACTAATGTCATATCTCTTTCTTTTCTTATCTTTTTTATCAGTACGCCTACGTGCATATCGTCTCCTTTGTTTGATAAAAGTATACACGTGATTTGATGATTTGTCAAATTTTCACGCGCAGTACGTTTTTAGTTTGACAAAAAGGGATAAAGGTAGTTAAATGTAATACATCGCTTGGCAAAAGCAGGGGGTAGGTGATGGTCATCCCAAATAAATTAAGATTTGTTTACAGGATAATCTCGGCGTGTGTGGCCGGGATTTTTTTATTCCAGCAAGTCGCGTGGGCGGGAGATCTAATTGATACTACGCTGGAGCGGCTAAATGCCCAACAATCTCAGACATTTGCGCCTTCCTATCTACAGAACCAGCAGTCCGTACAGGAAACCCTCGTAAGTCAAAAACAAGATATCGAGAATTTCAGTGTAAATCAGGCAGCTGCGAATAATGCCACTACTTCCGCCGCAACAGATGAAACTCTTGACCTGAAAGGTCCGATGTCAACCGATACAGGAGCTGTTTTAATGGCCGCTACCGTACCGGGAGACGGGTCTTCTCAAGGTTCAGGCGGAGGAGACCCTCAGGGTGATTCGGTCCTTTCGATCACCACGCAGGCAGGCGATGTAATCCATTATAAGGGAGGGGCTATAGACTACATCGAAAAGAAGAACGAAGACGGAAGCTTCACCGTAATAAAGCGTGTTGAAGGATTAGAATTTGTCGATAGTTCCAACAATCTTAAGAATGCCGAAATAATATATGCCGACAACACCATCGAAGAGGTTAGGGACGGCGTGGTCGAGACGATAACTACCCCTGATGGCACGATCTATTATTACAACACCGATGGATCGATTAAGCATGTTCTTTATAAGGACAAAACCATAACCATATATAAATATGACAAAGATGCGGAAGGAAATGATCAGACTACGTTGGAAGACTACTTGGATGGCTCCTACATAGAGAAGGACGGCAGTGTTACGATATTACCCCTGGAAGAAGGATCGGAAGAATTGTACAAACCGGAAAAGACGGTTACCTACAATAAAGAAGGCAAGTTAAAACTAGTAGTTTACAGCTCCGGCAAGACTATCCAGTATGATGACAGTGGGATGATTTTGTACCTCAAGGATGAGGGCTCGGCAGAATACTTTTTTGGGGATAGAACCGAATCCGACGGCGTGACAACAATAAGCATTTCAAAGATAATAAATGCCGGTAAAACGACGTATATAACATTTGACAGCGCCGGTAATACTATCCTGAGCCCGGACGAAGTTGCGGGATCGCTAACCGCTACTTATAACAGCACAGGCTCTCTTATAATGGTGGACGACCACGGTAAGGTCGTTACCAAGGAGTACTTAGATATACAGAATGAGACGGTCATCGCGCCTATCGAAGATGAGTTGAGCCGTGTCAGGAATAATTCCACAGAGTACTGGGGTAATTTTTTCGGTAAGATGTCTACCGTGGATTATTGGAATAGCGTATCGTGGGGGCATAATCCAATACCTGATGGCATGACATACCAGGATGTAGCGGCAAAGCTACAAACCGCGCAGGAAGACCTTGGACAGGCCAGGATAGATCTGGATATTGCGTTAGAGCTTGAGCGCCCAGCGCGAGAAGCCGAAGCCGCTATGTTTACTGAACTTAAGCCTTCCTTCGATATCTTCTGGAAATTCCCCGCCCTGCTATCGGATTATCAATATAGTGATGGTATCGCGGTTTCCTTCGATTTGGAAGATACAGAACAAACCCTCCCATTCTTAAAACTTCAATATCAGGCGGACGGTAGCATAAGCCTGATTCTGAAACCAAATGGACAAAGCATAACATATCAGAATGACGATCAGAATGACGGCTCGGATAAAATATTGATGCAGGAGTTATCGGGCGGACAGACTACCGCGTCGTATACCTATACATTAAGCAAAGAGAACAATGTCTCAGAGGTTGTTGTAGACCGATTCGGTATTAAGAGGATATATGATCAGTACGGTAATATCAAGGGAATAACAGGGGAAGGCATCTCGGTGGATGTTGAGCAGTCAAGCATGACAATGGATGATGGTACAGTAATTGAGAGAGGGTTGGAGAACGACAGCGGCGTGAAGACAATAAATATGAAACGGTCTGATGGCACCGAGGCCGAGTATGCCGATGGCGTTCTTACGCGCATAACCCAGGAAGACGGAAGCGAGTTTATATATGATAAATTCGGGAAGATTACCTCGTATAATAAGAAAGGCCTTATATACAGCTATTCGGATATCGAGGAAGATGGGATTGTTTATACAATCGGCAGATTGAGCGACCCCGATATCGCCGGTTTAACTGATCCAAAAGAGATTATTAGCCAGAAGTATGATGCGGACAAAAAACTTGTCCAAATAGAGAGAAAAGACGGCAGCGTATTGAACTATTCGTATCAGTTTGAGGAAGGCAAAGTCATATTCATTATCGCGAATGACACTTCAACTGAAACAACCTATGATGTCGATTTTCGGATAACGAAAGCAGTTGTTTTGGCAACCGAGGATGATCCCGTAGAAACGATATCCGAATATGAATACGGCAGGATTCGTAATGTATATAAAGGTGACAACCTTACTTATAAATATACTTACGAATACGGCTCGGACGAAGAGGAAGTTACCGTCATAGAAGATGTTAGCACCGGCGATTTTAAAAGATATAAGGACGAACTTCTCCTTTCGATCACAGGTAAAAACAATGTTGTAACCGCGTATGAGTACAATTCTGATAATAAGATATCGAAGTCGACCGTTACACGATCCGGGAAGACCATAAATCAATATGTATATACCTATAATGCCGATTCCACTACCACAATTGAAGATATCGACGGCATAAAGAGGACGTATGATACCGACAACAAGATGGTTTATCTCGAAGAAAATAGCAGGACATATGCCTATACGTATACAGAAGATGCAGACGGGAAAGAATACAGCACTCAGGAGATAATTAAGATAGTCGATGGAAATAATAATACGACGCATTATAAAAACGGCAAGATCGACTTCATAGAAATGCATGACGGGTCCATCGTGAAGGATTTTGTTTACATAGACGATACGGCCGCAGGTTATACCATCACAAGCGGCGGGATTCAGTATTTTATTGAAGATGGCAAAGTGGTGAAAGAGGTAAAACCGGATAAAACCATCATCGAATATTATTCCAATGGTTGGGTTAAGTCTGTAACCGATCCTGACGACAAGGTTACGAATTATTCTTATACGACGGACAGTATCATCATAGATAAGGACGGCCTCAAGTACACATATAACAAAGACGGAACTTTGGTGTTGGTCAATTACCCCGATGATGATAATGATTATTACTACGATACCTTAAACCGTCTTATAAAAGTGACAGATCCCATCGGAAAGGTCTATGAATACACATACACCGATGGTCAAGCCTCCGTCCAATTTTCGGATGAGATTAAGGAAAATTTCACGAACTTGGCCAATTTCTCACAGGAGAACATCGTAGTTGATAATGTCAACGATGTTGTGAAGATAAAGCTGAATCAGGAAGATGTTTTAGATTACGGGAATGGTTCGGATGGAAGTCTCGAGGTAACAGCTAATGGTGTGTATATAAACGGAGAATTAAGAGCAGTAGGTGGAACCTATATAATAGATGGAACCAAGCAGTATTCAAGTATATACATTGCACCGAATGCTATTCTTACCGTATCTTCGTGGAATGGAATAAGCGGTGGAGAAGCTGTCATAAAGTGCAACGGTGAATTTAAAGTAGATGGTGTAATTACTGTTGCAGGTAAAGGCTATAGGGGCGGTGGTGGCGGTGGAGGCGGGCGAGCAGCTGGCACGCAAGGAGAATCTTACAATGGCTTAGGTAGCAGAGACATGTCTAACAACTGTGGAGGAGGTGGGAGTGGCCATGGAAGCCAGGAGAATGTCGCCCAAGGCCAGCAGGGCGCAGGCGGTGGTTATGGTACAAACGCTCCTAATGTTCCAACTTATTGGGGGACCGTGCGAGGAGGCCAATCTTACGGTGAGCCAGAATTAAACATTTTGTATAAAGGCTCAGGTGGCGGCGGTGGAGGCGATGACGGTGCTGGGCATGTCGGCGGATCCGGCGGTGCAGGCGGCGGTGCCATAAAAATCTTAGCCAAAAATATATTGGTCAATTATGGTGCTTCTGTAAATGCCGATGGCGCAAACGGAACTTGTGGCGGACAATATCACAATGTTGGCGGCGGTGGTGGATCAGGCGGTTCTGTATGGTTGATAGGTGAGAGTATAGACATAGAGGGTTCCGTTACAGCTAAGGGCGGGCTTGGACAAGATAACGGCGGTAACGGCGGAGATGGTCGTATCCGGATAGATTATGTCAATTTAATGGGAAACGTACCAACAGAAAGTACTTATTCACGCCAGATGCAGCTGCCTTCCGAGGGAACGCTTACATCAGAGCCTATACCCTTAACAGCTACTGAGCTTGGCTACTTATTAGCTAACACAGAAACCCCGGACGGAACCAGTATCATCATTAAAACCAGGACAGGTAAATCTTCCGATCTGGATGACGGAACATGGTCCGATACCTGGGATGTAGCTACAAAAACCGATTCCGGATACAAGATAAATTCTTCGGTTAACAACTATATCCAGTATCAGATCACTTTGCAGCGGACAGACTTATCCAAAACGCCGTACATATACTCAAACGGTGATTATGCGATAAAGCTAGGCTACTCCTATAGCAAAACATTCGACGCGAGCGCACCATCGGACGACACCTTGTTTAAAGAATATCTTGCGATTATGCTTCCAGCCTTTCCTATATCGCCAATCACATCCGATTTGCAACTAGACCCGGTGTTGACAACGCAACTTAACAAATATACCGAAGCCTATACAATTTCCAAGAAGGATATCGCGGCATATATGATATCTAAGGAAGACGGCGATTATTTTGTCGAAGATGGAGCGGTAGTCAGGTCAATCAAGAAAGATGGCACCGGTGCCATAACAGCATACTATGAATATTATTCCAACGGTTGGGCGAGATCGATGACCAGGGATGGCAAAATTACGAACTATGAGTATGATTTTGACGACACCTTACCCGATCAGCCGATAGTTAGTGTAACGGCTGAAGCTGATGGTAACACATATAAATACGACAAGGATGGCAAACTGACACAGATTGCTTACGCTGACAACAAGGTCATGA
Organism: Candidatus Omnitrophota bacterium; assembly: GCA_041661345.1. GTDB lineage: Bacteria > Omnitrophota > Gorgyraeia > 2-01-FULL-45-10 > 2-01-FULL-45-10 > JAPLMI01. The sequence goes on along the minus strand of JBAZUO010000009.1, from coordinate 32,352 downwards.
AGTATACCTATAGCGAAACAGATCCAACCAATATAGAAGAGATCGAGCTTATAGATGGTCTCACGCAGTATTATTATGACCCGGCAAACCGCCTGGTAAAGATCGCGGATCTTAGTAACGAAGTAAACTACATTTATGAATATTCCGATGACAACACTATAGGAAAGATTTTAACTGGAAAAATGTATAATGTCACGGATGACCTTGCTAAGTTCGATATGAGTAATCTCTCGTGTTCTGACAGGGTAGAGCTTGCATCGTTCACCGATCTCCCCACGAAAGTTGATCCCAATTATTATAGAATACCCGATATAGGTACAGGCTCGGACGGCGCGAAGCACATAAAGGCCAACGAAACTCTTTCTCTCGGAGACTATAATTTCACATCTCTTATCATAGACGAGGGGAAGACCTTAACTGTTGTTCCCGGTACGACTATAAAATGCCTGGATACCGTCGATATAAACGGTTCCATATTATGCCTCGGAAGTTTTGATATGAATGCCTATACGGTTAATATTTATTCAACAGGTAAAGTGATTGGCGTTCCCACAATCAGATGTAATACGATAAATAACTCCGGCGTAATAACTGGCAATATTGCCTTATGTGGAACTGGCACGACCGCTGAAATACATGATGGTAACCCTGACTCTTATTCCGGATACTTCAATAGAGGTTGGAAATCTGAAAGTATAACTTATACAGTAACATTCCCTTCATGCAATATAGTATCAGCCGCTGCTCATGCCGGAATAAATGTTTATGATTATGGTTCGACGCATGATGGACGATATCGACTTCAATTAGAGGTTAATGGGTCGTGGATAGATCTTTATGATAGTAAAGACATAGGCAATGGTTCTCCTTCAACCTCTCTCGATTCTCCCTATGTTACCGGATGGTCTAATGTTACCGGTATTCAGACTATCGGAAGAATAAATGTAGACGACTGCTCCAGCGGCGGTATATATAATTATGAAATGCAAGCCATCATAGGCACTCCTACTGTAGAGTATATAAACAGCACCGGCGACGTTTCGGTCTCGGCGGACACATCAGATTTTACCAATGCTCTCAGGTATTATCTTAATGGCTGGATAGGCAAAGACGGTATCAGGGAAGACATATTGGCGCAAATACCGGACTCACCATCTCTCTTAAATGATCTCTATCATGGCGATCGTATCTACGATACCAGCGGTGTTCTCACATCCGGCCCCATTGCTATAAATGCGACCAGCCTTGACTATATCCTTGCCAGCATCGAAACACCAGATGGCACAAGTGTTACATTCAAGACGCGGACCGGCGCTTCTTCCGACCTGAACGATGGAACATGGTCCGACACCTGGGATGTAGCTACAAAGACCGATTCGAAGTACAAGATAAACTCGTCTGTTAATAAATATATTCAGTATCAGGCTGTGTTGGAGACGACGACAGACGCTACCAGCACCCCTTCGATATTTTCGAACGGCGATTATGCCATAAAGCTGAATTATTCATATGATAACGCTTTTGACGCGAACGCGCCGCCCGAAGATGTTCCATTCAGAGATTATCTGAAACTTGATCCTCCAACCTGCCCCGCATTACCCGCCGACCTGCACTTCGATGTCAGCCAATTTGAAAATAAGATAGAAGATGCCGACATTTTCAGCGACACACCCATCCAGACAAAGACCTTTAAGGCCGATCTAGTATCTACGATTACCTTAGCCGACTATACCGTAATCAAATATTTTAATGACAAACCAATATCGATAACCATGGTTGACGGTATCACGATTGACGATATTATCCTCGAAAAATATAACGTCAGCCTGACCGATTATAAGGTTGAAAACGGCTTGCTGATAGGTTACGAGGACACGACCCGCGATAAAGTTATAGTGAGCTTTACCGCCGTAAATTCCGTGGGCGACACATATAAATTTGAACGAAACGAACTCGTTCAGATAAAACTTAAGGATGGGACTATTATAACGAGCCCCGCACAGGATGAATTTAGCATGCAAGCCCTTGCATTATTGGAGAGCGCATTTTTACCAGATAACCTTGCCGGCGAAAGAACCTATAAAAATCAGGATGTATCTTTAAGTATCGCGAAGGACGGCAAGATAACGTATATCATCGACAATAAGATTGCCTCAGTCTATCAGAGATATGATGACGGCAAACTTGAGATATTGATGGATTATTCCTATGATGAATCAGGGAATTTAATTTTTATACGTCTTCCTTATGCCCGTGATTCGATCGAGGAGGAGATTGCCCAGGCCCGTCAGAATATTGCGGCAGAAAAAGCCAGTTATTTAAGCGCGCTTGCCGACCAGGAAAGCCAGGCCTATAAAGAGATACAGATACAGGTAAAATCCGTAAGAGACCAGATAAACGCCGAAAGAGACAAGCTAAGGCCTTACCTGTATCAGGAAGTGACGAGATCTAAATGGGTTGGCTGGTGGATCTTTGGCTGGTATGAGACCTACACCGAAACTGTTGAGGTTCCGGAGGTCCGCAATGCTCTCAATCAACTGGACGAGCAGGAGCGCATCCTGAATGAGAGCGCAGCGACGGCATACCGTGACCTTAGCAGTCAAATCAAAGAAGCCGAGAAGAAGTTAAGCGATGATGCGACAACGTCGCTTGCAGAGGTTGCCGATCAGGAAAAGATATTCCAGACCAAGATAATAGAGGAAGAGTCGACGCCGGTAATACTCGAATATTTCAGGGAGATCCTAGGTCGCGACCCGGACGAGGCTGAGACTCAGGCGTGGCTGTCAAAGGTCGACTACAGCTCCAAGATAAATATTGCCGAATTGAAGCAGAGCCTCGAGGCTGAAACTGAATTGGTTGACCAAAAGGCTTTTGTAAAGGCAGTCAAGGACAGGCTTGGTCTTGCCCTGACGAGGTATTTGACGGATAAGGATGCTCTTCTGGGTGAGTTGAAACTTTCGTCGGGAGAAGTTGTTAACCTCGACGATGCAGAGATAAAAGCGATACTCAAATTCCTCGACGAGCAAAATATCCATTTCGGAAGGAGCGCGTTCGTAGCTCTTGAAGAACTCTTGAAGACAAGCGATATTCCGTATAATCTCGAAGATCTCGCGTACGATTGCATCCTTATAGACATATTGACCGGTACAATAAACGGTATCAGCGAGGGGAAGCTTTTAGAGCTTTCCATGTATTCGCTTGCCAAGACAGCCGAAATATACGGCCTTGCCTTATATAATACCGAGTTTGATTTTGACGACCTTAAGCTTGCGCTCAGTTCCGGCGGGCCTTTGATCGTCCACTTGAAGAATAATCATTTCGTCATCGTTACCGGTATCGCTGAGGACGGCAAGGTAACATATGTTGAGCATAATAGAGGTAAGGACGGGTACACGTGGACGGTTTCCGCAGACGACTTCAAGGAGTCGTGGACAGGGTATGCGATAACCAAAGCCAAGCCCGATGACGCAAACAAGATCCTTAAGACCGAGAAGGCCCAGAGGATTAAGGGAAGCTGTCTGCCATTCCTGTTAGTTCTAGTTGGATTTTTCATACAAGGTGTTGTCACAATAGCGGTCGGCATAGTTACCGCCATCACCACCATAGTGGCGAGCATATCCGCGTTACTTGCGCCCATAATTAGCGCTATCGGGGCGGTTATAAGCGGCATCGCGCAGTTTATGGTTGGCATAGGCGCACAGATATTCAGTGCTATAAAGTTTGTAGGTTTGAGTCTCCTTAAAGGGATAACTGCCTTCATTGGTGGCACACTTCTCGGCGGCGGCATAACGGCGGCCGGAAGCGCGACCGGATTTACTCTTACCGGCCTGGGGCTATCGATCGGTAAGGCGGTTGTTCTTACAGCGCTTTCATTCGGCATGTCGATGGGGCTTGAGGCGATAGGCGTCAATCCTACGATAGCGAGGTTCCTGACATCATTTGTGACTGGCGGTGTCTCAGGCCTATTCAGCAACTTCTCGGCGATGGGTTTCATCGTCGGCGGGCTGCAGAGCCTGGCTGTCGAAGGTGTCAATTTTCTTGCTCCGAAACTGGGCATCGACCCGATGCTTACAAATGTACTCTCCGTAGCTGCCGGCGCGTTTGTAGGCGCTGTAGGCGGCAGCATTACATCTACAGGATTTGATCTGGCTAAATTCAACGAAACCTTTGGCAAAGTAGTGCTATCAAATTTCGTTGGTGAAATCGCGAATTACGGCATCAACAAACTCGGTGAACTTGTCGGAATCGATCCGCGCATTTCGTACTTGGCAGGGATAGGTATCCGCTCAAGTATCAACGCAGGGCTTTCAGATGGTTGGGACGCTCAATCTATATGGAACGGCGTCAAAAACGGGCTTATTCAAGGCATAACGAACGTTTCGCTCGACTTTATTTCTCAGACCCTTAATATTAACCCCTTATTGACTGAGCTTGGGTTCAACACGATAAGTAGTGCTATAAGCGGTCTTATGAGTGCTTGGTCAAGCAATGCACCGCCAATAGAGACTATATTTGGCTCTATTTTGAACGGTTGGCAGAGTGCTACGCTCAATCTCTTTAAATTGGGGCTACAAGACCCGAATAACGCATGGCAACAAGCGGCTTACATAGCTAACATACAGAATTTCACAGATATTGTAATGAACGGTGGAGGCGGTTTTGATGGTCTCGTGAACGCTATCAATACCTATGCTTCAAGTATGCTACGTGCAGGCACAATACAGGGTATGATGAATATAGGAACTACTGTTGCAAGCTACGTGAGTGACCAGTTTAACAATATGGCTACCAAGATGAGCACGAGACAGGAAGAAGACGGAAAGACGTATACCTATATGAGACTGCCGGGTTCAGAGAATTATAACCCTGATTTACCCGCTTGGGCACAGGATTATATGAAATTTGAGCAGGGAACAGACGGTAAATACTATGTCGTGGGTATAAAAGAGGGTGATACAAGTCGCTTTGGTTCGTTCGGTATAGACGCTTATGGCGAATTTGGCATGACGAACGGCACACTTATTCAAAGATTGAATGATGAATATGAGGCATATCGAAGAATCGAAGGTGGTTTACAGAAGTCTATGGATTTAATCGATTATTCCACAGGCGAGGCTATTGGTTATCTATATAAGAATGACGATGGGACATGGGATTTTATCGATTTAGACAGCGGACTTAACTTTGACTTTAACATTGATAAGGAAGAGCTTTTAAGGGCTTATCGAAGCTATAAGGTTCATCTGACAGACGAAACTAAGCAGACATTAGCCAATTTAGGTATCGATGCCGATGAGTTTGCGACGCTTTCGTATGGGTTAGAGTATAACGAGTATACAAAATATGTAGAATATACCCCTCTAAGCGTTATGTTCAATGATGAAACTAAGGCCATTTTGCAAGAGCATCCCTATCTACTTAAATACTATATGCAAGACCTTGCGATATTTGGAGCGGCTGAAGCTCAAGATGCTATGCAGAGAGAAGTGTGGGGCAAGTTACAACAGCAGTATAAGGATAGTCTTAAAGGCGATATGGAAGGATATGCCTTTGAGAATTATGAACAGTTTAGAGATAGGGCAATAGCTGAGCTTGGCGGTGAAATAAGTGATGTTAACTTGAGATTAGATTTTTATAAATACCAATATTCATTGAAATTTAAAGGCGTCCCTGAATTTTTCGTTGGCCACGAAATAGAAACCGAGTATCGAACCCTAAATAGTGAAGGCAAATCAACAATGAAAGTAGGCAAGATAGCTCTGGAAGGAGCGGATAATTTCTATTTTGGAAACTACGATTCTACATTACAGGGATTCGGGGGCAGTGGTATCGATGTTGTTAGTAAGACGACTTACGGATTCGATGGCTCTGAGTCCACAGTTGCTACCATCGAGGGCGGTTATAAAGCAGAATTCGCAGTAAATATTCCATTATTATCTTCGAGATATGGAGTTTATTCTGAATTGAGCGGGTCAGCAGATGATGTTTTAGCCAAGAACGATACCTCTCTAACATTCGATAAAGGAATTCATTCATATACTGATTTAGCAAATCAGAAATATGAATTTTATTCTTTTAATAGCACAGAGAATAGTAATGATGGTGTAAATAATATCACTAAGGGTTATGCAGGTTTTAAGTATGATTTCACGACAATGAATGGTGATAAAATAAGCATAGAAGATAAGGTAAGAACAGACGAACTGAGACAAAAAGACCCGCAAGTATTAACAGTAGAAGAGAGAGCTTATCTTACGCTCGATGCCTTAAGGAATAAAGAGATAACGGGTTTAACCACCATTCAGCAACAGGAAATTTCCGATATGTTCTGGAATAAGGTGCAAACACAAATCAGTAGTAACCCGAATCTAAACTTAACTACAACCGATTTGAATAACATTCATACAGCTATAAATGAACACGTTCAGGGTCTTAACATGATATCTGAAACATATAATATCAATTTTAGCTCAATATCGTCCTTTAACCCCAGCTCGATATATCTATTGCAATTCGATACGAAAAATGATAAATATGATTTTGGTAATATTCAGCCTCAAGGGAGCAATTAATGAAAAGAAATAATGCGAGAATAATCATTTTTACACTAATACTAACGTCGCTATATATTGCTATTCCATGTATGGCAAATGACGATGTAGCAGATAACATTAAGGGGAAGTTTACTTTTGAGGGTATTCGTAATCCGAAATTAGGGTGGGGAGTATATGTGCTAAGCCTAAAGGATGCGGAACCCAAGTTCTTAGGCTCTAAAATGACTGGACCACGCTGGTCTCCCAATGGGACAAAAATTGCCGTCTCTGGAGCTGATGGCATTTTAATTTTGAATGAGAATGGTAATATTATCGAAACAATTAAGCCAATGATAAATTACCGGCCTCAACCAATAGAATGGTCGCCTAACGGAGATGAAATACTCTATGCAACAACACGAAAAGGAGAGGAGCAAAAGCATTGGCGAACATGTCTATATATTTATAATTTAAAGACGAAACAGCATAATTTAATACTGAATTTAAGTGGTAAATACTCAATTTTGTCTCCTTCCTTTTCTCCGGATGGTAAACAAATACTTGTTTCCCTAACAGATGAGCAAAGCGGTATTTACATCTTGAATAAGGATGGAAGCGGAGTTGAAAAGTTGCGAAAGAACGCTATGGCAGTAGGATGGTTTCCAGATGGCAAAAGCATCTGTTTTGATACTAATATTGGAGATGACGGAAATCTAATGAATCCAAAGCGTGGTTATGGGTATTTGTTTAAATATAACCTTGAAAACAAGTCTACAGAAAAAATAAGAGAATTCGGCTTTACTCTGGATGCAAAATTGTCAAAAGATGGAAAGTATGTTTATTATATTAAACCTATCGGTCGAGGTGCTCACGTTATATGCGTATCTCCTATAGACGATGAAAAAATTGAAATTCAAATAACCAAGCCAGTATTATTAGGTAATAGCGGTAAATATTCTGAAGAGTTCAGTCCAGACTGGTATCAAGGAGAATAGTCTGATAATTAATGTTGAGTTTATAACCCCTGCCACTGCCATAGTGGCATTTTTATTCAAAGGTACACAATGCCGATAAGCCAAACAATAAGTTTAATATTCAATATTTTCTTATGTGTTTTTACCCGCACTCTTTCAAAGAATAATCGCTACAAAGAATCCTACAAGAAAATATTTAAAAGTCTATTCTATGTCTTTCTTGTTATCTCTATTTTTTCTTCGATTACAACTGGAATGCGGTGGTATATATATTTAGTAGACCGCTACGTTGCTCCTTTAGCAAGTGAAAATGTTTGTAGAAGTAGGAATTCCAACTGCATCTTTAAATACCCGAAATATTATCAAATCGGAATGCGTTCTTATTCAAAGAAAATATACACCGAAGCAATATTTATTACGAAAAAATCAACCCCAACAATTACCGTGAACATTGTTGACCTTTCACAAAATAAAAAATTATTTCCCGATTATCTTAAAACAAGCATAAATGATTTTTTAAAGAAAGACACAAGTTTCATAATAAATAAACCCTCAGCGAAATCCGTATATGGGTTATTTGACCCTTATCTTATCAGCATAGATTATGGAATCAATATGTTCAGCAAGGATGACTTAAAAGAGCTTCAAAAAGATGCTATAAATATTATGAAGTCGTTTAAATTCAATGGTCAAAAGTCACGAAGTTTAGAATTGGTCGAGAATAATGAAAAAGTGAATTCTGTCATTAGTGAAACAATTAAGATTTTGACAGTATATTATAATAATGGGTATTATCCTACGATGCCACCAGACGAAGCACTGGCTTGGTATAGCAGTCATCATATTTCACGACCTATTAAAAGTATCGAAGATTACAAAAAAGAATTAGGATTTAATGAAAGCATAGATAAAAACATCGTTAATGAAATATATACGCCATATGGAAAGTTAAGCAATGGCATAAATATCGAGGAGTTGGAATATATATTTCCTAAACAGATAGTTGCTTTTCCTTATAGTGCAATAAATAAAAATACAAAAGCCGTCCATATTAAAGCAATATCCGTAAAAAGAACAGAACAAGGTCAGGCAGAACAACGAGAATTAAATTTTAAAGCTATAGATGGCAAGATATCAGAAATAAAACTCGAAGAACCATTGACTAAAATAAAAGGAAAATAGAATGAAAAAGATAATATCCATAGTGTTTTTGTTTCTTATTTTATCAGGCATAGCATTAGCGGTTATTGCCGAAGAAAAATCTGTAGATAATATGATGACCTAAATAGGGGCCATCCCATAAGGGGACACCCTACGAGATAAAATATTTTAAAATAATTGCAACAAAATAGCCTCTTTTAGCATCTTTATATATGGAAGCATATAAAGACAAAAAAAGGAGGCTTTTTTTATGGCTAGGCAGGGTAGAGTATTAGTAGATGGAGGCGTATATCACATAACAAATAGAGGGCATAATAGATATAGGCTTTTTCATTCGCTCGATGACTATAAGGCTTATAAGAAGGAAATAGGAAATTATAAGAAGAGGTTTAATTTTGATATATTTCACTATTGCCTCATGCCGAATCATACGCATATATTGATTAAGGTAGCTATCGGCAATGAATTGCCCCGTATTATGCAGGGCATAAACCAGTCTTATGCCAAACACTATAAAAGGAGTCAAGGCCTTATAGGTAACCTATTTCAGGGGCGCTATAAGAGCACATTTGTAGATAATGACGATTATTTGATGGAGTGCGGTAGGTATATTGAAAGAAATCCCCTGAGGGCTGGGATGGTAGCTGATTTATCGGAGTATTATTTCTCAAGCTATAATTACTATGCCAGAGGCAGGAGGGATGATATAATAACCCCTGATCCATGCTATCTTGCATTGTCGAATGATCCAAGGGAGCGCATGAGGTTGTATGCGGAGTATGTACTGCAAAAGCGGCCTTATGAAACTATGCTGGATAAAGGACTGAAGATTTAAAATTGTGGGGTGTCCCTTTCTAGGATGGCCCCATTTAGGTGAAAAAGCTTTTAAAGAATTTAAGAAATTTTATACTAAATAAAGGGGGTAGCAGATATGATGGTATGGACTGGCGCTGGTGTTTTAGTTCCGTTTTTTTGGTTGCAGTTATAATGCTTTTTACGTGGCTTGAGACTGTATTCCCGGGCCTGAGGAGTATTCCAAAGGGTATTTATCTGGGAATGCAACTGATAATAGTCGGTATCCTGTGCTATCTGTTCGATCTACTCCTCAAGAGAGAGAAGCCAAGGATAGTTATCGATAAAGCAACAGGCAAAGAAATCGTCCTTAAGGGTAAGCACACGATGTTTTTTATCCCTGTATTTTGGTGGAGTGTAATTATATCTCTTGGCGGACTATATTGCATCGTTGCTAGTTTCTTTGGGAAAAAGTAATAATATAGAGACGTTATGCTGGGCCAAGCCCATGCAAGGGAGCGATTCAAATGACTAGAATTATCGGTGGCGTACTTATTTTGTGTTGTGTTTTAGCTGTAAATGTTTATGGCGAGACTAACCAAGAAGCGCAAAATAAATACCTTGATGGCTTGGTGGGAAAACCCATAGACGTATCTGGCCTGTATGAAGGATATGGTTTTATCGGCATAGTAGAAAGCGCCGCTCATAAAAACGGGGCAACATTGCGACTTAAGGGGATCATTCAGAAAAAACGATGTAATAGTGATTTTTGGAAAAGCCTTGAGCGAAGAGACGACAGGACGGTACTAAAATCTCAAAGTGGAGATGAGGCTGTTGTTTTAGACTGCGTATTGGATATTGGCGGTAGTACCTTGTTGAGAGTGTATGATGGATATGATAAGGATACAGATGAATTTTTATCAAAAATAAAAGATACTATACCGGATACAATAACCATAAAAGCCATGATCCTGCAGAATATACAGACAGAGAAACAGGAGATCCTAGTGCAGGACAAGAGCAGGTTGAGGAATTTTAATAATATGGTAAAAGAGATAGGACTATGAAGAAAATAGCGTTTGGAGAAATTTAGATGAAAAAGTCGATAGCGGGATTAATATTACTGATAGGAGTATGGACTAATTTTGCTTATGCAAAAGAATTTTCAATTCCGAAAGATGTTAGTTCAATAGGCGTTTTTATTGTCGAAGGATATCCTACAAATGCTTCTGATAAATTTCGAAATGTCGTCGCTCCGGATCCTAATTTGATATACGATGGTAGCCCGTGCGTTCTCAATAGCTCCTATAGCGAAGTCGGAGCAGGTATATTTATGAGTCGCGACTGGAAGCTTAAGAACCCGGATAAAACCGCTTATGGATTTAAGGCATATAAATTGTCATCAACTGCCTTTGATCCCGCACCGCCGGCATATGGGACAGATTTTGATATATTTGAAATCGTGAAAAATTCTATTTTGCAAACGTCTACCACTAAGAAAGTCGTATTTATCAATGATTTACCCGAAGTTCTATCGTATCTTAATCGACCTCTACACGATCTTATACTACACGTTTTTGAAGGCGGGATTGCGGATTCATTATTGATAGTCAATTACACAGTTACGAAGCAAATACGCCTAAATAGGGGCCATCCCATAAGGGGACACCCTACGAGATAAAATATTTTAAAATAATTGCAACAAAATAGCCTCTTTTAGCATCTTTATGCAGGGGAATGTATAAAAGCTGCATAAAAACCGGATCGATGATATAATAATGGCAAACTAACATCTGGATCGTTTATTTGAAGAACGGATAAGGTATGGTAAAAAAAATTATTATAAGAAGCCTCATCATCGTTTCCATATTCCTGGGATTTTACAGGGTATGTTGCCTTGAGGTACTGAACTCTTTTGAGGATTATTTTAAATATCGGAAAATGACTGTGGAAGATTTCAGGATGAAACTTAACCGTCAAGATGCGTCAATCATCAATGAGATAAGAAATAATGTCCAGCCGGGCATGGGCGTATTAGTTCTCGACTCGGAGCAATATTTTATAAGTTATTATGTGTATCCTGTCAAATTGTACAAATTTAGAAAAGGGTATTACGCGACGAGCAAAAAGCAGGATTTCAGGGACGTTGAAAATAAGTGGCTCGAAGACAGAAATATAAAGCAGGCATTGGTTAAGGATGACAACGACAAGTTTGTGCTTAAGAACATAAGTGAGATGAAGAGATGATGCTGTTATTCGGTATATTATCCATCTATTCGGCCGGTTATACGGTACGCAGACTTGTCTTCTACGGAAATTCATCAGTATTATCTTCGGTCGAAAAAGTCGGTCTCGATCTCGGGTTCGGCGCGGGCGGCCTGGCGTTATCGTTTTTTTACATCTCTTTCCTGGGCGCTAGTCTCTCCAGAATTAATATGATCGGCCTTGCGTTGATATTCATGGCTGCTGTAGTTGCGATAAAGCTTCACGATCTATATAAAAATAGAGTAAAAAGATCGTACGTTGCACAGGAAGGGTCTGTTTTAAAAACAGGCTGGATGAAGATTGTAGTGGTTGTGATAATAGGTATGTGTGTAGCGGTTATATTTTTCAAGAGTTTATATTATCCCACATATGAGTGGATGTCGCGGTCTATATTCGGTATTAAAGCGAAAGTCTTGTACGAGTCAAAGTCCATATATGGCAAAGATCTTCTGGATAAAGAATTCATAATGGAGCATCCGGAGTATCCGTTACTCGTTCCTATGCTCGAAAATTGGCTATATACATGCAGAAAGTCGTCCGATGACAGATATGGGAAATCGTTTCTCCCGTTCCTGGCCGTAGGATTCCTGTGCTCGATCTACGCCATCCAGAGAAAATTTTGCCCGCAACTCCATTCACTGATTTTTACAGCGCTGTATGCTACATTATATATGTTTGTGTACAGGGCCACTTGCGGTGAGGCCGACGCGCCTCTTGCCTTTTTTTACTTCCTGTCGGGCTCTTACATATTATTATGGACACGTTTTAAAATTTATCCTTACCTTGTAAGCGCATCCATATTTACAGCCATAGCGATGTTCACCAAGCAGGATGCATCGGCTTTTTTTGCGATCTTATCCGTGTGCCTGGCGGCTTCCTTATTTCTTGATGAGAAACTCGGACTGAAGAAAAAGTTTATGGCGTTATGTGTCTACATAATCCCGGCTCTCGTTATCTTAATCCCATGGGTTATATATAAAAAGCTTTTGCCCACAGTAGATGTTTTTTTTACCGCAAAAGATATATTTAACCTTAATGTTTTCGATACGATACGGGCGAATAGTTGCCGCATCATGCCTGTCTTGAATAATTTCGTCTTCGATGTAGTTTTAAAAACTAGGAAATGGGACTTATTCTGGATTCTTTTTTTTGTAATACAGGTATTTTCTTTAAAAGAACTTTTCAGGAAGCCTGTTTCATACCTTGCCTTCGTGGTTTGGGCAACCTTGGGTACTTATTTTCTGATGTTCATCACCATGCATATAGATCCTGCCCATATGTTTGTCACGATGGACAGATTTGCTTTACAGGTATCGGGACTAGCGCTTCTATTGATGTCCTTGTTGGCACGTCAAGGTAAGAGGGCGATCTAAGGTGCCACCCCAGTAGCGTGAAAATAAGTTTGACGGAAGATGAAGGAAGTGGTAACATTGTTGCTACGTAAAGAGGAGTGGTTAAGTGTCTAATGGGACAAGTAAGGTAAATGTCGGCAATTCTTCTAAAAAGGGGAATTGCTTTTTAATTTATGGAGGCAGTATGAAAAAGATTCTGGTTATGTTAGTAGCTGTGGCGTTTTTATCCGGTTGCTCGTCCGCCAGTTCTCACATGAAATCCGTTAAGTCAGATGCCGGTGATCGGGTGACCGTAGGGAAGGTTCAGCGCGAAGTGCGCATTGGGATGCCGTCGGCCGCAGTTATTGAAGTGCTCGGCTCGCCCAATATCGTTTCGACCGATGAAAATAGGCTAGAGGTGTGGGTTTACGATAAAATTGCTACTGACGTATCTTATTCAAATAACGCCGGCGGCGTGTGGTTGATAATCGTGGGTGCCGGCGGAACTTCCGGGGCAGCGTCAACTTCTCAGAGGACGCTTACAATAGTTATCAAATTCGATGCGGATAAAAAAGTTCGCGATTTTGCTTATCATTCTTCCAGTTTTTAAGGGAACAATATGAAAAAGCTAAATAATACGCTGAAGATATTTTTAACTGTGTTTTTATGTTTGAGCATAGTTGGATGCGCGACCGTTCCGACAGGATTTCTGAAGGCGTCAGAGCAGTCTCTTAAGGATCGTCAGTTACAGATGAGGCAATACGAGACAAAAGATGAGCAAAAAATAGTCACCTCTGTTGCCGGAGTTTTGCAGGATCTAGGATTTATCCTGGATAATAGCGAGACAGAGCTGGGATTTGTAGCTGCCTCTAAGAAGGCGGACGCGACAAGCGGCGGTCAAATTGCCGCCGCAGTACTGGCTGATACGGTAGGCATTGCCGCCGCCTTAATAGGCGCTCCCTGTTATACCAATGCCGTTTCGCGATGTGACAAGGAACAAATGGTGAAGGCATCGGTAATTACCCAGCCATCTTTGGATGGGAGTAAGACGGTCGTTCGAGTTACATTCCAGAGGATCGTGTGGAACATGAGTAACTTGATCAGCAGGATAGAAACCGTTAAGGAACCGGACATATATCAGAAATTTTACGACAGTTTATCAAAGGCGATATTTTTGGAGGCTGAACAAATATGAATAAGCTGATAAGGTACTGTAGTCTTTTTGTTATTCTGGCCATGGCTGTTGCGGTATCAGGCTGCGCAACTACGGCAACCAAAGCTCTTGAAAGCGACGCAAGCGCGATTAAATTGAGAAGCATGCAGACCAGGGCCTTTGATACAACCGACAAGAAAAAGATGATGCAAACGGTAATAAGCACGATGCAGGATCTGGAATTTGTAATCGATAAAGCGGATCTCACGCTTGGCTCAGTTACCGGCACGAAATTTGTTAATCAAGCATCTGTTACGATGACCGTAACCGTACGCCCCAGAGGAGAAAAGCAATTGCTTGTAAGGGCGAATGCTCAGTATGGGATCAAATCGGTAGATGATGCGGCAACATACCAGGATTTTTTCACTGCTTTAGAAAAAGCCATATTCTTGACGGCGCAGCAGGTAGATTAAAAAATAGTCAAACAGGGGTCCGCTTCTTCTTTATTTCGAGGCGAGTTTGACGTTGGTTATTTTTATATCGAATTCGGCTACTTCATTTTTGCGCGAATAAGGGTACTGTTCATTTTTATCATCAAAGAAATCGTTTCTGAGGCGTATCTTGTATTTTCGCGATTCTCGCTGCGGTATTTCTTCGGTCAATGCGTTTTTCATTAAAACCTTTTTTATTAAGTAGCCTTCCTTGGCGTAATAGCTGATCTCAAAATTCAGGTTGGATACTTTTTTATCGCCGTTATTTTTAAATTCCATAATAAGGTAAAAAATGGGCGGGCGTTCGTTCCGGTCAACCCTGATATCGGCTTCTCCGACCTCGACATTATCTGTATATTCTACTGCAGCCGCCTTTTTTGTGCCCGAACACAACAAAAGCATTAGGCAGATGAAAATTACAGGATATCTATTCTTGATCATTGTTATTCCCTCGGGCCGTTTGAATGATTATACCACAGATAACCGGATAATCAATGATCCGGATGCTGCAAGAATGGGTTTTTGTTATACATTGAACGAAAAAAGATGTTATAATTAATCCATCGTGAAAAAGTCTTCGATAATAATCATATTCATCTTGGGTTTCCTGTACGCGCTGCCGGCGTATAATAAGTTTTGGTTTCCGTTCGATGAGGGAATAACGCTTGTATGCGCCGATATGATAAGCCACGGCGCTATTCCTTACAAGGATTTCATAACGATATATGGCCCAACTCAGCTTTACGCCCTGGCGTTTCTCTTCAAGGTATTCGGCCCCAATACAGTGCTTGCCCACCTATATATCATTACGCTGCATGCCATTATCACGACTATAATATTCTATTTCGCGTTTAAGCTTTCGAAAGATAAATGGATATCATTATTTGTATGGCTTGTGGGATTGAGCTGTTTTGCGCCGAGGATGGGCCCGAGCGCGTCATCCATGTGGCCTTTTATGGTATCGGCATCTTTGAGTATGCTATTCTTCATATGGTTTCTGGAAAAGAAGGCCGCAAGAAATTTGATAATAGCGGGCATCTTCGCGTCTATAGGATTTTTGGGGCGCTTTGAGATGGGATTATATTTTATCGCGTGTGAAATATTTATTATAATCGCTTATGGGCTGTTCAGGCATTTTTTACCTTATATCATCTCTGTTTCCGTGCTTCCGGCGGCATTCGTGCTATATCTTACCAGGGAAGAAGCGTTGGGTAATTTATGGCAATGCATGAAAGTTCCTTACGAGACAACTATAAGATTTGCGCAGACAAGCTTTCCATTGCCATGCCTCGATCTAAGACAGGTATTTTATGGAAGCCTGTTTTTCATACAGGTGAATCAGCATTACATACCTGTATTAACGTATTTGGTTGTGGCGGTATGCCTGGCTTATTATGGTTTTAGAAGATCGATCGGTCGGACGGAGGCTGCGATATTATTATTTATTGCCCTGACAGGTACAGCAATGTTTCCATACGCGTATTTCGGGGCGGATGCCGGGCATACTATGCCTGTGATATTTCCGGCGCTTATGCTTTCCGGTTATATTTTAGCTGAGGGCATGAAGAGCGGGGCAGGTTCCAGGGCTTTTAAAATTTTTATCCGGGCAGCGGCAATATTGCTGGCATTTCTTATGGTGCTATTGTTCATAAAGAATACGGATAAATATCTTAAGAACGCGTTTGTTAAACCGTTCAAGAAGGATATCGTGTATATGGCGACGCCGCGCGGGAGCTCGTATGTTCCCAGGGACGAAGTGCAGAAATTTAAAGACGCCATGGATTTTCTTAATAAAAATAGCGTTCCCGGAGAAAATATATTTGTAGGGTTCGATGCTCACAATGATGTCTTTCAGGGCGGAGAGCCGATGCTATATTTTCTAAGCGGCCACCCGCCGGCATCAAAGCATTTTATCATGCTGCCCGGAACCGTGAACACCGAAAAGGTTCAGCGTGAGATAATAGAGTCCCTTAAGAATACCAGGATTGTTATGCTGACGCAGGAGGGGAAGATAATCTCGGAAGCCGGTAAGAATGAAGAAGGGTCTACGGTTTTAGATGAGTATATAAAGAAAAATTATAAATTTTATATAAAAACAGGCAAGTATAATATTTATATAAAAAAATCTTTATCTGAAGATTAGCGTTTTCTGTTTTTGATCCGTTTAAGGGCAACGGAGGCGCGTTTTCGGATCTCGTTATTTTGGTGATTTAACAGCTTCTCTATTGCCGCGGCGGATTTAGCGGTGCCTACCTCGGATAGCGTCTCAAGTGCATTTCGCAAATGCTCGGCATTTTCAGTAGACAGATCCTGGATGAAGACATCTTCGGTTTCACCGCCCAGCTCTTTCAGTATCGATGCTATGAAATGGCGTTTTCTATAGGAATCGAAATCGTCGCGGACTATTCCCATAAGTACGGTGCGCAGTGGGATAACAGTGTCCTGTCCTATGGCGCAGGCGATATCTTTTATAAGGGGCCTGGCGATCAAGTCATCGAAGATCATATCTTTGAATAAGGTGTTCAGTTTTAATTCCGATATCATTTCTTCTTTGATGTTTTCATATCCCACAGCCTTTATAAGCACGGGAAGATATTGATACATTTTATTCGCCAGGCATGATATCACCGCGGCGGCAAAGAATTTTTCAAAACGTTTCCGCGCTGCCTCGATCTTGATCTTTTTATATTCGTCCCCGATCTCCGCGATTAGCTTTTCTTTATTCTGATATTCTTTGGAGGACATAAGGATATCATATATAACCTCGAAGTCTCTTATGAGGCGCACCAGGAAATCCTCGTCATCCGATTTAAAATTCGCAAGTATTTTTACGACTATATTCTGCGCCAGGTCAGCCTTCTTTTCGGAGAGGAGCTCCTCTATGAGATCCTTGATCTCATTTGCTATCCCTATATCTACCAGATAAACCGGTTTTTCGCCCAGGATTTTTTTCAGCCTTTCATCCGTAGACATATCGGACCAGAAAGTTTCTTCCAGTATCTGAGAGCATACGCCTTGGCTTACACCGGCAGCCAACAGCCTTTTTTCAATAATGGGGAAGATCTGTTTTCTACGCTGGGCATTCGATAGGAGCCTTGAGATAAGCTTGCGGATATCTATTATCGAGGATTTACGAATGGTGAAGTCGGTGACGATCAATTCTACCATCGCATCATCCGAGAATTCCTGGATGATATCTCCTACCAGGTCCTTATCGGAATCATCCGAGACCGATATTTTGGATTTTAAAAGTTCGCCGCGTATGGAAGGCTCGAGGGCCATTATCAGGCTTCCCATATGTTTCTTGATGTCATCATAGGAATTGCCTTCGGTATTCTTAAGGTGCATGGCGATCTTCTCGATACCGGACCTGGCAAATTCTATTCCGGGAGCGAATGTGCCGCTGCCTCCGCCAGAGCCACCGCCGGTGCCAGCACCACCAGTTCCGGAGCCGCTGCCTGAACCACCTCCGCCGCCCTTGCCGCTGCCTCCGCCGGAGCCACCACCGCTGCCGGCGCCTGCGTTGCCCGCACCGCCCATCGCTGCTTTCGAGATAAGCTTGCCCATCCTCTTCGGATCGGATGTAACCTCGCCGACCAGCGAATTTATATCATCCTTCGACATTGATGCCTTGCCCATAATGTAATTCATGATGAGAAAATCCTCGAGGTGTTTTCTTGCTTCGCTTGCCTCCTCATCCTTTTTGCTGACTCGTTTGAAAAATATCTCATCAGCCTTTATATGGTCTATATTTTTTTTCTGCAGATATGCCGTTAGCCCGTTTTCGTTCTTGATGGCATTGGGGCCGCCGGCTATTATCTTTAGGAGGGCATGCAAGTCGTCTTCGGATAACCCGCGCACGAACGTCAGCGATGTGATGGAACATTCCTTTGCAACGCCGAGGATGGGGTATGTTTTTGAATCAAGGCCCTTAATGGGTATGTCCTCAAGAAGGCATGAGCCTTCCAGGAAGGTGAATGTGGCGGATTCTTTCGCGACAAGAATACCCTTTATTAACTCGTGGGCATTTTTTATATTGCTGCGCAGGAATGGATGATCGGCGCTGAACATCTTGAAGTTTTTGGCCGAAATGCTGATCTGCCTTAAGAAGCGTTTAGCGGCGCCTGCGAGGCGGGTTTCTTCCTGTGATAACTTTTTTTCTTTATTTACTTTACTGCTTTCTTCCGGCATCTAACAGAAGGCCTTTTCGTTGAAAAACGTAATGCCGTGTGATAGAATTAACCAGCTTTTACTATTTTACCTGCCTTAAGGCACTTAACGCAGATACGGACTCTTTTAGGAGTGCCGTTGACGATGGCTCGAACCATCTTAAGGTTGGGCATGAATCGTCGCGCGGTTATGCCGGTTATCTTTAATCCGACACCGCCTTTGCTCTTGGCCAAACCGCGACGCACGATGGTTCTTCCGGCAACAGGTTTTTTACCACAAATTTCGCATATTCTTGACATTTTTATTACTCCGTTTTTTATTTGTGGCGCTATATTATCACAGGTATAGGACATATGCAAGAAAAAAATGAACCGCTGAATATCCCGGTCAGATATTTTAAGGGTGTGGGGCCTAAGAAGGCAGAGCTTCTTGCCAGGCTCGGTATGCAGAATGTGCTGGATATCCTGTTTTATCTTCCCGCGCGATATGAGGACCGCTCGAAGCTAACCCCTATTAAGGAGCTGATACCCGGAGAATCTCATACAATTCAGGGCGAGATCGTTACTGTAAACGGCCGTATAGCGAAATCGGGTATTTCGTTATTCCAAGCAGAGATAAAGGACGCGTCGGGATCTGTTCGCGCGGTTTGGTTCAACCAGCCGTATCTCAAGGATTATTTCAGAAAAGGCGTACAGGTGGTGCTTTACGGTAAGGCCGAGATGCATGACAAGCTTCAACTTACCCAACCCGAATACGAGATACTCAAAGGCGATGAGACAGACTCGGTGCATATGGGAAGGATCGTCCCCATATATGCGCTTACATCCGGCATCGGCCAGAGGTACATTCGCAGTCTCGTATTTCAGGCTGTGGCTAAATATTGCAGGTGCCTTAAAGAGGCGCTGCCGACTTATATACTCGCGCGTGAAAAACTTGTAGATATACGATTTGCCGTAAATAATATCCATTTCCCGACTGTGTTCGAGAATCTGGAAAAGGCGTATAGACGGATAGTCTTTGAGGAGTTTTTCATGCTTCAGCTCGCGCTTGCTATAAAGAAGAAGGATGTAAAGACCAAAGAGACTTCACCCGGCCATAAAGTGGACGGAGAAATTCAGAAGGCGTTCAGAGACAGCCTTCCGTTCGAGCTGACAGATGCCCAGAATAAAGCGATCGCGGATATCGAGCGTGACATGTCCGGGACGCGGCCGATGAACCGCCTCCTCGAAGGCGATGTCGGCAGTGGCAAGACGATCGTGGCCTCTTACGCGCTCATGCTTACTGTCGGTAACCATTTTCAAGGCGTTCTTATGGCGCCGACGGAGGTATTGGCCAGGCAGCATTTCATAGGCCTTAGTGAACTTCTTATGCCGCTCGGAATAAATGTAGTGCTTCTGATTGGCGGGATCGATCAGAAATCAAAAGAGTCGATTTACTCACGCATAAAGAGCGGAGATGTAGATATCGTTGTTGGGACACATGCCGTTATCCAGGAAGCGGTCGAATTTAAAAGATTGGGGCTTGCCGTCATAGATGAACAACATAAGTTCGGTGTAACGCAGAGGTCCGCAATGAAGCAGAAAGGATTCAGTCCGCACATTCTCGTGATGACGGCAACTCCCATACCGCGCACACTAGCGTTGACCGTTTACGGCGATCTGGATATCTCCGTAATAAAGCAATTACCGAAGGGAAGAAAGCCGATCGCGACATACTGGATCGAAGAAGAAAAAAGGGCGAATGCGTATAATTTCATCAAAGAAGAGATCAGGAAAGGCCGTCAGGCCTATGTGGTGTGCCCGCTGATAGAAAGTCAGGGGGAAGGAAGGGTTGGGGCGGAAGAGTTATTTAAGAAATTAAAATCCGAAATATTTACAGATTTTAAAGTGGGCCTTTTACACGGCAGGATGACGTCGAGTGAGAAAGATAAGGCGATGAAGAATTTTAAAAATGGGAAGACCGATATCCTGGTTTCAACGGTGGTGATCGAGGTCGGTATCGATGTCCCGAACGCGACCGTAATGCTTATAGAAAACGCCGACCGGTTTGGGTTAGCTCAGCTTCATCAGCTTCGCGGAAGGATCGGCCGCGGCGTGCATGAATCTTACTGCATATTACTTGCCGATCCGAAGACGGAAGATGCGAGAAAGAGGCTTGAGACGATCGAGGACACGCTCGATGGTTTCCAGATCGCGGAAGCGGATCTGAATATTCGCGGGCCTGGTGAATTTTTCGGGACCCGTCAGCACGGTCTGCCGGAAATAAGATTTGGCAATATACTAAAGGACTTTGCTATAATGGAGCGTGCGAGGACTGAGGCGTTTGATCTGATCGCGAAGGATCCGGATCTGCGAGAAGAACATCATAAGCTGCTGAAGGACGCGCTTCTGACGAGATTTAAAGACAGGCTCGATCTGATAGGGGTCGGATAAGGGCTTGATAAGAGGGTTAAGATATGGGGATGCGGATCATAGGTGGTGAATACAGGTCGCGGGTGCTGCAGATGCCGAAGGGCGCCGAGGTGCGTCCCACGCAGGATAGGGTAAGAGAGGCGATCTTCAACATTCTCGGCGATATTGCAGGTAAGTCGGTCCTGGACCTGTATGCCGGCAGCGGGGCGTTCGGGCTGGAGGCCATTTCGCGCGGTGCCGCGCATGCAACCTTTGTAGATAATAACGCTAGGTGCCTTACCGCTATAGAGCAGAATATCGAAACGCTCGCGATACCTGAGCCAAAATATGAGATTGTGCGTAGTAATGTCTCCATAGTTCTGCCCAGGTTTGATAGGGACGGCGAGAAGTTCGACATCATATTTATGGACCCGCCTTACCATAAGGAACTGGCTAAAAATTGCTTGATAAACATAGACTATTATGATATATTATCCGGATTCGGCTTGATCATAGTGGAACATTTCAAGAAAGACAGCCTTGAAGCTGACTTAAATACGCTCGAGAAGATAACGGAGAGAAAATACGGTGATACCTCCGTTACCATGTACAGGAAGATAGAGTGATGAAGAATAAGGTAGCAATTTACCCCGGCACATTTGACCCCGTGACATACGGCCACATAGATCTCATCGAGAGGGCTTCCAAGATATTCGATAAAGTGATAGTTGCGGTGGCGCATAGTAAGTCCAAAGGAGTGCTCTTCAGCGTGGAAGAGCGTGTTGCGATGCTGCAAGACGCGGTGAAAGGTATCCCGAACGTTGTCATAGACGATTTCGACGGGCTCGTTGTCAATTACGTAAAAAAGTGCGGCTCCAATGTGATGCTGCGGGGCTTGAGAATGATATCGGATTTTGAGTACGAATTCCAAATGGCTCTCACCAACAGGAAACTGGCCGGTGATATTGAAACGATATTCATGATGCCGCACGAAGACTATTCGTATGTTTCGAGCAAACTTATAAAAGAGGCCGCGGCGCTCGGGGCGGATGTCGGTAAATTCATTCCGAAAAAGGCCGAAGAGGCGTTAAAGGGTAAGATAAAAAAGGATTAGTAATATTATGAGTCTCATAAATGACATAAGAACGAGAGCGATCAAATCAGCGAAAAAGATAGTCCTTCCGGAAAGCGACGATCCAAGAACGATAGAGGCCATCGATTTTATCCTGGATAAAAAAATAGCGAAGATAATATTGATAGCCAAAGAAGACAGTAAAAAATCCATCAAAAGTAAAAATTTAAATGATTTGCAGATCATCGACCCGCAGAATTACAAGGACACCGATGCTATGGTGTCCGAATACTATGAGATGAGGAAGTCCAAGGGTATGACGGCGGAGGAGGCCGGCGGAATCGTAAGAAAGGATTATCTGACATTTGGCGCGTTATTGGTCAGGCGCGGCCTCGCCGATGGTTTTGTCGCGGGGGCGAATCATACTACGCCGGATGTCATAAGGGCTGCGCTGAGATGCCTGTCGATAGATAAAAATATCGGTGTTATATCCGGCGCGTTCCTCATGGAGATACCGAATTCTCCTTACGGAGACAACGGGGCGTTCATTTTTGCGGATTGCGGCGTGAACCCGGAACCGAATGCGAGGCAGCTTGCGGGAATAGCGGTATCGAACGCAGATCTTTTCAAAAAACTTACGGCAGGCCACACGCCGAGGGTAGCATTCTTAAGCTATTCAAGCAAAGGCAGTGCGGAAGGGCCTCTCGTTGAGAAGATGAGAGAGGCTGTTACCAGGGCGAAAGAGGCTTCACCCGGCCTACTGGTCGACGGGGAGTTTCAGGTCGATAGCGCGATAGTACCGGAGGTTGCCAAAATAAAGTGCGCCGCAAGCGATGTGGCGGGTAAGGCCAACGTTCTTATTTTTCCGGATTTGAATTCCGGGAATATTTCGTATAAACTGACACAGCGTCTCGCGAACGCAAGGGCCATCGGGCCGCTTTTGACGGGATTTACAAAACCCTGCAGCGACCTTTCAAGAGGTTGCTTTGTGGAAGATATTGTTGATGCCGTTGCTGTTACGGCGATAAGGTCCTGATGTATATTTTGGTTATCAATTGCGGGAGCTCATCGGCAAAGTACCAGCTTTTTGATGTAGCCAGGAATATTTCGCTTGCCAGAGGGGTCGTTGAGCGCATAGGACAGGCCGACTCATGTCTAAGGCATGAGAAGACAGGCCATTCGACATATCACAGCAAGGTCACGTGCCGTGACCACCATGCCGCGATAAAGATCATAGTGGATACGCTCTCCGGCAGTCACGGTGTCGTGAAGTCGAAGTATGAAATTTGCGGTATAGGCCACAGGGTGGTGCACGGAGGAGAGGAATTTAAGGAATCGACGCTCATCACCGAAAAGGTGATAAGAAGTATAAAGAAATACAGCGAGCTTGCCCCGCTGCACAATCCTCCGTCTCTTTCGGGGATCGTGGCGTGTTCCGCTATTTTGAAAGGGATCAGGCAGGTCGCGGTATTCGATACTTCGTTCCATCAAACTATGCCGGAACGCGCGTTCATGTATGGATTGCCGTTTGATTACTACAAGCGGTATGGGATAAGAAAATACGGATTTCACGGGACGAGCCACAGATTTGTGTCCGAGGAGGCCGCGAGGATTCTAAAGAGGCCTATTAAAAAACTGAAGCTCATAACCTGTCATCTCGGCAATGGTTGCAGTATGACGGCGGTAGACGGAGGCAAGTCCGTAGATACGTCGATGGGTTTTACGCCTCTCGAAGGGCTTCTGATGGGGACGCGCTCCGGGGATCTTGATCCGGCGGTGGTTCTACATATTCTGGAGAAAGAGAACCTGTCCATTAATTATGTGAATGACCTTCTGAATAAAAATAGTGGGCTTCTTGGGATATCCGGCGTCGGTAATGATATGAGAGATATCCTGAAAGGGGCAAAAGGCAGCGGGCAAGAGGCAAGGCGGTGTAAACTTGCCATAGAGATGTTCGTTTACAGAATAAGGAAATATATCGGCGCGTATTTCGCGGCGATGGGGAGCCTCGATGCTGTTGTTATAACTGCCGGAGTCGGGGAAAATAATCCGTGGTTGGTAAAAAGGCTTAAAGCTGAACTGGGTAACGTCGTTCCGAAAAAGACGAAATTTCTCGTAATACCCACTAACGAGGAGCTTTTGATCGCTCAAGATACCTACAGGATAATAAGGAGGAAAAATGGCACTACCTAAAAGGAAACATTCTAAATCGAGAAGGGACAAGAGGAGGGGCGGGAATTCCAAGATGTATGTCGCGAATCTTTCCGTCTGTTCTCAGTGTAAGAAGCCGCGTCTTCCGCACAGAGTCTGTCCTTTTTGTGGATATTACAACGGTAAGCTAGTTGTGGCTATCGAAGTGAAAGAAAAGAAGAAGAAATAATACGGGGGTCTTAAGTGAAGATCGTAATCGATGCCATGGGCAGTGATCGGGCTCCGGGAGTAGAGGTTGCTGGTGCTATACAGGCCGCGGAGGAGTATGGTCATGATTTGGTGCTCGTAGGTGATGAGACGGCTGTTAAGGCCGAGTTAGCCAAGCATAAATATCATTCAAGCAAAATATCGGTAGTCCATGCGCCCGAGAGGATCGAGATGCGTGAGCCTGCCGCGCTCTCGGTGAGGCGAAAGCGTCAGTCGTCGATAGTGATAGGGCTCGAGATTTTGAAGAGGGACGAGGCGGACGGGTTCGTCAGCGCCGGAAATACGGGTGCCGTTGTCTGTGCCGCTACGCTGTCGCTCAGGCTTCTGCCAAGCATAGAGCGTCCGGGTATCGCCATAGCATATCCGACGTTGAAAGGCTCGACCGTACTGATAGATGTGGGAGCGAATATCGACCCTAAGCCGATGCATATGTTGCAATACGGGATAATGGCCGACGCCTATGCCAGATATATTCTTCACAGAGAAAATCCCACCGTGGGCCTTTTGAACGTAGGTGAAGAGGAATCAAAAGGAACGGACTTTATAAAAGAATCTCATACGCTTCTTAGCGAATCGAAGCTCAATTTTATAGGCAACATAGAAGGGCGGGACATATTGCACGGTTCGGCTGACATAATACTGTGTGATGGATTTGTAGGGAATGTCATCCTGAAGGTATCCGAGTCCATTGTCGACACGCTCGTCGAGGCTCTGAAGCAGGAGATACAAGCCAACTTCATAACGACGATCGGAGCATTGCTCGCAAAGCCGGCATTCGATAAATTGAAAAAGAAGATGGATTCTTCCGAATATGGCGGTGCGCCGCTCCTGGGAGTGGATGGCGCCTGCATTATAGGACACGGCTCGTCGACACCTAAAGCGATAAAGAACGCCGTCAGGGTCGCCGCCGAATTCAAAACCCAGGATATCAATAAACATATCGTGGAAGGGTTGGAGAGCTACTAAGTATGTGCCAGACTAAAAAAACAGGAATACTGGGAGTGGGCGCGTATCTGCCCGAAAAGATATTGACCAACAAAGATCTCGAAAAGATGGTTGATACCACTGACGAGTGGATTATTACGCGGACCGGTATAAAGGAACGTAGGATTGCCAGTAGTAGTGAAGCCACCAGTGATCTTGCTACCGAAGCGGCAAAGGCGGCCTTGAAAGACGCGGGGCTCACGGCCGAGGATATAGATCTTATAATCGTGGCAACGATCACGCCGGATATGTTCTTTCCGGCGACGGCCTGCCTTGTGCAGGAGAAGATAGGCGCGCGCCACGTGCCGGCTTTCGACGTAAGCGTGGCATGTTCGGGCTTTATTTACGGGCTCGCGATAGCGAATTCGTTTATCGCGTCAGGGACGTATAAGCATGCGCTCGTTATCGCGGCCGAGAAGCTTTCCGCGATAACCGACTGGAGCGACAGGAATACGTGCGTCTTATTTGGTGATGGCGCCGGAGCGGCGGTGCTCGGCCCGGTCGAAAAAGGCGGGATACTATCGGTGTTTCTCGGCGCGAATGGCAAGGAAGGCGACCTGATAAAACTTCCCGCCGGCGGATCGCGTATACCCGCGTCGAAGAAGAGCGTCGAAGACAAACTCCATTTTATAAAGATGAACGGCGCTGAACTATTTAAACACGCGGTGAAGGTTATGGCGGACGCGGCGCTTCAAGCTACAAAGCCTTTGGGGCTGCAGGCAAAAGACATCAGCCTCGTCATACCTCACCAGGCGAATGTAAGGATATTAAACGCGGTTGCCAAAAGGATGGGGCTTACGCCGGATAAAATTTATCTCAATATCGAAAGATATGGAAACATGTCGGCGGCGTCGAGCGCCGTAGCCTTGGTGGAAGCGGTCAAGAGTGGAAGGATAAAGAAGGGCGACAAGATACTTCTCGACGCATTCGGCGGCGGGTTATCATGGGGAGCGATAGTAATCGAGTGGTAGTCACATGTTTAGCAAACAGTAAACAGTTTACAGTAAAAGCTTTAAGCTGTTAGCTGTGTGCTGTAACCTAAACGCACATCAGGTTGTGATATGACTGATATAGCTTTAGTATTTCCGGGCCAGGGCGCGCAATATGTTGGAATGGGAAAAGACCTTTATGATAACTCTCCCAAGGCGCGCGAAGTATTTGATAAGGCCGCCGCGATATTAAAATTCGATATCAAAAAATTGTGTTTTGAAGGCCCGCAGGAAGAGCTCTCCACAACTCAAAATAGCCAGCCCGCCATCCTTGTCACAAGTATCGCGGCCTTAAGAGCCCTTCAAGATACGCCTTACTATTCCCAGATCTCACCTAAATTCAGCCTGGGCCTAAGCCTCGGCGAATATTCAGCGCTTGTTGCGGCAGAGAGTATAAGCTTTGAAGATGCCGTTATCCTTGTCAGAAAACGCGGCGAATACATGGAGGATGCCTCCAGAAAAAATCCCGGCAAGATGGCATGCGTCATCGGAATGGATATAAAATCGGTCGAAGAGTTATGTAAAGGCTTCGGCTGTGAAATAGCGAACCTGAATTGTCCGGGGCAGATAATCGTCTCCGGTAAGGTTAATAGCATAGAACTCTTCGCGAGTTTTGCGAAAGAAAAGGGCGCGAAAAGGGTATTGATGCTGGAAGTAAGCGGCCCGTTCCATTCGTCTTTGATGACGAGTGCGCGGGATAAATTAAAAGATTATATCGAAAAAATTCAAATTACACCTCCCAGAATTCCTTTTATCAGTAACGTCGACGCGAAGGTCCAGGCGGATCCGGTTAAAATAAAAGAGAACCTGATATCTCAGGTGAACCAAAAGACACTTTGGGAAGAGTCCATAAAGCTGGTTGCCGCCGGCGGCGTTAAAAAGTTCCTGGAGATAGGCCCCGGCCAGGTGTTGAAAGGCTTATTAAGAAAGATCGATTCGAAACTTGAAACCGGCAGCATAGAAACTTTTCAGGATCTGCAATCGATATCAGAACAAGCCAAACAGCCTGGGTAGGCGGCAAATGCCATTCTACCCCGAAGAGGCCCTTTTTTCTCCCACCGAGAATTGCAATCTTTCATGCCGCCACTGCACTAATGTAAAAAACAAAACCATTTTATCAAAAGATATCGCTAAAAAATTCCTGGCCGGCTGCAAAAAAATAGGTATCAATATGATCGGTTTTACGGGCGGCGAGCCTTTCCTCGCGATCGATTTTTTATGCGGCATATCGCGCATGGCTGTCGGAAACGACTTTCTTTTCGACAGGGTAATGACCAACGGTGTCTGGTACAAGAATAAATCGGATCTCGAAGGCAAGCTGAGAAGTCTTTTCGACGCCGGCTATGACGGGTCGATATGCGTGAGTGTTGATGCCTTTCACAGGCAGGATCTCAAAAAGATCGCTTGTTTCATAAAAACAGCCTCGGTTTTATCGGGAAGGCCTGACATCGTATCCATAGCCTGTGTGCGGGGCGCGTTAGATAGCGTTACCGAAAAGAAGATGAGCGGCCTCGCGGCCCTTCTCGAAGGGCGTTTAGACGGATTCAGGACAAATCATCCGCATATAAAGGCCGAAAAGTTTTTCATAAGAATTTACAATATAGAATTGTCACCCATAGGCAGGGCGTCCAAACTTAAAGATCCATGGGATGGCAAGTGGTTCAGAGAAGACTATTGCAAAGGCCCGGGAAATGTATTTTTTGTCACTTCCTCCGGCGATGTTAAGCCATGCTGTGGCTACGCCTCGGATCTGGCCCGGATGACGATAGGCAATATAAGGAAGGATTCGCCGGAGAAGCTGCTGAAGAAATTTCACGAAAACAAGCTGGCCCATGCCGTATTTAATATAGGATTGGCTCATCTGCGTTTTAGGCTTATAAAAGCAGGTGTTGTATTCCCTGGAAAAACCAGCAACCATTGCTTTTTTTGCCGCTATATAATGACGGAGGTGCCGGAATGCGTTTTAGAAAAATGCATAAGATAATATATGTGATTATGATCTTTAGCCTTGCAGCCGTTTCTTCCGCGGAGGCGCAAATATTAAAGAAGGCGAAGGATTACCGCCGGATCGAAGCTAAGGTGGTTAAGGCAATTCCACTGCCAAAGCTGTGGCATGAGGGGCTTTTCCAAAACGGTGGAGACATCTGGGTATGTAACGGCAAAGGTGGTAAGGTTTGGGTGGTCAATGCGGAAAGCGGCGCGATAACTTCAGAGATAATGCCCGTTGCGGGTTTTACCGAAGCGATCGCCAAGGGGCCTGATGATACATATTTTGTAACGGATTGGGATGCGAAGAAGCTTTATAAGGTAAAGATAGAGAATAGCAAAATGATCGCTCAGAGTGAATTATCTCTAGCGCTGGCCCACCCGGCAGGGCTGGCGCTTGTCGGTTCCCGAATATTTGTAGTGACATGGACGAGAGGATTGGGAACAAAATTTAATCTATTGGAAATAGATGAAGAAATGCAAATCCTGCAGAACATAAGGATCGACTATATCCAGGAACCGGCTCACATAGCCTGGGACGGGAAGAACCTGTGGATGACAAGCTGGTTCTATCGCCGTGTATACAAGATAGATCTCGCCGAAATACAGATAACAGCCGAGCTTACTTCACCCATAGACAAAACTACCGGTATAATGTGGGACGGAAAACACCTGTGGCTTACCGGAACACATAACGGTTTGTATCAACTTGAATTATCGGAGTAGGCTTACCGCGAAGAATATGTTATAATAATATATGCCAAAGTTGACAGTGTGTTTTGTCGTAATGCTGTTAATGTGTCTTTTGTGCTTCGAAGGTTTCGGAGATCTCATGAAGATAGAGGTTACGAGCGGTGCATTCAAGAATGGCGAGATGATACCCGGCAAATATACACGCGATGGCGATGGCGTGTCGCCTTCGATCGCATGGTCCAATATTCCTGCCGGATCGAAAAGCATAGCGCTTATAAGCAATGACCCGGATGCAGTGGGCGGGGATTTTGTCCATTGGGTAATTTTTAATATACCGCCAGATGCAAAGGGCCTTCCTGAAAATATTCCGGTAGAGGACATGCTTAGCGATGGTACGATACAAGGCGTGAACGATGCTCGTGAAATCGGCTACTGTAGTCCGTGTCCGCCGAGCGGCACACATAGGTATTACTTTAAGGTGTACGCATTAGATAAGGCGCTCGACCTTCTCCCGGGAGCGCCGAGGAGCGGACTATTGAAAGCCATGAAAGGCCATATCCTTGCTAATGGCGAACTTATGGGGCTATATAAGAGACGGTAAAATATGACGAAGAAAAAAAAGATAGCGATAATAGGCGATGGCGGTTGGGGAACGACTCTGGGGGTTGTTCTCTGTAATAAAGGGTTTGACATAACGCTGTGGGGGCTTTTTCCCGATAATATCGATCTTATAAAATCGAGAAACGAAAATGTAAAATTTCTGGCGGGGATCAAAATTCCTGCCGGAATGAAACCCACCTGTTCGATGGACGAGGCCTTGAACGGCGCCGATGCGGTAATTCTCGCCGTGCCCAGCCAGTTCCTGCGAAGCATACTCGAGATGCTGAAGATGCACAGAATTGATGATATCAAACTCATAAGCGTCGTCAAGGGGATAGAAAATACTACGCTTAAGCGCATGTCGGAAGTGATCGTCGATGTGCTTGGAAAACGTAAGATAGTAGTTCTTTCGGGCCCGACGATAGCCCTTGAGGTGGCTAACGGTTCGCCCACGACCGCTGTTGCCGCATCGGAAGATATGAAACTTGCCGAAGAGGTTCAGGAAATTTTCAGGACCGAACGATTAAGGATCTACACGTCCAGCGATGTTGTCGGCGTAGAGCTGGGAGGCTCCATCAAAAACATTGTAGCAATTGCCGCCGGTGTATGTGACGGGCTCGGTTACGGGAGTAATGCCAAGGCGGCCTTGCTTACGAGAGGGCTGGTGGAGATAGTCAGGCTTGGAACGGCAATGGGCGCGCGAAAAGAGACATTTTACGGCCTGGCAGGCCTGGGCGATCTTGCGACAACCTGTGTCAGTCAATATTCCCGAAACAGATGGCTCGGTGAAGAGATCGGGAAGGGAAAGAAGCTGGCCGATATTTTGAGAGGAACCGATATGGTTGTGGAAGGTGTCGCGACCGCCAAATCCGTCTACGATCTTTCTAAAAAATATAAAGTTGAAATGCCTATCACCGAAGAGGTATACAAAGTCCTCTACGAGAATAAAGACCCACAAAAAGCAGTCCGCGATTTAATGACCAGGGCCCCAAAAGACGAATCCAGAAATTAGGCTATAAAAAAGCTAGATATTCAATCTTGACAAACTTGTGTCTATAGTGTATATTCTCATGTAAAGAGAAGAAAAATGTAGAAATATGGTAAGTTTGTGTAAAGCTATCTTGATGTTGATATAAGCAGTTTAAAAAGTCTGTCAAAAAAGGAATGGAAAATGAGGAAAGTGGCAATTTTGGTTTTTGAAATTATGCTTATGCTGGCAATGGCAAGCGCGCTTTTTGCCGCCGACGATTTCAATGATACCGCTATTCTCAGTAAAGAAGTTCATGATGGATGCACCGAATTAGGTGAACGGCTTGAGATCGAAAATATTGCACGCGCTCAATTCTCTTGCGATATGGATTCTTACGGACGCAATGTGATTGAGCTAAAAGACAAAGATGAATTGTTAATAAGTAAAAGTAGATTCTGAAAAGTCAATATTGCGGGTTTTTAAACCCGCAATATTTTTATTTAGAATATAAATGCTTTTAAAAAGTATGCTGGCAAGATGGAGGAAACTAAAATGAAAAATAAAATAATTGCTATTGTGGCCTTTGTAGTGGTTTCTGTGTTTGTCTGTTTCGGTGCGTTTGCGCAGGATAAGAATGTCTTAATTAGTGCGTTGCCGCTCGCGAATGCGTATGATCTGTTAAACGGAAAAGTGATAACAGTCAGCGGCAATGACGATGCCGACGCGCTTCTTGTGAAGTTGCAATGGAACCGGAGTAAAATATTACAGACAGTACAGGCGGAGAACAGTGTATGTAGGAGTACCTTTGGGGATATAGCGCGAGCTATCAGAATCGCAAATGCGTTTATATCCGATGTCGTTAACCCCGATGTTTTGAACATCATTGGCCTTTATCTGAAGGATGGCGCGCTGATCGTAAAATATGCGGTTGGTAAAAGCACGCTAACCATGCTTGTTGATATTGAAACGTACCAATCCGGATTTGATACCGATTCTCAGCAATATGCTTATGCCGCACTAAAAACACGTAAGGATATAGCTGCTAAGATGGGCATTAGTATAAAAGAAACTTATGTAAATAGCGTAGAGGAGCTTAATCTTATACATCCATGCGATGCCATTTACTGGGATTGCGCTTTAACAGTGAGAATAAGCAATTTTACGCTTTCCTTTGATTATCACACAATGCAGGGCCTCTATGAAGAATCTTCGATAGATTGGATTGAGCTTAAAACGTTTATTAATGATGAGGCTGGGATAGACCTATATAAGAACGCCTTGGAGTACCTGAAAGACACCGTAGATCCCGAAAGCTTTATACTGGACGGCTGGAAGGCTATAGATACTGACGCTGACGATGTCGTAGACGCTATATCCTTC
>JBAZUO010000008.1:0-60468 GCA_041661345.1 Candidatus Omnitrophota bacterium | reverse complement strand
TTTAATAAATCGGGCGCAATGAAGAGCGTCACGGCAAAGCTTGCTGATCAGAAGATAGATATCCTGTATGCATACGGGACGGCCTGCTCCGGGGGCTGCCCGGCGCGGATAGTGTTGTCGACAAGCGATAACGAAAGGGCGCTCGTATCCTTTAAGGCAAAATAATGGAAAAAAAATCCTGCGCGGAGGACATGGCCTCCGTCAAGAAGTTCTATAAAGATATGTCCAAAAACGGCGTCAAGCTGTCGTTCGTTGCCAACAGGGAATACAATCTTGCTAAAGATAAGTACACGGCTACGCTTCATGACGATTTTATGGCAACGGCAATCGCCGTAAGGGACAGGCTGGTCGAGCGATGGATGGTGACTCAGCAGAGGTATCACGACGAGAACCTTAAAAGGGTCTACTATTTTTCCATGGAATTTCTCATCGGCCGGCTGCTCGGCTCAAATATATTGAACCTGAGGCTCGAGGAGCAAACGAAGACCGCCTTAAAAGAGCTCGGGTTTGATCTCGAGACCCTTTGCGAAAAAGAGATCGATGCCGGGCTTGGTAACGCAGGCCTCGGCAGGCTGGCAGCCTGTTTTCTCGATTCGATGGCAACACTGGGGATCCCTGCCCACGGATATGGGATCAGGTACGAGTATGGCATATTCAATCAGAAGATAATCAACGGCTACCAGGTAGAATCTCCCGATGAGTGGCTGAGGCTGGGTAATCCATGGGAATTCCAGAGGTCGGAGTACACCGTGAAAGTCCGTTTCTATGGTCGGGCGTATGTAGAGAAGGATGAGAGCGGCGCCGTGAGAGCCCACTGGGTAGACACGGAGGACGTCCTTGCCACGCCTTACGATATTCCGGTTCCTGGGTATGGAAACGATATCGTCAACACGCTGCGCCTCTGGTCTGCGCGATCGAGCGAGGAGTTCGACCTGAGCTATTTTAATGACGGTGACTACGAACATGCAGTCTATAACAAAGTGCTGACGGAGAATATATCGAAGGTTCTCTACCCGAACGACAACGTTAGCCAGGGTAGAGAATTGAGGCTTAAGCAGGAATATTTTTTTACAGCGGCTTCGATAGCAGACATCATTCGGCGTTTTAAAACCGAAAATTCCGACTTAAAAAAATTACCGCAAAAGGCAGCTATACAACTTAATGACACCCATCCCGCAATCTCTATAGCGGAGTTGATGCGTATACTAGTCGATGATGAAAAGTTCGATTGGGATACCGCGTGGAGTATAACCCAGAGCACATTTGCCTACACAAATCACACCATCATGCCGGAGGCGCTTGAGGCGTGGCCGGTCAGCCTGTTCGAGCATCTTCTACCCAGGCACCTGCAGATAATATACGAGATCAACTTACGCTTCTTAAAGCAGGTGGCCGCGGCATTTCCTGGAGATAATGACCGCCTGAGGCGGATGTCCATAGTGGAAGAGTCAGATCAAAAGAAGATACGCATGGGTTACCTGGCCGTCATCGGCAGTCACTCAATAAACGGTGTATCCGAGCTCCATAGCGAGCTTTTAAAAACCCATCTCTTCAAAGATTTTTATGAGTTAATGCCTGAGAAGTTTAACAATAAGACGAACGGCGTTACGCAGAGGAGATGGCTAAAAAAGTCGAATCCGCGGCTCTCCGGCCTGATAAGTGAGGCGATAGGCGACAAATGGACGACAAATCTTTATGAGCTTAAAAAACTGCTTCCGCTTAAAGACGATAAAATTTTCAAGCAAAATTGGCAAAAGGCGAAACTGGAAAACAAGATTGATTTTGCGGAATTTATACATAAGACCTATAACATAAGCGTAGATCCAAAGTCGCTATTCGACGTCCAGGTTAAGAGGATGCATGAATATAAGCGACAGCTCCTGTTCAGTTTCTACATACTGTCCCAATATCTTAAACTTAAGAAAGACCCCTCGTCGCTAATACTTCCGAGGACATTCATATTGAGTGGCAAAGCGGCACCGGGCTACGCCATGGCAAAACTCATAATTAAATTTATCAATAGCATTGCCGATGTGGTAAATAAGGATGAAGGTATAGACGACAAGTTAAAGGTTGTGTTCCTGGAAAATTACGGGGTTTCCCTGGCTGAGAGGATATTCCCTGCAGCCGAGCTTTCCGAACAGATATCTACCGCAGGGACCGAGGCATCCGGGACGGGCTGCATGAAATTCATGATGAACGGCGCCCTGACCATCGGCACGAATGACGGCGCCAATATCGAGATAGCCGAAGAGGCAGGCGCGGATAACATATTTCTATTCGGTCACACATCAGACGAGATCCTTAAAATAAGGCGCGAAGGCTATAACCCGCGTAATTACATAGACAGATCTCCTGCGTTAAGGGAGGTCCTGGCCTTAATAGAAAGCAATTTCCTTTCTCCAGTTGAGTTTGGCCTATTTGATCCGATAATCAGATCTCTTGTTGAGACCGACTACTTTTGTGTTTGTGCGGATTTTGACAAATACTACGATATGCAGGAGATCGTGTCCAAATCGTACCTGGATAATAATAAATGGACAAAATCGTCGATAGTGAACGTGGCGAAATCGGGTAAGTTTTCGAGCGATAGGACGATAGGGGAGTACGCCAAGGATATATGGGGCGTGCCTATCAATGAAAATGGGTCAAGAAGCCATAAGGCGAGAGCGGGTCATATCTCTTAGCTCGGCAAAATCCGCTTCCCTCAAATGCGATGTATCTATTGCCGGCAGTACCGTAAGGGTCACCGGCACGTTGGTCCTGAATATCCAGCTGCCTCTCGGAATGGCCTGTCCGGCACCTTTGATCAATATGGGCAGAATCGGGACCTTTTCCCTGATAGCCAGTTTAAATGCCCCGTTCTGAAATTCACCGATCTCGCCGGTCAGGCTTCGAGTGCCTTCAGGAAATAGGAGCACCGACATTCTGTCCCTAAGCCATACCGCCGCTTCCCGGTATATTTTCTTTATGCTTCCGAGATTGCCGCGCTCCAGCTTTATATGTTTGGCAAGCGACAGATTCCACCCTATGAATGGGACGCTGAATAGGCTTTCCTTGGCCACCCATTTGAACTGCATCCGCGTCTTGTAAATAATCGCTATGTCGGCGAGGCTTTGATGGTTTGCCACTATAACGTAAGTTTTATGCTTGTCGATATTTTCAAGGCCTGAAACTGTAACTTTCCAGTATGGGTTAAGCGCAATGATCGCGTCGGCCCACCAAAAACACTGCCTGTGCGCCATCTTTCTCTTCCTGTCGAATGGATAGAGCACGACAGTCCAGAATAGCATCGCGAAGAATACTAGTATTGTAAAGATCGCTCCTACGGTCCAGACAAATATTGATATAGCCATGTTCTTCATTAACGAATATGATATTGCGATGGGGTATGATTGTCAATAAAATCGTTTAAAAAATGGCTATTATGGGTTATAATCATAACTCAAACGAAAGGAATAACAGATGCATGGCACGAGGACTAAATCTATTGACAGGATCGAGGATCGGATGTCGTCGGTTTCCGAGGGTTCGATAAGGTATAAGATATTGGAAAGCGCAAAAGGCTTTAAGACATCGTGGGTTGAGCTCGGGCAGGCGCTTTACTCGGTGTGGAGGGATAAAGCGTATAAGGAATGGGGGTATCTTACTTTCGAGGCCTACACCTCGAAGGAGATAGGTATAAAGAAACAGACCGCGATGAAGCTTCTCAAATCTTATTTTTTCCTGGAGAAAGAGGAACCGTTATATTTGCAGAAGGACTATAACACTTCCTCCGACCCTTCGAAATTACCCACGTATGAAACGGTAAATCTGTTGAGGCTTGCCAAAAATAAAAGCACGCTCGACAAGAACGACTACGCCAATATTAAGGAGTCCGTCCTTGAGATGGGTAAGGACGCGCGCGAGGTGAAGAAAGACCTTACGACGCTGATGCGCCAGAGGGAAGAGCTCGAGCCGGAAGAGGCGAGGCGAAAACGCAGGGCCGCTGTGATCAAACGCCTGCTGACAGCGCTTAAGACATTGAGAACCGACATCGAGACGTCCAAGATGCTCCCCGCAGGCACGATAAAGGAAGTGTCAAATCTGATCAATAGGATCGAACTCGAACTCAAATAATTACGCATGGGAGGCGGGAGGATTATGAAAAAAGCGGAGCCGGACATAAAAATAGCAAAAATGTGCGGCGATTTCGTAAAAGGGCTAAAATCCATTTACAACGAAGGGTTGGTTTCAGTTGCACTTTACGGCAGTGCCGCGAGCGGCGAATATTCGGGCGCGAATTCGAACGTAAATCTTGCCATAATCCTGGATAGCTTTGCCCTTGCCAACGTGGCCAGGGCTTCGTCGCTCGTCAATAAGCGTAAGTTCGGATCTATTAGACCGGTATTCCTGACTGAAAAATATATCACAAGTTCGATCGATGTCTTTCCGCTGGAATTCCTCGACATGAAAGAGAATAACATCGTCATCTATGGCAAGGATATCCTGAGCAGTGTTTCGGTTGATGTAAAAAACTTGAGGTTTCAGTGCGAGCAGGAATTAAAGTCGAAACTTATAAATATAAAAACCGCTTATCTGTCTTACAGAACCGCTTCCGACAGGAAAAAGCTCTTATTTAGATTCTTCACATCCAGCCTACATATATTAAAAAACATCTTAAGGCTTACGGGCCGTGTATCCGCGAACTCCAGCGAGGAGATCATCAAGGATGCCTTTGTGACATTCGGATTGGACATATCGGTTTCTAAAAAAATCCTGGATATGAAAAACGGAAGCTTGCAATTAAAACCCCGGGAGATGGAGAATTTATTTTTCGATTTTGCCGCTGGACTTGAAAAAATATCGGATGCGGTGGACAGGCTTTGATCTTAGAAATGATAAAGAAATTTTTATTTACTGCGCTGTTCAGTGTTACGGTCTGCTGTTGCGCGGCTTTCGGCGCGGAAGATCTGCCAAAGCCCGGTGGGTGGGTCAATGACTATGCCGGTGTAATTTCGCAGGAATATCGCGATAAGCTGACGGCGCTCATTGAAGAGTTGAGACAGAAGACCTCGGCGGAGATCTTTGTAATTACGGCTCAATCGATTACGCCTTACGACGAAAAAGATTACGCGCGACTGCTCTTTGATAATTGGAAACCGGGAAAAAAAGGGAAAGATAACGGTGTGTTGGTTCTTCTTGCCGTTAAAGAGCGGCGCTGGCGCATAGAAACCGGTTACGGCGTGGAAGGAATATTACCGGATGGCCTTTGCGGTGAGATCGGCCGCAATTATATGGTGCCAAGCTTTAAGGCAGGCGACTATGAAAAGGGGCTATATTACGGAATATCTTTCATCTCCGGCGTAATTGCCAAGGACGCCGGAATAACCCTCGATAGCCTGAATGGCGTCAATATAAGGCCCGCTGATAATTACGCAGGAGAGGGAAAACACCCGGATGAGATCTTTAAGCTGGCGTTCATGCTTTTTTTTGCCAGCCTATTTACACCTGTTGTCGCCGGTGTATTCTTAGTTATTTCGGCATGTGCAATTATTTTTCTTAAGCTATCCCGTATTTTGGCTTGCGTGCTCTTTATAATTTATATGATCGTCTCAGCGTTTCGCCTAGGCAGTTGGCACAGACTTCCGCGTGACAAACGAGGTAATTTTTTAACTTACGGCTCGAGCGGTGGCTCCAGCGATAGCGGATGGAGCGGCGGTGGATTCGGGGGCGGTGGGTTCGGCGGCGGTGGTGGGGGCGGCGGAGGCGGCGGTGGTGGGGGCGGCGGATTTTAAAATAAGATAGTTGTAAGCAAACCGGAGGGTTGTACTATGAAAGGATTTCTAATAGGGTTGGTAGTAGTAGTGGTAGTTATCAGTATTATGGTGATATCGCTCTATAATGGTATTGTTATAAAACACGAGACGATCACCGCTAAATGGGCTCAGGTTGAAAGCCAGCTGCAGAGGCGGCTGGATCTGATCCCCAATCTGGTCAATTCTGTAAAAGGTTATGCCGCGCATGAGAAAACGGTATTCGAGGAAGTAACGAAGGCCCGTTCGGCGTGGACCGGCGCAGCGACGATGGACGATAAAGTCAAGGCGGCTTCCGCGATGGATTCCGCGATGTCGAGACTGCTACTGGTAGCGGAAAATTATCCGCAGTTAAAGGCGGACCAGACGTTCCTTAAGCTTATGGACGAATTGAGCGGAACGGAAAACCGTATCGCGGTGGAAAGAATGCGTTACAATGAGGCCGTTAAGGATTACAATATAGCAGTCAGGCAGTTCCCGGCAAATATCGTTGCGGGCGGTTTTGGCTATAAACCCGCCACGGAATATTTTAAATCGGAGGAGAGGGCGAAAACAGCGCCGGAGGTAAAATTTTAATAAGCAACAAAAGAGAGGGGAGGCATCATGAATAAGAAGCTAGTGATTGTGATAGGTATTATAGTAGCAATCGTGGCTTTCGGTTTCATAAAAGATGCTATCGTTAAGATTTCGGTGGAGAAGGGTGTCGAGATCGTAACCGGGTTAAAGCTAAGCATACGAAACTTCAATGTCGGTATACTGAGAACGGCGGTTAACATAGGAGGATTGAAACTCTATAATCCAACCGGCTTTAAGGACAGGGTAATGCTTGATATGCCGCAGATATATGTACACTACGATCTGCCCGCGATATTCGGCGGTACCGTTCATTTATCTGATGTGCGCATAGATATGGAAGAATTTACTGTTGTGAAGAATGAAAAGGGTGAGTTAAATCTGAATTCGCTGAAGGTCGCACAGGCCGGGAAGAAAGGTGAAGCAAAAAAGCCCGAGAAGCGCGTTTCTGCAGGAAAAGCACCTAATGTAAAGATCGACAGTTTAAGGCTTAAGATAGGTAAGGCCGTTTATAAAGATTATTCGAAGGGTGGAGCCCCTGACGTCAAAGAATTCAATATCAATATAGATGAAACCTATACGAACATAGATAATCCCAGTGCGCTGGTAAGCCTGATCGTCGTCAAGGCATTAGCGAATACCTCTATAGCCGGCATGGCGAACTTTGATATCGGCAGCATGAAATCTTCGGTCTCAGACACGCTCGCGGGGGCGCAGCAAGCCGCGGCCCGGGCAACCACAGCCGCAAAAGAGTCCGTAGCGAAAACCCAGGAAACGGTTAAAGAGACGGCTGATAAGCTCAAGAACGTTTTTAATAATCCCTTCGGAGGGAAGTAGGAAGGCTGAAATTTTTCGTGTTGGACAAGTAGGCGGAACTTTTGCACTATCCGTCTCATATGCTGTTAGTCACCCGGCCAGGGGGCTTCGCCTAATTTTGCTTTTCCAGGATATTTGTATTTTGTTTTAGTTATTTCGTATATATCTGCTCTTTCGTTCACAGTTTCGTCAATCTATGTGGGGAGTAAGTTAAACCTCAGCAAAATTTCACGGCTCAACCCCACTGGCCGGGCGGCTATAGAATAACGCCGCGGCGTACAAAAGTTCCGCCAATACTAAGAAGCGAAAAATTTATTGAGGAGAGCAGGAAATTTTACGGGTGACGCGACCGAAGGCTTTTATTGATGAGAGGTGAGCATGGGATGGGGGTGCCCGCCGTTTAGGAT
This sequence comes from Candidatus Omnitrophota bacterium, assembly GCA_041661345.1. GTDB lineage: Bacteria > Omnitrophota > Gorgyraeia > 2-01-FULL-45-10 > 2-01-FULL-45-10 > JAPLMI01. The sequence goes on along the minus strand of JBAZUO010000008.1, from coordinate 52,877 downwards.
TGCATAATAGTAAGCCCGCGCCCCAGTTACGCTGGTTCTGTTGTAGGCAATCCTAGCGGGCATACAGACACAACGTGTGATTTACCTTATCTATTGTGAACCCCGTGCGAGCCCTAGAAAGAAAAGACGAGGTCGCGGCAGGACCCGGAAAATTTAATAGGAAATTTAAAATATGAGCGTAGAGATTGATAAACCGAGTATAAAGTGGTATCTTAAGCCGGCGATGGTGATCGTATGGATATTCGTAGCTGGGCCATTCGCCTTACCGCTTGTATGGATAAGCCCCGGTTTTAAAAAATGGCATAAGATCGTTCTCACGATCCTGCTTATATTGATGACCATGTGGATGTTCCATGCTTCGGTTGAAATCTACAGGCTCTTCAAGATCGAAATGAGCCAGTTGAAGGGCGCGATGCAGTAGTATATGCCCATAATAATCGATGGATGGAATTTGATAAGAAGCGATGCGTCGGATATCAACGATGATGAAGGCGACTCTCTCGAGTCCGCCGCGGCGTTGATATCGCGCCTGGTGCAATTTCAGGTTAAGCGTAAAGACCCGGTCATACTTGTCTTCGACAGCACAAACGAATTCTTGGGGCTCGATCATAAAAACCACGAGCAGTTATCTATTGTGGCAGCCAGGGATGCCGACAAATATATAAAGAGGTATATAGATAAGACCCCGGAGAGACAGAGGAGAAATTTGAGGGTTGTAAGCTCAGATAAAGATATCTACTATTACGCGAGAAGCTCTTACGCTACCCCTGTAAAGTCGGAGGAGTTCTGGTCTAAGCTAAAAACTTGACAAACGATCCATCTTGCTGTTAGAATAAGACAAAATAATAATCTGAAGGGGTGATAAAATAATGCCGAAGATCAACGTGGGCGAGAACGAACCGTTGGAAAAGGCGTTGAGGCGTTTCAAGAAGAAGATAGAGATCGAAGGAATACTTAAGACGCTCAAGGCAAGAAAGCACTACGAAAAACCCAGCGAGCGGAAACGCCGCAAGAAAAAAATGGGGTATAAGTCATTTTAAAGAAGTGCCTGTACTTTACATTTATCATGTTTTTTGCGGGTGCGGCGCTGGCTGCACAAGCTAATGTGGGCTTACCGGATAAGGCCGTTACCAGGACGACACTGGATAACGGCCTTACTCTTTTGGTGGAAGAGCGCCCACCGGAAGGCCTCGTCGCGATAGATGTTAAGATTTTAGCGGGCTCAGGCGATGAAGCAGAATATCTGGCTAGCGGCATTTCCCACCTGGTTGAGCATATGGTGTTTAAGGGAACCGAGACGAGGGGAGCCGGACAGATAGAGAAGGAGATAAAGTCTTACGGAGGCTTAATTAACGGTTCCGTTTCCCAGGATATTACGGATTACCGGGTGACGATCCCATCGCAATATCTTGATAAGGGCTTAACAATATTGCAGGATATGCTGCTTAATGCAAACTTTGATAAGCGGGAGTTCGACAAAGAGAAGGATGTCATATTAAGCGAGGTCCGTTTAAATAAAGATGAACCCGAACGACAGCTATTCAGGTTAACCAATGAGACCGCCTACCTGTATCATGCGTACAGGTATCCGCCGATCGGATACGAAGAAAATTTTAATAAGTTATCGGTGGATGATGCCCTACGTTATTACAACAGAATGTATGTTCCGAACAAAATGGTCATATCGATCGTAGGCGATATAAAGACTACCGACGCCCTACGAACTGCGGGAAAAATTTTTAGTAATTTCAGACGGCCCAATTACGCTGTCTCAAGCCAGTATTTGAGCGAGCCCAAGCAGATAGGCAAAAGAGCTCGTGACGAGAGCGCGGATATCAATCTGGCTTACGCCGCATATGCGTTTCATTCGACAGGCGTTCTTGACGAGGACCTTTTCGCGATGGACCTTCTTTCCATGATCCTCGGGCGTGGGGACAACTCCAGGCTTAACACGCAACTTAAAAAAAATAAAAGAATAGCTTACTCGATATCCTGTTGGAACTACACGCCCAAAGATCCAGGACTCTTTGTCATAATGGCTGTCCTAGACAAGGAAAATGTGGGTTCCTGCGAAAGCACAATTCTCGATGAGATCGAGAAGCTGAAGCGGGGGGCGATAAGCGATGAAGAGATCGAGGGGGCGAAGCGAATGGTTCTGGCCGACTACATATTTTCACGCGAAAATATTGACGATGAAGCCGCCGATCTTTCGCAGGACTATATATTAACCGGCTCCATCGATTTTTCCAAAAGGTATGTTACTGGAATAGAAAAAGTTACCCGGGAAGACTTAAAGAGAGTTGCCGATAAATACTTAAAGATTGACAACCTTACCGTAATAAGGCTTATGCCGCGCGGCTATCAGCCTTTGCAATCAGGCGAGACATCCAGCGCTTTTCGCGAATCGCCCCTAAAGCTGACAACACTCGCAAACGGCCTTAAGATTATCGTCAGAGAGAACACAAAAGCGCCAATCGTTTCCTTAACCATGGTCATTGGGGGAGGTGTCGCCGAAGAAAACAGCGCCAATAACGGAATATCAAATATCGTATCCAAAATGCTTCTAAAAGGGACCGCCGCCCGCAAGGAGAAGGATATCGTGGGGGCAGTAGAGGCGATGGGCGGAAATCTTTCGGCCTTCAGTGGATTTAATGCCTTCGGATTAAATCTGGAGGTATTGAAGGGTGATCTGGATAGGGGCATCGATATGCTGGGAGACATAGTTTTTAACTCCACCTTCTCCGAAGAAGAACTCGACAAAGAAAAAAGTATTGTCCTTGCGATGATAAGACAGGAGGAGGACGATATATTCAGAAAAGGTTTCGAGGCCGTCAGGAGCGAACTCTTCGCGCCCTCGCCTTACGGACTTCGGATTCTGGGAGAAGCCGGTTCGATTAAAGCGCTTAACAGAAATATGATTGCGTCCTTCTATAAAAAGTTCACAATGCCTTCAAACATGGTAATATCAGTCTCCGGCGACATCGATACTGCGGATGTCATTAATAAACTTACAAAAGTTTTTTCAGAATTAAAATCAGGTAAAATCGATATTTCCCCGGCGAAAGAGATCACAAGGATCGATAAAACTATAGCCAAAACGCTTAAGATGGATAAGGAGCAAAGCCTGGTATCTATTGGTTTTCAAACCGCGAATGTGAAAAATCCGGACAGGTACTGTCTCGATGTTATAGGTTCGATACTATCGGGGTATTCCGGAAGGCTATTTAGCGAACTGCGCGATAAGGCGCATCTTTCCTATGCCCTTGGCTCTATTCAAAAATACTGCAGGGATACCGGATTTTCGATTATTTACATAGCCACTTCCGTAAATAGAGTCGAGGATGCAAAAAATGGGCTCGTTGAAGTAATAAAAGGCATTAAGAACGATTATATAAGTGACGAAGAGCTGACCCTGGCAAAGAGGGAGTTGATCACCAATTACGAAATAGCCTCGCAGACCAACCTTTTTTATTCTCACAATAGCGCGCTGGATGAATTATACGGCACGGGCTATGATAATCTTTATAAATACAAATCGATGATCGATAAGGTTACGAAGGACGACGTAAGAAGGGTCTGCCGTAAGTATTACGATCTTGACTCGTGCGCGGAATTGATCATCACACCAAAATAGGCCACAAAACAATATAATGTTCAGTCTTTCTACCTCATGGAACTCATTCAGGCATGACAACGGAAGCGACCTCGTGGATGAAATAAAGTCGATGGGATTTGACACGATAGAATTAAATTTCGCGCTCACCGAAATGATGGTTAAGGATATCCTCGCCATGCAGCAGCGCGGCCTAATACACGTCTCGAGCCTGCACAATATATGCCCTCTGCCGGAAGAGATAGACCGCGACGAAGCCTCCCCTGATTTTTACTCGCTTGCCTCGTCAGACGGGGAAGAGAGGTCTCTGGCGATAGATGCGGCAAAGAATACGATACGTTACGCGAGAATGTTCGGTGCCAGGGCCGTCGTGCTTCACGCCGGCAGAGTTCAGATGAAGGATAAAACGAGAGATCTCGCTAATAGTATAGGCGAAGCTGAAAAATTCAAGGCAATCAAAGAGGATATGGTACGAGAGAGAGATGAGAAAAAAGACGGATACCTCGACAATGTGATAAAGAGCCTGATGGAGCTTTCCGTTTTTGCCAAGGATATGAATGTGGCGCTTGGAATAGAGAATAGATATTATTACCGCGAGATACCCCTCATGGATGAGTTTTCCGAGATATTTAAAAACTTTGCAGATGGCGGCCTTTACTACTGGCACGACGTCGGCCATGGTGAGGTTTTTGATAGGTTGGGCCTCGTTAGCCACAAGGAGATGCTCGACAAATTCTCGAGCCGCTTGATAGGGATACACCTGCATGATATAATGGGTGCCATCGACGATCATAAGGTTCCGGGCCTTGGCACATTCGATTTCAAGATGCTTAAGCCTTACATAAAAAAAGACACGATAAAGGTGATCGAGGTGCATCATCCGGCGACGGCAAATCAGATATTAAGGGGTGCCGAATACCTTAAAAAGATGTTAGGGTAAAGCATGAAATCAGTCCGCAATTCTGTGGTAGCAGGGCAATTCTATTCCGATTCAAAGGAATCTCTAACCAAAGAGCTGGATTCCCTGGTAGGCGTTCGATCCGATAAACTGGATGCCATAGGGATCGTGTCCCCTCATGCCGGATATATGTACTCGGGTGCCGTGGCGGGAAGCGTCTTCCGGGAGATCAGAATCAAAAAATCATACATCATCATGGGGCCTAACCACACGGGCCTGGGAAAACAATTCGGCATGTCATCATGCCGCGCCTGGAATACTCCTCTCGGGGATGCCGAGATAGATTCGGATTTGGCCAGCGCCATAAAGAAACATTGCGGCCTCGTTAAAAGCGACGAGCTTTCAAATATCCAGGAGCATTCAATAGAGGTACAGCTCCCATTTTTGCAATACCCGGGCAAGCCGTTTAAATTTGTCCCGATAGTTATTTCATACGCGGATATCAACACATACCGCAAGATCGGTAAGGCGATAGCGGATTCGATAAGAGAGCTGAAGGTCGAAGGTAATGTCACGATAATCGCGTCAAGTGATATGACGCATTATGAGCCTCAGGCCGAAGCCAAAAATAAGGATTCGCAGGCAATAGACGCTATACTTAGCCTGGACGAGGGGAAGCTGGTTGACCGCATATCCGAAATGGGTATCACGATGTGCGGCTTTGCCCCTACGGCTATCATGATCGCAGCCGCCAAAGAGCTCGGCGCAAAAAAAGCGCAATTGATAAAATACGCAACAAGCGGCGATGTCTCAGGCGATTATTCGTCCGTTGTCGGTTACGCCGGCATAATAATTTCGTAAAGGAGATAAGATGCTATTTGATGCCTTCAAAAAGAAAAGAAAATTAACCCTTGTGCTTGGCGGGGGCTCAGCTCGCGGCATAGCGCACATCGGCGTACTGAAGGTCCTTGAGCGTGAAAAGATCCCCATAGACAGCATAGTCGGGACGAGCATGGGCGCCCTGATCGGCGCCGCATATTCGGTGGGTGTGCCCGTTAAGCAGATGGAGAATGACGCGCTTAAATATACCGCAAATCAACTGCTCGATCCGACAATTCCCAAAATGGGGCTTCTCAAAGGAGCTAAACTGGAGGCGTCGATCAGGGCTTTGATCGACAGTAAAGGTTTTAATGACTGTAAAATACCCCTGGCGGTAGTAACAACAAACATCGAGACAGGCGAAGAGATCGTCTATCGTAATGGCGACCTTGTAAAAGTAGTACGCGCAAGCTGCTCCTGGCCGGCGATATTCAATCCTGTAAAGATCGACGGCAAGCTCCTGTGCGACGGCGGCATCAAGAATAGCGTACCCACGAAGATAGCGAACGCAGGCCATGCTGATTACATACTGGCCGTCGACGTAGGATTTTGTATAAAGAGGGGCGAAATAAATAACATATTCCAGATAATATTGCAAGCCTTCCAGATAACGGGTGAAGAGTTGAATAAATATCAGTCGGGGGAGGCAGATATGGTGATAAAGGTTGACTTAGGTGATATCGATCAGGCATCATTCGAGCGGGGGGCCGAGGCGATCGAAAAGGGCGCTGAGGCTGCGGAATTCAAAGTCGCGCAACTTAAGAAAGATTTAGGCTTGTAAAAGGGGATTAAAAGATGGTATTTAATTTGGCACTGATGGCATTAATGATTTGCCTGGGACTCGCCGTCTTTTACCTCATCATCCGTATGCGCGATATGGCGGATCACCTGAAGAATTTGAACGAGAAAATGCCCGTCAATGATGAGCTAAGACGTCAGGCATCGGCCACGATCGAAAGCCTTAACGAGAGGATGGGCGGCCTTAATCAGAAGGCAATGCAGATAAAGGATGTGATGACAGAGGTCACAACCCTGAAAAACCTATTCATCATGCCGAAAGGCGCGGGTGCAGCCGGTGAACGCCTGCTTGAAAAAGCGCTCTCCGATGTTCTTTCGAACGACATGTTTAAAACGCAGTACCGCTTAAGCTCCGGCACGGTAGATTTCGTAATTAAATTCAAAGATTACATGGTGCCGATAGACTCTAAATTATCCCTGGAAGACTTCAATAGGATGCTGGCAGCCGGGGATGATAATACAAAAAAGGCCTGCTGGAGATCATTCTCAATCGCGGTTAAGAAGAGAATTGACGAAACATCCAAATATATCCTGCCCAATGAGGGAACATGCGATTTCGCACTCATGTATATAGCCTCCGAGGCTGTCTATTATGAGGCATTCGTCAAGAACAGGCAGTTCGGTGAAGATAACGCGCTCGTGGATTACGCGTTGAGAAAAAAAGTCTATCCGACAAGCCCGCAGACGATCTATCCGTATCTCATGACCATCTTACAGGGCATGAAGGCATTGAGAATAGAGGAAAATGCAAAAGATATATTGAATAAAGTGACAGCTCTTCGCAACGACTATGACAGGTTCAGGAGTATATACAATATCATCATAAGCCACGTTGAAAACGCTCACTCCAAGCACAATAATGAGGCCCAGGGCGCTATGGCCAAGGTCGAACAGCACATATCGAACCTCGAGCACAAGAAGCAAGCGTAAATTCCTCTTTACAACCGGCAAGGCGTATGCTAAATTATTACTTCCATGAAAAATAAAATAGTATCGGTATGTCTGCGGACGCTTGTAAGCCTGGCCCTCATATCAATATTACTATATATTATGAGGGGTAAGTACAGCCAGATACTTGCCGCGTTAAAGGGCACAAATTCGTTGTTATTCATTACGGCGGTGCTCATATTCATCGCCGCGATCGCTATCGCATCTTACAGGCTAAAGCTGATAGTAGGGGCATCCGGCGATACTGGGATCACCTTTCTTGACTCATTTTCCCTGACATTTATAGGATATTTCTTCAATAATTTTTTACCCACGTCCATCGGCGGCGATGTCGTAAAAGCGTATTATCTGTCTAAAAAAAGCTCCAACAAAATGCAGTCGTTTACATCCGTTTTTATAGACAGGGCGATAGGCCTTCTTACGATGATATTCATCGCATCGATAGCCCTTCTTTTTGTTCCGGCGAGAATTATCGATGCAAAAGTAAGGGTGCTGATATATATGATCACCCTCGCCTCGCTCGCTTTCGTAATATTCATGGCAAATAAAAATATCGCCAGAAAATTTTCAATATTTTTATTTTTAGTGCGTCCGTTGGAAGAACGCCTCAAAAAGGCTTATAATGCGATACATATTTACAAGCACCACACACGCTTAATGCTTGAATCCGTGGTCATTTCGGTCATAAGCCAGCTCTCCTTTTTCGTAAGTTACGGGGTTCTTGCCTTAAGTATCGGTTCCAGGATAGCTCCCAGCGAACTTCTGCTAAGGATACCCCTGATAAGCGCTATGAGCATACTTCCTTCTATAAACGGCCTGGGCTTGAGAGAGGGCTCGACGGTACTTCTATTTGGCCCATTGATAGGGAAGGAGAACGCCTGCGCGGTCAGTATACTCTGGCTCGTTATCCTGTTCATGATCAGTATAATCGGCGGACTCATCTATCTGCTAAGCCCCCAGTTTAAGATTAAATTTAAAAAAATAAGTGAGGTATGAAAAATTATGATAAATAAAGAACTACTGGATATTCTGGCCTGCCCGGCGTGCAAGTCCGGCGTAAAACTCGAGAATGATAAAATAGTCTGTGAAAAATGCCTTAAACGCTATCCGATCAAAGACGGGATACCGATAATGATCATAGATGAGGCGGAGGATCCCGCTTCGAATAAGAGAGAGGGCTGATATGAAAAAAATCCTTGTCATACACGGGCCAAACCTTAACCTTCTAGGCAAAAGAGAAGTTAATGTCTATGGAGAGGTGACGATAGATGAAATAAACGAGGACTTAAAAAAATGCGCAAAGGCGAAAAAAGTCTCTCTCGAGATAGTGCAGTCTGACCATGAAGGCACGATCGTTGAGGCGATAGGAAAGTCATCCGGTAAATTCGATGCGATCCTTATAAATCCGGCTGCTTATACTCACACAAGTGTCGCTATAAGGGACGCTATAAGCGCCGTAAACGTACCCACGGTCGAGGTACACTTATCTAATATATACAGCCGTGAGGAATTCAGGCACACATCCCTGATCGCGCCCGTCGCGAAGGGACAGGTCTCCGGTTTTGGGAAGATGAGTTATATTCTGGGCCTTGAAGCGGCCATCGAGCTTACGAGTAAATGATGGCAGGCTCTGATATTAATAACAGGATCGCTCTTTTAAATAAAGAGGCCGCGAAGAGGCGGCTCGACGGATTCCTGGTCACGAACCAGGCGAACGCGTCGTACTTAAGCGGATTTCTCGGCCATGATGCAATCATCATCGCAGGATCGAAGCGCAACTTTTTTATTACCGATTCGCGATATATCGAGGAATCCAGGAAGAATATAAAAGGATTCGATATCAGGCTTGTAAAAACATCCACTTACGATACGATCGAAGAGATCGTAAGAGAAGGCCGTTTCAAAAGAATAGGGTTTGAATCATCGAATCTGCCGTACGAAGTTGCGCTGCGGCTTAAAGGTTATATTGGGAAATCGGCGCTCGTCCCGGTCAAGGGGCTCGTAGAAAGTTTAAGGGCAATAAAAGACGAGGGCGAGATAAGCCTTATAAAGAAGTCCGTTAGCCTGGCAAAAGAGGTATTTGAATACGCCGCCGGTTACATTAAGCCCGGGATATCGGAAGAATCTATAAGCAAAAGAATTGAGATAGAATTTATCAGGCGCGGCGCCAGGAACGCATTTGACGCGATAGTGGCAGGCGGCGCAAATTCATCGATGCCGCACGCCAGGCCCGGCAAGTTGGTCTTTAAAAAAAATGATTTTGTCATGATAGATATGGGCTGTAACCTTAATGGCTACTGCTCCGACATAACCAGAATGGTTATGATCGGCAAGGCCGACGCCAGATTTAGAAAGATATACGCAATCGTCTGCGAGGCACACGATATGGCTATCGAGATGATAAAACCCGGCGTAAGGATAGCCGAGGTCGATCGAAGGGCGCGTACTCATATACAGTCCAGGGGGTTCGGCAAATGCTTTGGCCATTCTCTCGGCCACGGGGTCGGGATGGATGTTCATGAAGAGCCCTCGATATCGAGGACGAGCGAAGAGCTATTAAGGCCCGGAATGGTCTTTACGATAGAGCCGGCTATATATATCCCCGGTTTCGGCGGTGTAAGGATAGAGGATATGGTTCTCGTCACCAAAAACGGGTGCGCGGTGCTTTCATAATAAACGGAGGTTTCAAAAATATGTACATAAAAGAAATAAAAGACATGATAAACCTGATGAACGAGAACGGCCTTACCGAGCTCGAGATCGAAAAAGAGGGCGTAAGGATCCGGCTTAAGAAAGGCGGGAGCGGTGTTTACGAGAAGGCAATAGAATATATTGCGCCGCAGGCCCAGGCAACGCCGGCAGAAAAAGCGCAGGCCGCAGCCGCGGAAAAATCGCAAAAAAATATCGTGGAAATAAAGGCACCGATGGTTGGAACGTTCTACAGGGCGCCATCGCCGGAAGCGCCGGCCTATGCGAACGTAGGTGATAAGATCGAGCCCGGGCAGGTTATATGCATCATTGAGGCGATGAAGCTGATGAATGAAATAAAATCCGAGGTTAAGGGTAAGATCATCGACATACAGGTTGACAACGCCGAACCGGTAGAGTTCGGACAAGTATTATTTGTAGTGGAGCCGGCTTAAACATATGTTTACCAAAATATTGATAGCCAATAGGGGCGAGGTCGCCTTGAGAGTCATAAGGGCCTGCAAAGAGCTTGGCATCCGCACGGTTGCCGTATATTCCCAACCGGATATAAATTCCATGCATGTAAGGCTAGCCGACGAAGCTATATGCATAGGCAGTGCGGCCAGTGCCAATAGTTATCTCAATATACCCAGTGTGATCAGCGCCGCCGAAATAACGGACGTGGAGGCGATACACCCGGGCTACGGTTTCCTGGCAGAGGACGCGCACTTTGCGGAGATCTGCGAATCCTGCAAGATAAAATTCATCGGCCCGACGCCAGAGAACATACGCAGGATGGGTGACAAGATGGCGGCCAAAGACAGCGCCAAGAAGGCGGGCGTGGCAACTATCCCCGGCAGTAAAGCGGTCATAAAGACTAAGGAAGAGGCGTTAAAAATAGCCAAAGAGCTTAAGTATCCAGTCATAGTGAAGGCCGCGGCAGGCGGCGGCGGCAAGGGAATGAGGATATGCCATAATGACGTAAGGCTCATAAGCGCGCTCCTGACGGCACAACGCGAAGCCGAGGCGGCATTCGGCAATCCGAACGTCTATATCGAAAAATATATCGAAGAGCCAAGGCATATCGAGATCCAGATCCTGGGTGATTCGCACGGGCACATAGTCCATCTCGGCGAGAGAGACTGCACGATCCAGCGCAGGCACCAGAAACTTGTCGAGGAAACCCCGTCTCCCATTTTGGATTCCAAGCTCCGCAAGAAGATGGGCGATGCGGCAATAAAGTGCGCCAAGGCCATAAACTACGTCAATGCCGGAACAATCGAATTTCTATTGGATAGCGACGGCTCATTCTATTTCATGGAAATGAACACGAGGGTCCAGGTCGAACACCCCATCACGGAGGCTGTTACGGGGATCGACGTGATCAAAGAGCAGATAAGGATCGCCGCCGGCGAAAAGATATCCTACAAACAGGACGATATCAAATTTTACGGCCACGCGATCGAATGCAGAATAAACGCCGAGGATCCGGACAATGATTTTATGCCTTCGCCGGGTAAGATCGTTACATTCAATACGCCCGGCGGACGCGGCGTAAGAATCGATACGCATGCCTATACAGGCTACGACATATCACCGTATTATGATTCGATGATAGGCAAGTTGATAGTCCATGGTAAGAACAGGCAGGAGGCGATCAGTATCTGCAAAAGGGCTCTGGATGAGTTCACGATCGAGCCGATAAAAACGACTATACCATTCCACAAGAAGGTCATGAACAATACCGCGTTCATCCGCGGTAAATATTCGACGGATTTCGTGGAGAAGCTTTTCGAAACGGCAAAATAATATAAGTTTTTTGTGAGGGGGATGCATATGAATAAAGAGCAAACGCATAGGGAAAGATCGACCGACCTCGGGGTCGTCAGGATCAATAACGAGGCTATCATGACGATCGCTTCCATCGCCGCCCTTGAGGTACGGGGCGTCCATAAGATGGGCGGGGGATTACGAAAGGCGCTTTACGATATTTTATTTAACGCCCCGAACTCCAAGGGTGTCAAGATCTGCATGAAAGAGAACGAGGTAAAACTTACGGTTTACGTAATAGTCGAATACGCGGTGGATATTCCCAGGGTCGCGGATGAAGTGCAGGAGAACGTGAAAAGGGCGGTCGAAAAAATGACCGGCCTCGTCCTGGCAGAAGTCGATGTTGTGGTCGAAGGCGTTCGGGCCCCAAGCGCCCAAGAGAAGGAGAAGAAGATATGAAAATATTAAACGGACTGACGCTTTTATTTTATACGATCGTATTTATACTGATAGGCGGTGTTTTAATAGCCATCTCGCTTAATATAATAACCCAGGACGCCGTAAGCGAAACCATCAATATGATATACGCGGCGACCAATACGCGGCTCATCCTCGGCATAACCGGGATATTGCTTATATTCATAAGCCTGACGGTGATCCAGATAGCTATGGGAAAGATCCAGAGAGAAAAGACGATAGCCTTCGAAAACCCGGACGGCCAGGTGACGATATCGTTATCCGCCATAGAGGATTTCATAAAGAGGGCAATAAAACAGCTGCCCGAGGTCAAGGAGTTGCGGCCAAGCGTGCGTGCCGGCAAAAAGGGTATATCGATCGTCAATAGGGTCACTTTGTATTCCGACATCCACATACCGGAGACTACCGAAAAGATACAGAATATCGTGAAGGGCCGGGTGCAGGATATGCTGGGCGTCGAAGAGCCAATCAATATAAAAGTTCATGTGGTGAAGATCGCGCATAAAGAGGACGCGCCAAAAGATAAGAAACCGGATGATAAGAACGCTCAGTACAGGGGCAGTATAGAATACGGTAATTTTTAAAAACAAGGAGGAGTAAAGAGATGGAACGTGTTGGAATATTGACGGGCGGGGGAGATTGCCCGGGTTTAAATGCAGTAATAAGAGGAGTTGTCAGGATTGCCCATCAGAGTAATGTTAAGGTTATCGGGATCAAAAACGGATGGAAGGGGCTGATCAACGCTGACACCGTGGAACTGGATATCAATTCCGTATCGGGAATACTCGTTAAGGGCGGAACGATACTTGGTACATCGAGAACTAACCCATTCAAAAACAAAGACGATGTAGCAAAGGTCATTGAGAACTATAAAAAACTGAAATTGGATGCGCTTATAGCTATCGGCGGCGAAGACACGCTCGGAGTCGCAAATAAACTTTACAAAGAGGGTAAGGGGATAAACGTGATCGGCGTTCCGAAGACCATAGACAACGATCTCAATGCCACAGACTTTACATTTGGTTTCGATACGGCGATAAATATAGCAACGGAGGCCATCGACAGGCTTCACACTACGGCTGAGAGCCATCACAGAATCATGGTAGTCGAGGTCATGGGAAGACATGCAGGCTGGATCGCCATCTATTCGGGGCTTGCAACCGGCTCGGACATCATACTGATACCGGAAGTGAAGATCGACCTAGACGAAGTCTGCGCGATATTGAAAAAGCGCCACGCCAGAGGGAAGAGTTTCTCTATTGTGGTTGTCGCTGAAGGCGCCGAGTTTAAGGCCGGCCAGGTAGTTACGAAAGAGGAAAAGCTTGACTCGTTCGGGCATGTGCGACTGGGTGGAATAGGCGAAATACTTGCCGAAGAGGTCGAGAAGAGGACTAAATTCGAGACGCGCGTTACAGTCCTGGGCCATATACAGAGGGGCGGAACTCCAACAGCCGCCGACAGGGTCCTTGGCACAAGGTTCGGCGTTAAGGCGATGGAGCTGGCGCTTGCAGGTAAATTCGGATATATGACAAGCCTGCGCGGAACAGAGATAAAAGAAGTTCTTATTGAAGAGGCGGTCGGCACACTTAAGACCGTCGATATGAAACTTTACGGGCTGGCTACAAAATTCTTTGGATAAACCATGAAAGATACGATAAGGAAGAGGATTACCGAAAGCATTTCAGTCAAAGAGTTTCTCGCGAGAGATCAGGCTCTTAATATTGAAAGCGCGGCAAAGGCTATCATAGGATCGCTCAAGACAGGCGGTAAGCTTATCGTTTTCGGTAATGGCGGCAGCACCGCAGACAGCCAGCACATCGCAGGAGAACTCGTCGGCCGCTTTAAAAAAGAGAGGCGGCCGTTTGCGGCAATCGCGCTCGGCACGAACACACCCCTATTGACAGCGATAGCCAATGATTACGGTTATTCTGAAACCTTCTCGCGCGAGCTGGAGGCGCTTGGCAAAAAGGGCGATGTCGCGCTTGCCATCTCGACGAGCGGTAATTCAAAGAATGTTCTCGAGGCTGTAAAAAAGGCTAAGGCTGTCGGGATCAGAACGATCGCGTTGGCGGGTTGCGACGGAGGTATGTTGAAGAAAGAGTGCGATATATCCATAGTCGTTGCCTCCAGAGACACACCCCGGATCCAGGAATCGCATATAATGATCGGCCACATACTTTGTGAATTGATAGAAGAGGGGTTGTCAAAATGAATTCCAAAATAATAAGTTCCACTGCCCTCGCCAGAAAATTATCATTACTCAAGGCGAGAGGCAAAAGAATAGTCTTTACGAACGGCTGTTTCGACATCCTTCACGTAGGCCACGTCGACTATCTTTCCAAAGCCAGGAAGCTGGGCGATATCCTGGTCGTAGGACTTAATAGTGACAGCTCTGTGCGTAAGATAAAGGGCCTGGATAGGCCGATAAATAAAGAGTATGACAGGGCAAAGATACTATCAAGCCTGTGCTTTGTCGACTACGTTACGATATTCGGTGAAACAACGCCGGAAAAATTAATTCAGCGATTAAAGCCGAACGTGCTCGTGAAGGGCGGCGACTGGAAGAAGCGTGACATAGTCGGCAGTGATTTCGTAAAATGCTGCGGAGGCAGGGTCGCGACTATACCATTCGTTAATGGGTACTCGACCACGTATTTGATCAACAAGATAAAGGGTTAGTTTTTCAATATGAAGAAGGCGGTATTTCGGATAATCGATGCGAACCTGAATAGGTCGAGGGAGGGCTTAAGGGTTTGCGAGGAGATCACGCGGTTTGCGCTCAATTCAGAAGCGCTTACCAAAGAACTGAAGTCGATAAGGCACTCGATATCAAATATCGCAAAACCTTATCTGACCAAATCCGGTAATATTATTGGATCGCGGAATTCCACGGAGGATGTGGGGCGCGTATCCCGTAAGCCCAGCGAACTTAAAAGGGTCGATTCATCGGATATATTCGGCGCTAACATAGAGCGCGTTAAAGAATCTCTAAGGGTACTGGAAGAATTTTTCAAGCTTATCGACAAGAAATGCTCCGTGAGATTCTCCAGGTTAAGATTTAAAGTTTACAATATCGAACAAAGATCATTTAAAAGATTAAGAAGAGTCAAATGACGCAAGTTGAAATCGCCAGGAACGGCCTGATATCCAAAGAGGTAAAGTTCGTCGCCAAAAGCGAACGCGCCGATCCGGAAACCATCCGCAAATTAATCGTCAAAGGCCGCATCGTAATCCCAAAGAATATTAAACATAGGCTAACCGCGCCTTGCGGTATCGGCCAGGGCCTGAAGACCAAGGTGAACGCGAACTTAGGCACATCCGCGGATTCTTCCAATATAGGAAAAGAGATCGTTAAGACCCTTGCGGCCATAGATGCCGGAGCGGATGCCGTCATGGACCTTTCGACGGGCCGCGATATTAAGGAGACGAGGCGCAGGGTCCTTAGGGCGTCCGGTGTACCGGTCGGCACAGTCCCGCTATACGAGATCGTAATAAACGGCGTTAAAAAATTCGGCTCCATCAAATCGATACCTGTGGAATTCATGCTCGATGTGCTCGAAGAGCAGGCTTCCGACGGGGTTGATTTTTTCACCATTCATGCGGGCGTAACGAGAAACGCAGTTAAGATGCTTGCGAAAAATGGCCGCGTCCTCGATATCGTCAGCCGCGGCGGCGCGCTCATCGCGCAGTGGATGACGGAAAATGGCCGGGAAAATCCTTTTTACGAAAACTACCATAAAGTCTTGGATATCGCCAGGAGATATGACGTTACTATGAGCCTTGGAGACGGTTTAAGGCCGGGTTCTGTAGCCGACGCAACCGACGGGCCTCAAATTTCAGAGCTGATCACATTGGGAGAACTGCAGAAGGCATCGCTTAAGAGAGGCGTCCAGGTGATGATAGAAGGGCCCGGGCATGTTCCGATAGACCAGATAGAAGCTAACGTACTTCTCGAAAAATCGATATGCAGCGGCGCACCATTTTATGTCCTGGGCCCGCTCGTTACGGACGTTGCGCCCGGATACGACCACATAACGGCCGCAATAGGCGGGGCGCTCGCGGCAAGTAAGGGCGCTGATTTCCTCTGCTATGTAACGCCATCGGAGCATCTAAGGCTTCCTACGCTAGACGACGTTAAAGAAGGCGTAATAGCATCGAAGATCGCGGCTCACGCGGCCGATATTGCAAAGGGTGTAGCAGGCGCCCTCGATTGGGATATAGCAATATCGAAGGCGAGAAAAGCGAGAAACTGGGATGAGCAATTCAAGCTTGCGTTAGATAAGTCAAAACCGAAGAAGTACAGGAAGATGTCGACACCAGGTGCGAAAGACGTATGCACAATGTGCGGTGAGTACTGTTCTATCAAAGTTTCGGAGCAATGTTTGAAGGGACTGTCCCCAGCGTCCAAAGTTGCTAATCGTAGGGGACTGTCCCACAAAGTCGTTATTTGAATTTTTTCAATACAGCAAGAGAATGTGCTGTGTCGAGTGGTTCACAGGGACGTTCGGTTTTCTCCAGCGGAAAACCTCGCTCCAGTAAAATTTTTTATGCCGCCGCCAGTTAGCAGCAGCGGACCGAGCCATAAAAAATTTTAAGGCCCTGTTCACCACGTCGCCACATCACATTGCTGAAGGATCAAAAAATTTAGCCGGGAGGATAGGCAGGCAAGGGCATCCTGCCGGGGAGCGCTGTTCCTGCCGGCACGAGCCCCTTGAGGGATACCTTAATTATGGTAAAATCGGCAGTAAGAGATCTGAATAAACTTATGGAATTCCCAAAGGAGGGAATATTCAGCACCGTTATTGCGAAGGGTGAGCTGTCGGACCACACGCTTATGTGTCTTAAGAAAGGAACTGACATCTCGAAACATACATCGGCGCGCGAAGGAGTTGTGACAGTGCTTAAAGGCGAAGGAACGTTTATTTTATTCGATAAATCGATCAAGATGAAGCCCGGCGTATTCATATTTATGCCGAAAAATGCGCCTCACTCATTGAGCGCAAACGAGGACCTTGCGATCTTACTAAGCTTATACGGGAAAGCGTGATGGCGGCGATTGCGGCGTTGGTAATGACAGGGCTTATATTGGCATTCGGGATATTGTGTATTAAGGTGCCGGAGAGGGCTATTGAGATGCAGAGAAAATTTTATGCAAAAATAAACTGGAGGATACAACCTATATCGGTAGCGAAGGAATTGAAGAACACTCGGATGATGGGCAAGTTTATGGCAGTTGTGGCTGGAATAACTATGGTTCTCGTTATTTTAAAGGTGCTTAAATAAAATGAAAATAAGTGGGAGCTATATGGATAAAAAGACAGCGATGATATTTTTAATGGTTTTTGTAGCAGCGGGAACCTGCTTAGCGGACGAAATTAGGGGTAAGGTAAGCTCTGTGGATTCCTCTAAAAAGGAACTGCAGATTTCCGGCGTAACAATAAAAGCGGCCGACGCATGGATAGAGAATGAACAAGACTACCCTCTTGCGCTTGAGAATATCGTATCGGGAGATTATGTCGAGGTGGACGGAAAATTTACCGGCCTATCGGAGATGAAGGCACAAAAAATAGATAGAAAGCAGGCTGAGAGCGGGGCCATCAAAGGCAAAATAACGGCTGTAGACACCAAAAAAAGGGAGCTTGCCATCGGAGGAATTGTTATAAAAATTACGGCTAATGCCTGGCTGGAAGGGCCGGGTCACGTCATAATACCGATTGAATTATTTGCCTGCGGCTACAAAGTGCAATGCAAGGGTGACTGGACTGGAAAATCCGAATTAACAGCCTTTAAGGTTATGGTTGATTAGTATAAAAGGAAACGTGGTATGAAGATAGGAAAAGTACTTATCGCTTCACTGGCAGTGTCGATATTCGGCGCGATTTTTGGGGCAGTTACATGCGGATGGCTGTTTAATTGGGTTTACAAAATTGAACCGACAAATGTCTGGAGAACTATGGATGGCCCCCCGGGAGTGGGATATTACATAGGAAGCTTTTTAGTCAATATCGTTCTAGCGATTGTTTACGCCCTTCTCAGTAAAGGCATCCCCGGCAAGAATAAAATTGCTAAGGGGCTCATCTTTGGATTGTGCCTATGGGCGGTTAGCACATTGCCGGGAATGTTCGTAACCCATGCTTTTATGACGGTGGCCACAGGCGTTATTATCTATTGGACTATTACGGGCTTGATCGAATTACCTATTAAAGGAATAATAATCGCCGCTATATACGATGCAGATAAGGAGAAATGAGCTTATGAAATATCTGAAAGGAACTACCATCAGGCCGGTTTATAAGAAACTGCTGGCCGCGGCGATTGCCGCGTATATCGTAGGTTCGTGCATAATACAGGCGGATCTATGCCATAGGCTTGGCGAAGTAGAGCACAAGCTGTGCCATACCTCCTGCTCCTGCGGCCATGCTCGAGGAGAGTGTAAATGAAATCGGCTATCATAATTCTGGCTATAATTTGTTTGTGGGCGCCCATTGCGATGCCGAGAATGATGGGGCGCGAAAGAGGGGCGGAGGAAGTACCGGAGCCGGTTCTCATATCACCGGTAAATGATTCGGTCGATCTTACCGGAAAAGATTCGCTTGAATTCAAATGGAGCTCGCACGAAAGCACCAGAGGCTTTAGGAGATTTTATGATTTCAGATTATATGAAGGTTCAAACCTCGTTGAATCCGCGCTCGTATATAAGGAAGAGGTTCCTTCGGAACAATACGCGAAAAGCCTTCCCTCGAAGACGTTCGAGAATGGAAAGACTTACACCTGGACACTGAAACAAGTTTACGATGAGGGCAGGAAAAGCAGACGTAGTTACAGTACGTTTAAGGTGAAAAAATAACAAATGAAAATAATAACTGAAACAATAACAATCGGCGAGCTTAAGCAAATGGCTACCAACCTGTTTGGGAACATGGTAAAAGCGGTTGTCGATGTTGACAGGCAAATTATTGCAGTGGACGCTGAGCTTCATTCTGACCTGGAAGCATTGCTATTAGATAATGGGTCGAAACAAAAAAGCCTTTGGGGAATAAACTTTTACCCGGATATGAGTGGGGACAATTTTATTGAATTTGATTCCATGATAAATATGCGCCCATCTCAGGGCAATAGAAGCCGCGGCGTAGAGAATGAGGCGCTGCGGAAGAAGATCATTGAAGTAGCCGCGAAGAAGGTTAAGCAATGAGCTATCAGCACAAAGATCTTGCCGCGGGACGCTGGAACAAAATGCCATTTGTCGAACAGATGGCGAATATTGGCAGCGAAGTGGAGCGCGCATTAAACTGGCAGGTGAAGAATAACTCCGCCTATTGCCAGAAGGCCTTTGAGCGCGGCCTTGAGTTATTGGATCTAACTTTGGAAGGCGCGACGAGCCTTGCTCGCTTGAAAGAGCTTGCTCGATTGCGCGAAGCGGTGGTAGATTACTTTTTTGGAAATAATCAGTTTAGGTCTACGGAAGCGTTGTGGAGAAGGTATTTTTCATGCTTCACGTATGCCGCCCGTAGAAACCATTGAGGTATAAATGAGTATCTTAGTAGTCGGTTCGGTTGCTATAGATTCGATCGAGACGCCGTTCGGCAAAAGGGATGAGGCGCTCGGGGGGTCCGCGACTTATTTCTCGATGGCGGCGTCCTTCTTCAATAAGGTGGACATAATAGCCACGGTCGGATCGGATTTCCCAAAAAAATATATGACGCTATTTAAGAATAAAGGTATCGGTACGGCGGGCTTGCACGTAGCCCGGGGGCAGAAGACGTTCAGGTGGAAGGGAAAATATAATTACGATCTCAATACCGCCCACACCATCTATACGCATCTGAATGTCTTTAAAAATTTCAAACCCGAGATCCCAAAAAGTTTAAGAGAGTCCGAATTCGTATTCCTTGCAAATATCGATCCGGTACTGCAATATAACGTGCTAAAGCAGATCAAACGTCCCAAGCTTATCGCATGCGATTCGATGAACTATTGGATAACGCACAAGAGGCGCGACTTCGAGTTGTTGCTGGATAAAGTAGACGTACTGCTATTGAATGATGCCGAGGCACGCCAGTTTACGGGTGAGTCGAATCTTATGAAGGCCGCTCGCCTTGTAGTATCGATGGGGCCCAAGGCGGTAGTGATAAAGAAGGGCGAACACGGCGTCATATATTTTTCGAAAAAATCTCATTTTATCGCGCCTGCGTATTTACTGGAATCCGTCTACGATCCGACAGGCGCGGGCGATACGTTCGCGGGCGGAATGGTCGGATTCTTAAGCAGGCAGAAGAAAATAGATGAGCCCAGTATCAGAAAGAGTGTAGTGTACGGCAGCATACTGGCGTCTTTCGCGGTCGAGGACTTCAGTGTCAACAGGCTACTGGATATTACAACAAGAGAGATCGACGAACGTTATAATCATTTTAAGGAGATAACAAAATTTTAAGGTAGTCCCTCGGATGCTAGCAGAAAGACTGCTGCATCCTCGGGACGATTTGCCTACGGGCAAACAGCAGCAAATCGCGGGCGTAGCTCAATGGCAGAGCGCTAGCTTCCCAAGCTAGATACGAGGGTTCGATTCCCTTCACCCGCTCCAGAAAGTATCGTATGAAAGTATTATTGACAATGCTTTTTATTTCATTTCTCTCCGGATGCGCCAGCGCGCCTACGCGTCCGATTGCAACGCCGCCTACATCCAATATCAGAGGGATTCATTATACCGTAAGGCCCGGCGATACGGTATGGAGTATTTCCAGGATGTACGGGGTAGACATGGACACGATATTAAAAGCCAATTCTATCCATGACTCGAGCGCCATAGAGCGCGGACAGGTCCTTATTATACCTGCGACATTAAAACCTAAAGAACCTCGCAATCTTTCATATTCAAGTGAATCCTTCATCTGGCCGGTAAAGGGCTGTACGATCGCATCCTATGGTGATAAAATAGACAACGCTATAAATAAGGGCATAGATATACAAGCGCCGGATGGGGCGAGCGTAACGGCTTCGAGGTCGGGACGCGTGGTCTACTGCGATTCTCATCTCAAGGGATTTGGTAAGACCGTAATACTGGATCACGGTGATAATTATCAGACCGTATATTCATACAATTCCGAAATACTAGTAAAAGTCGGAGACAACGTGTCACGGCGTGATATAATAGCGAGAGTGGGCAGGAGCGGCAGGGCTAAAGAAGCGTCGCTTCATTTCGAGATACGCAAAGACGGAAAACCTCGAAATCCGATGTATTATCTGTCACGATAGGATAAGGATATGTTCAGTGAACCAGCTGTAGGGGAGAAATTTTTCGGAAGAGAAGAAGTTCTCGAGCTTCTGAATAAACGCGTGCTGGCCCTCAAGGAAGGCTACCGGCAGAACGTAGCGTTAACCGGCCCGAGCCTTGCCGGAAAATCCTCTATTATACTCCACTTCCTGCACATGGCTAAAAACGAAGGCTTTGTGCCGGTCTATGTCGAGATCGTCAAGGAAGGGTTTGATTCATTCGCCAATAAGTTCATAGCAACCCTTTTATACAACACGCTTCAAAGACTCGGAGAAGACGTAAGCATAGATATATCCGACCTATTGGAGCGTGCGCAAAGGATGCTGCCGAAAACGCACGCCGCTATAAAACAGGTGCTCTCCTTGGTAGGCAACGGCGAGCTTGACGAGGCATACCTGGGGCTCCTGGCCCTTACCTCGACGCTTAAGTCTGAGACCGCCCTTTCATGCGTTGTGATATTGGACGAATTCGACAATCTCGAAAATTTAGGTATTAAGAATCCATTCCTGGGATTCGGCAAGATCATCATGGTCCAGAAGGATACTATGTATATCGTTTCGAGCTCCAGGAATGAGGCGATCAAGAAGATAATATCCGAGAAGTTATCGCTTCTTTTCGGTAATTTTGAGGTCGTGAAGGTCAGGAACTTCGATTTTAAAACATCCGCCGCATTCCTCGGCATAAGATTTTCCGGATTTGATGTCCCTGAGGTAATAAGAAGTTTCCTCACCGCATTCACCGGCGGAAACCCATTCTACTTGGACAGGATCACGTTGAAGATTAAGGAGATCGCCGCGGGAAAAATGTCGGGCCACATAGAGGCCGACGCGATAGCCGATGCCATCATAGAGCTTGTATATAACGCGAACGGAGCGATACATCAATACCTCATCAATTACCTCTTAAGCATACTCGATACAAAAGATAAGAATTTCCACATGGATGTACTGATATCGATAGCCAGCGGGATCAATAAACAGCAGGAGATAGCTCGCGCATTAAAAACGAAACTCCAGGACACATCTAAAGCCGTGGCGCACCTGTCGGAGATCGGCCTGATATCTAAAAACGGTATATTCTACGAGATAGAAGACGCTATGCTCGAATTCTGGCTTAAGAACGTATACAAACGACGCAGGGACCTGTTGATCGACGGGACTTTTGACAAGATGACGCTATTCAAGAAAGAGGTAGTGAGCCATATCGCCGGCTTCGAACATGATTTTGGGCTTGCCCCGGAGGAAAGGATAGCGGAGTTATTCAATATCTTCTGCGGCGAACTCGTTGCAATAGACGGAAAGAACGCGAGGCTGCCCCGCTTCACGAAGGTCGAGGTAAAGACATTCGCCGATTCATCAAAAGCCGTGGCCGCGTCTTTTCGCGGTAATTACTGGATAGCTGAAACATATAAAAATTGCGTTAACGAAAACGACATCGTTAATTATATAAAGAACGTTAAATCACTGTCGGTGAAGGCATCGAACAGGGTGATTATCCCGCTAAGGGGTATAGATGAGAACGCTAAGCTGCTTGCCAAAGAACTCAAGCTCGCCATTTGGGATATAGGTATCCTGAATTCGATCTTCGGTTTTTATGGCAAAAAAAAGATGGTGGTACTGTAAATGAAGATACTGGTTATATCCGATACGCATATCCCGAGGGCAGCACACGACCTCCCCAAGGAGATATATGAAGCTATAGGGCAGGTCGATATGATAATCCATGCAGGCGATATTGTGGATAAGGATGTCCTGGAGAAATTGAAGAGCTTAAGGCCCACAACCGCTGTTTGTGGAAATATGGATCCAAGCGACATAAGCCACACTCTGAATCAGAAGGAGATAATTCAGGTGGGTAAATTCAAGATCGGGGTCATTCACGGTTATGGTGCGCCGGCAGACCTTATGGATACGGTAAAAGGCGAATTCAAAAATGTGGATGTGATAATTTTTGGGCACTCTCATGCGAGCGTCAATGTAGTTAAAGACGGTGTATTGTTCTTTAACCCGGGCAGCCCTACGGACAAGATATTTGCTAAGACCAATTCGTACGGCATCCTAGATGTAACGGATGCAGGGATAGAAGGAAAGATAATAAAAATATGAAGATAAACCAGATACCCGTAATAAAAGCGGAAGGCGCAACGCTTCCGGAAGCCTGGGAGAAAGCAGTTGTGGCTACCTGGGAGGACGGGCTTGATATAAAGACCGAATACGATAAAAAGGATGACCCGCCAAGTAAGGATTGCACGATGATCATGATTGTCAATGATCCGATGAAAGAGCCCCGCATACACAGGGCATTTCCCGGCGGCCTCGAAGACTTGGAAGTCTACAGGCAGGAGGTGGTCGATGGTATTCATGATCACTGGATAAAACCCGAGGAAGGAAAATGGACTTACACGTATCATCAGAGGTTGACCGGCTATAATATCGAAGGGCAGTCTATCGATCAGATCGATTACATGATAAAAAAATTATCCGAGACGCCTTATTCTCGCAGAGCTCAGGGTATAACGTGGAATCCGAAATCAGATCCCGTAACGGATGACCCCCCGTGCCTGCAAAGGATCTGGGCGAGGCTCGTCAAACAGGATGGCAATAAATATTCGCTCGACATGAATACGCATTGGCGCTCGAGGGATGCCTACAAGGCGAGCTTCATGAATATATTTGCGCTCACGGACCTTCAGAGGGTCATGGCTGAAAAAATATCCAAGAGGATCCACACGGATGTTTCCGTAGGAAGATATGTAGATATAAGTGACAGCTTCCACATCTACGGCAGTTACCATGAAGATTTCAAAAATTTCCTTAAGATCGTGACCGGAAGATCGTTCGAGGAAAAGACGTGGAATACGGATTTCGCAAGGCAGGATTTCGAGGATGCAAAGGTTAAGTTGGAGAACGAGCGGAAGGGGCTCCGAAATGGATAAATTATGGGCACCGTGGAGAAGCAAGTATATATACTTAAGGGCAAATAAGAAGTGTATATTCTGCGGCAATAAAAAGGCTGTGCGCAAATCTAAATTCATTCTTGAATCCACGAAGTACTCATTCTCGATGCTGAACCTTTATCCCTATAATAACGGCCATGTCATGGTAGCGCCGCACAAGCATGTCAAAAGCCTGGAGTTATTAAAAGATAATGAACTCCTCGACCTCATGAGGCTCGTAAATAAAACTAAACGCTCGATCGATAAAAAGCTTAAACCCGACGGATATAATATAGGTGTGAATATAGGCAGGATCGGCGGCGCAGGGTTCGCCGGACATGTCCATATTCACATAGTTCCGCGGTGGGCGGGCGATACGAACTTCATGCCCATACTCGGCAATACGAAAGTTGTATCGGAATCACTCGAGGCGATGTATAAACTGTTAAAGGCCTAAGAGCTAATGTTTAAACGCAAGGATCTGGAAAAGAAAGAAGAGTCTCTGGCGCCTTACGCGCAAAAATCCAAACATTCGAAAGGCCGGTGCTATAAAGAAGAGGAGCACGATTACAGATCCTGTTATCAGCGTGACAAGGACAGGATAATATACTCGACCGCCTTCAGGCGGCTCGAATACAAAACCCAGGTATTCGTAAACCACGAAGGGGATTACTACCGCACCAGGCTCACCCACACGCTTGAAGTCTGCCAGATCGCAAGATCTATAGCCAGGGCATTGAGGCTGAACGAAGACCTCGTCGAGGCTATAAGCCTGGCCCACGACCTCGGGCACACGCCGTTCGGCCATTCCGGAGAAGATGCGCTTTGTGAACTGATGAAAGATCACGGCGGGTTCGATCATAACACCCAGGGTTTAAGGGTCGTCGATTTTCTGGAGGAAAGATATCCGAACTTCCCCGGGCTAAACCTCACATACGAGGTGAGGGAAGGCATAATAAAACACTCCACCCCGTTTGACCGGCCGAGGCCGGCGATACCTTTCGAATCCAATGGATCGCCTATCCTGGAGATCCAGGCGGTCGATATAGCCGATGAGATAGCCTATGATAATCATGACCTGGATGACGGAATCACAAGCGGCCTTATAAAGGAAAGCGACCTGAGAAACGTGAAATTGTGGGCAGACAAAGAAAAGGAAATCAAAAAAAATTATCATAGCCTTGAGGGAGAGAAGAAAAAGTACCAGATCATCCGGTCCCTTATCAATGCACAGGTAACGGATCTATTGAATCAGACAGAATCTAACATCAGGAAATTTAATATCCGGCGCCCACAGGACACGGGGAAGATCCCGAAGCGGATCGTAACGATGTCACCTTCGATGCAGGCAGCCCGAAAAACCATGAGAGAATTTCTTAAAGCCAATCTCTACCAGCATTACAGGGTCGTGCGAATGTCGAATAAGGCATACCGTTTTATTACAAGCCTGTTCAATATATATCTGGATAAAAGCGAACAACTTCCTCCGACAACTCAAGCGCGCTTGAAAAAAGAAGGCGAGCGGCGCGTAATTTGCGATTATATAGCCGGCATGACAGACCGGTACGCGCTCGACGAATATAAGAAGTTTTTTGAGCCTTACGAGAGGGTTTAGATAAGCAGAATGGGCGAGTAGCGTCCTTGACACTTAAACGGAATAGCTTTATAATCAATACACATTTATGGAAGAAGAGAAGAAGAACAATAATATATATCAGAAAGAGCTTTTCGAGCGTTTAAAGAAGAGCGCAGGCCTGAAGAAGGAAGAGGAGTGCATAGGCTGCCTCATTAAACCCGCCGCATGGTGGCTTATAGAGAAGCCTAATCCGAAGATGCAGGACTTGAAACAGCTCGTCTCCTGCACGTGCCCGCACCACAAAAAATTTCCCCCGGCCAAAAAAAACAAGTGCTTAAAAGATATATACACGGCAATCGAAAAGGCCGGGCAGACGAAGGCCCTGGCCAGATTCAACTGCATCGAGGGGCTGCACGGCTTCATCTATCCCATTACCCAGGGCGATAAATTATACGGTTATATCGGATCGTGCTATAAGAAGAAGGACGCGGCGCCGCAAATATTGGATGTATTTTCCTCATTTACCGATACGGTCGTCAGGGAGATCCAGAAGGAATTAGAATTGTCGAAGCTTTACGAAACCATACGCCCCCGTGCGATTGCGCTCTCCACGGTTCATACGGTACACAGGCTGATAAGCTCTACGCTTGACTTAAGCGAGCTTTTACCGCGTATAGCGCGGCTATCGCTGCAGGTCATGAGGGCGAACAGATGCTCGATAAAACTTGTCGATTCGAGGCATATGATACTTTTGCCAAAGGCCACGGTGGACCTAAGAAAGACAAGCGTGAGGCTTAAGAAGGTAAGAGTGGGAAAACATGCCCCCGGAAGAGCATTCAAATACGGCCGCCCAATACGAGGACAGGACTTCCTTGCAGTTCCGCTGATAGACGAGGATGTGATCGGGGTTATAACGATCTACGATAAAGTTGACAGAAAACCATTTACATCCTTTGATCAGGAAATAATGTCCACAATGGCTGAACAGGCCGTAATAGCGATCAAGAATGCCCAGCTCTACAAAGAGCAGGAAAAGCTTATGATAGGCAGCATAAAAACCCTGGCGAAGGTTCTCGACACGCGCGCGCCGGGAACATACGTTCCCAAAGCCTCGTTCCTAAAGGTGGCTCTCGCCATGGGGCAGGAAATACACCTCGATGCGGATAGCATGAAGAGCCTCGAATATGCGTCGATTTTACACGACGCAGGCGAGATAGTGGTCCCATATGAGGTGTTGACCAAGCCTGAAAAATTGACCGGCAAGGAGTATGAGATAGTCAAGGGCCATCCCGAAGCCGGCGTTGAATTGATAAAGCATATGAAGGCATTGAAAACGGTAGCGCCCATAATCCTGTATCATCACGAGCACTACGACGGATCGGGCTATCCTAAGGGGTTGAAGAAGGAACAGATACCGATAGGCGCAAGGATCATGGCGGTCGTAAGCGCCTTCGAGGCGATGATAACGAAGAGGCCGTACAGAAACATAAAGAAGATAGATGAAGCGATCGATGAAATTAAGAGCAATGCAGGGACACAGTTTGATCCGAAGGTGGTAGACGTATTCCTTAAGGTGATCAAAAGAAAAGACGTCAGGGGCGCTCTGGAGAAGGAGATCTATGGGTAAAGTTGATATATTTGAATCACCAATACATCTTAAAATTATAAGATTTTTCCACGAAAATCAGGCCTCGATAGATACGCCGCGCGGAGTGGCCACCTGGATAGGTGAAGAAAGGGCCAAAGTATCGGCATGCCTGGAAGATCTCGTTAAAGCAAAGATCCTGGTAGCCCACCGCGCCACATCCACAAACGGCTACAGCTACACGCAGAATGAGAAGATCATCTCCAGGATAGACAAGCTCCTGAATCAGAAATAACCCCTCATGCGTTTTTATGAAAAAACACTCTGATTTCTACGGTGAGTTAAACAGCCTGCAGAAAGAGGCCGTCGACACTATCGATGGGCCTCTTCTTGTGTTGGCGGGGCCGGGTACAGGTAAGACACAGCTTCTGTCGGTCCGCGCCGGCGCTATATTGAAAAGAACGAAAGCCCTGCCTGAAAACATCCTTATCCTCACCTACACGAACTCCGCGGCCAAGACAATGAAAGAAAGACTTGCGCAAACTATCGGTGTAGCGGGATACGGTGTCGAGGTGGCAACCTTTCACAGCTTCGCCAACTCCGTGATCCAGGAATCCGAAGAGGCGGCAATATACATAGGCGACAAAGTCCAGATGGATGACGTAGAGCGGATGAGGGTCATAGAGTACATCCTGAATAATACCGATAAGATCGATGAGATACGCCCATTCCGCGCGCCGTACACATATCTAAAAGAGATCCTCAACAAGATAAGCGAGCTGAAGAAAGACGGCATTTCGCCCGAGGGCCTGAATAACTACATTAAAAATCCTAAAGGACAGCACAAGCTGTTCGAGGAAAAATATGCCTCGAGACTCAACGCGTTCTCCATCGTATATAAAAAATACGAGGAGCTCAAGGAGGGCAAGAATAAAGATATATTCGATGAACGCGGCAGATATGACTTCGACGACATGATACTGTTCGCAATAAAGGTCCTGAAGAACGAGCCGTCACTTAAAAAGGAGTACCGCGATCTATATAAGTACGTGATGGTGGATGAATTTCAGGATACCAATGGCGCCCAGATGGACCTGTTGTTCGAGCTCCTCGATTATAAGAACCCCAATCTTATGTGTGTCGGCGATGACGACCAGTCGATATATAGATTTCAGGGAGCCAGCGTCGGAAATTTCAAGGAGCTGTCAAGGCGCTTCCCAGAGATCAAAACTCTCAATCTGAAAAGCAACTACCGTTCCGCAAAAGAGCTCATAGATATATCCGCCAGGATAATTAAAATGATCCCGCAGGAAGAGAGGGTCTCCGAAAAGAAACTTGAAGCGGTTTTCGATTATAAGGATAAGGAGATCACATTCAGGGAGTTCAGCGCGCCCGAAGAAGAGATGATCTATATAGTGGACAAGATAAAGAGCCTGAAAGAGGCAATAGAGGCCGATCGTAATCTGACGGAATACGAGAGGTCGCATCCTTACGATAATATCGCCGTACTAGTGCGCAAAAGGGCCGATATATTAAAAGTGGCGGACGCATTCTTACGCTCCGGGATACCCTATGCTACGGACGGCAAGGAAGATATAGGCGGCGAGACACGTGTGCGGCAGATGCTCGACGTCCTTGATCTGGCGCACATAGACCCGAAAGAGCATGAATTAAAAGACCTTGCGCTTTATAAGGTTTTAAGCGCGGATTATCTTTCGATACCACAGGCAGATATTTTAAGATTCTTAAGTTTCGTCAATAATAATAGAAAGAGCCCTGGGGGCGAGGGTGGCTTAACCGTCCTCGAGGCGTTCCTTGATTATTTCAGCTCAAAGCCTGCCCGGCAAATCCAATTCGATAAACCGGATGCCCTTAGCCATGCCTGCGAAATAATAAGGCGCCTTCTCGTGGACGCGAGGACCAGGTCTGTCCATTCCATGCTTCTGGATTACATCAAAGACTCCGGCATATATAAGTACATATTAAAGGAATACGCCGATAACAACATCTTGAGGATCAGGCAATTGAGAAGCCTGGGCTCATTTGTAAATCTCATCAAGGCAAGCGACATAGCAAAGCCCGCGGCGAGGCTCGATGACTTCATGCTCGACATCAAGACGCGGAAAGACCACGGCCTGCCGATCCAGGGTAACCTTGTCACACTGACACAAACCGGCGTGCGCCTCTATACGGCACACGGCTCGAAAGGGCTTGAGTTTCACTCCGTTATAATACCATTCTGTCTTCATAACAAGAACTGGCCTGCGCGGCCCATTCCTGACAAGATTCGGCTTCCGTCCGATCTATTTAAGACGAAGAAGGCCGAGAAAGAGGCGCTGAAAGAACTTGCCCTGTATGACGAGACACGGCTTTTCTATGTAGCCGCGACAAGGGCAAAATCGAACCTGATATTTACGGCAAGCCCCACGGAGGCATCGGTCTCAAGCCTATATCTAAACGAGCTCGGTATACACACCGAGTCCGCTGAATATGCCAACGAAGAAGATCTGATATCAAAATCGCTGGAGGTTACAGATCTTAAGGATCCGTTCGCAGGAACGGAGGGTATCTTAAAAGATATGGTCTACAACCTGACCCTTAACCCCACAAGGCTCAATACCTACATAACATGCGGTAGAAAATTCCTATATAACGACCTGCTAAAGCTACCCGGTTCGAAGAAGAAGAGCCTCATATTCGGAAACTGCGTCCACAAAGCGCTCGAAGATACATACATGGATTATATGGAGAAGAAACGGTTTCCGAGCTTTGATTATTTCAGAAAATATTTCTCCAGAGAACTGAAATTCCAGGGCGTTGACAAGATCATCGGGCAGGACTGCCTCAATAAAATGGAGACGCTAAAGGGTTGGTTTGGCATGCTGGCAAAAGATCCGATCATGCCGATAAGTCTGGAGAAGAAACTGCTGATAACGATCGGCGATAATATCATATTCACGGGCAAGTACGATAAGGTCGAATGGGATGATGAGAGTAAGGGGCTTGTCAGGATAATAGATTACAAAACCGGCAAGCCCGACGATCATCTGAAAAAAATATCCAGATACGACGATCTGGCAAGCGCCGAATGCGACGGATACTTAAGACAGCTGGTATGCTACAAACTTCTATTCGAGAGGGACAAAAAACAGCCTAAGGGGCGTAAGGTATCCTGCGGCTCGCTCGTATTCGCAGAACCGGTTTATGCCGACCTGCGCAAAGAGGGTTACAAGAAAGGGCAATATGTTGCCAAGACCGTAAAAATATCCGACGAGATGGTCGCGGAGGTGGAAGATATAATAAAGGATGTATGGGCCAAGATCAAGAGCCTGAGGTTCGAAAAATTACCCGAAAGGGACGAAGAAAGGTGCAGGAAATGCGATTTCGAAACGTTCTGCTGGGAATAATAATAGTTTTAATATGCGCAACAGCAATTTTTTACGTATCGTTCGATAGAATGGCGATCTTCGCATTTGAGAGGACAGCTCATCTTAAATTATCTTACGGCAGCCTGCATAAGGATGGGATCGTATCTTTCGTTTTTAGTGACCTCAAGATCGTCAATAACCAGGCCGGGTTGGGGATTGAGTCAAGAGACGCAACCATCAAGCCGACGATACACGGTTTCGACATGCAAAAGGCAACTGTAGATTTCGATCTTCATAATGTTCGCTTCGTAAAGTGCGAAAGCCTGCCGGAGGGCGGCTCGTACGATAGCCTCACAGGGTTGGTGTCGGCCCCGTTCAGCGGAAACTGGTCTTACCGCAGTATAAGCGGGCAGATCGCCCCATGTAAAAACGGCGTCAAGATAAATAAACTAGATGCCGTAAGCGATGAGATCAAGCTTTCAATAACCGGCATCCTGTATAATGACAAATCGATGGACGCGGATATAAAAATATATTTTGCCGAAGGACTGACAAAAAAAATTCCGGAAGATATGTCCAAGATCATGCTGACAAGCGAGGGGGGTGGCTGGAAGAGCCTTTCCGTACACTTGTCAGGCGATTCCTCCAAACCCTCAATTCAGCTGTCGAGCAAACTTTTCAGGTTGAATATCCGCTCGTCATCTGATATAATGCGGTAAAATTAGCATATGGAAGAGGATAGAGATCAAAAAGAATTATTTGAATTTGAAAAACCCAGGAAGGGCTTTCCGGGGTTGGGCAGCATCCTGCCAAAACGGGATTTCGAAAGAAATGTTGCCGTAACACTTACCCTGGAAAAGGTAATATTCATTTCCATAGGCATAGTTATGCTTATGGTTGTGATATACGCACTGGGCGTGGAAGCCGGAAGATCACGCATGGCCGAGCAGATAGCTTCGCAATCTGCCGTTAAAAAAGAGGTCGGACCGCAGGCTCCAGCATCGAATGCCAGCATGACGCCGCGACAGATCGCTCCGGTATCAGTGCAAGTAAATAAGGCGCCGGCAAGCGTCCAAAGCTATTCGAAGTCGTACACGATAGTAACCGGCTCATTTACGAAGAGAGAGAACGCTGCCGGAGAAGTCGCTCAGTTGAGAAGGCGGGGCTTCAACGCCTACATAGGCCAGACATATCCTTTGTACCAGGTATATGTGGGTGCATTCGCAAATAAAACCGGCGCTGATGCGCTGGCGGAATTGAAGAGAATAAAAAATGTCCGTAAGGACGCATACTTAAAATAGGGGGTATCAATAGATGTCTCAACATCCAAGCCTGGGTTCAGCCGATAAAGATAAGGCTCACAGATCCGTATTAAAAAGATATGAAAAGATCAAACAGCTTAAGGACAAAGAAAAATGGAAAGACGGCGATTCGATATACGGCCTCCCGAAGATTAAGATCGTGAAGTTTAAGATAAAGAAAGAGAAGGCAGTTGCTGCTGAAGGTACGGAAGACACAGCTACAGCCGCTGGAACTGCAGCCCCGGCCGCAGGACAGTCAAAGGCCGCCCCGGCTAAAGGCGCTGCCGCTAAGGGCGCAGGCGCACCGGCCAAAGGAGCAGGACAGGAAGGGAAGAAGGAATCAAAATAATTGAGATCTATAAGAGTTCATCTTAAAGAGCGGTCTTACGATATAGCTATAGGCACCGATTTAATCAAAAGAGTCGGTGCCTTATTGCAGAAATTACATTTGGGTGATCATGCCATCGTAATCACCAATAAGCGCCTATTCGGGTTCTATGGTAAAAAGATAAAGGCCTCGCTCGCGAAGAGCGGTATCGCGGCTAAGTTTGAGATGGTTCCCGATTCCGAGAAAGCGAAAACGGCGGATATTTCTTTAAACCTGATTAACAAAATCGCCGCGTACGATAAGGCAAAGACGTTATTCATCATCGCTTTTGGCGGCGGGGTGATAGGAGATCTTACCGGTTTTGTAGCGGCTATATATAAGAGAGGCACCCCGTACGTCCAGATCCCGACGACACTCCTAGCTCAGGTGGATTCCGCGATCGGGGGAAAGACCGCGATTGACCTACCCGTGGCAAAGAACCTGGTCGGCGCTTTCAGCCAGCCGAGAATGGTCATATCCGATATATCCGTCACGAAGACGCTTTCACCCAGGCAGATGCGAAGCGGCCTTGCAGAAATAATCAAGTACGGCGTAATAAAAGATAAGAGGCTCTTCGAATTTCTTGAGAATAATCTGGGCAAGATACTTAAACATGATCCCGCGGCATTGGAATATATCGTGGCGGCCTCAAGCCTGATAAAGACAAAGGTGGTCGAGCGTGACGAGCTCGACAGGACAGGCTTACGGGCAATATTAAATCTCGGCCATACGATCGGCCATGCCATCGAAGCGGCTGACGAATACTCGGGTAAATACAATCACGGCGAATCTATAGCAATAGGGATGTGCGCGGCATCGGAGATCGCCCTCGAGGCGGGGTTGATCAAACCGCAGGATGTCGCACGCATCAAGAATTTGATAGAGAAATCCGGCCTTCCGGTAAAAACATCGGGGCTTAAGTTTAATAAGGTATATGAGTCGCTCAAGCATGACAAAAAATTTATTCACGGTAAACCCAGGCTCATCCTGCCGACTTCTATCGGAAGAGCCAAGGTCGTAGGGGGAGTAGGTAATGCCGTGATCACACGAATTTTAAAAAAATACATTTAATTTAAGGAGAGATCAGATATGGATCACGCGATACGACGGTTCAAGAATGAAGACGCTAAAGGGGTCAAGGAACTGATTCTGGGGATATTGTCAAAAGAATATCCCTTTGACAGGAGTGCCTATTCGGATAGCGATCTCGACAAGATCGCCCAGACGTACGGGGGGAAAAGAGAGTCATTTTTCGTGATCGAGGAGGGCAAAGATATCGCGGGCACGGTAGGCATAAAAGAGGAATCTGCCAACGAAGCGTTACTAAGAAGACTGTTTGTAGACTTAAAACACAGGAAGCGCGGGTATGGCAGCCAGTTGCTGGATGAGGTTATCAGATTCTGCAAAGATAACGGCTATAAGCATATCTACTTCAGGTGTACTGACAGGATGTCGGACGCGATGAGACTTTGCACGAAGAAAGGTTTTAAGGAAACGGAAAAACTTGAGGTCGGCGGTTTTAAAATACATAAACTGGAGCTCGCTTTATAAATGAAAATCCACGAATCTGAAGTCAGGGTCAGATATCAGGAAACGGATAATATGGGCGTGGTGTATTACTCGAACTACCTGGTCTGGTTTGAGATCGCGAGGACCGAATATTTTCGCGCGCTCGGCCTGGTATACCGCAAGCTTGAGGAGAAGGGCATATATCTGATGGTCGCCGCCATAAGCTGTAAATATAAATCGCCCGCAAAGTACGATGACATCGTCAGGATGCAGGCGTGGATCTCAGAATTAAAAAATTCCAGCTTGAAGTTCGAATATAAGCTATTCGTGGGAGACAAGCTCATCGCCACCGGCGATTCAATTCACGTATTTACGAACAGCGAAGGCAGGCCAAGAAGAATTCCTGAAGAAGTAAGGAACCTATTCCATCCCTAATACCAATTCCCTGTCTTTATCTTTCAGCGTGACGGTGTCATTTTCTATCTTGATTATCCTGGCTCCACCTATGACATCTCCGGCGCCGACCATGACATCGTTAATTATTGCCCTGGGGCCGTCCACAAGCTGCATTATACCGCTCAAAATCAAGTCCGGCGGCGAGCGCCTCCTGACAACTCTCTTTGTGTTATCCGGCCTGGCCGCCACAGTAGACATAGGTTTATATATGGTTTCTGCGAGCGACACATCTTTCAGGCTAATGGATGCCGACGTCCTGGGACTCTTCATCATGACAAGCGCTATCAATGCGAGCGATGCGCCGCCGATCACAAGAAATAATAGAAGCTTGTTTTTGCCTGGTTTCTTATCGCCGCTTCCTTTATAGCCGGAAAGGTTCTGCGCCTTTTTAACCGCATCCTGAACTATACTCATGCCTTTTGGCCCTCCAACTCGTTTATGGACTTCTCAATTATTGGCAACCCGACGACCTTCGTCTCCATGACGTAAGCGGCAAGCAATGACTTATCGCATATCATATTTATCAGCCTGGGTATTCCGCCCGAAAATCTGTATATGGCATCGATGGCGTCCTGCGGAAACTGTATATCCCCCCTGGAGCCGGCAACCGAAAGCCTGTGATAAATATATTTATCCACTTCGTCCTTTTCAAGCGCGGTTATATGAAACTTCACAGCGATACGCTGCTTCAACTGGACAAGGGCCGGCGAATCGATCTTCTTTTTGAGCTCCGGCTGTCCGACCAGAATGATCTGAAAAAGTTTCTCTTTATCGGTCTCAAGATTCGAAAGCATGCGTATCTCCTCCAGGACATAAGGCTTGAGGTTCTGCGCCTCGTCGATTATCAGCACGATATTATTACCCTTGGAAAGCTCTTCGAGCAGAAAATTATTAAGCTGCCGCAGCATCGAGGCTTTGTTTCTCTTGTGGACCTCGAGGCCGAAATCTTCAAGTATGCATTGAAGCAGTTGAAGCTCGGGAAGGTTTGAATTGAATATGAAGGCAGTCCTGGTCTTCGAATCTAGTTGATTCAATATTGCCCTGCATATGGTCGTCTTACCGGCACCTATCTCACCGGTTATCTCCAAAAATCCTTTGCGCTCTTTAATACCATACAGAAGATGGGAAAAGGCTTCCTTGTGGACACGGCTTAAGAAGAGGAAGCCGGGGTCGCTCGTAACGTTAAATGGTTTCTCTTTCAGGCCGAAAAATTCTCTGTACATATCGTAGTAATTATACACGCACGCATACTCACATGCAAATCAAATTTTATTTTTTATATTTGGCTTGCAATTCCCCGGCCCATTATGTATACTTGTCCCTGTTGACTGTCAAAGGAGAATAGCCATGTGGGACGGAATTAATAGAAGAAAATTTCCAAGGGCAAATTACAAATGCCTTATCAGTATAAAAAGGCACCTGACATCGAAGACCATATCGACACAGACCGAGAATATCGGGGCTGGCGGCATCTGCGTAATCATCAAAGATGACCTGGGCCTCTTCCAAGGCGTGGATCTTGAGCTTTTTATGGACGAGAAGAATCCGCCTACAAAATGCGGCGGAACTGTGGTTTGGGTCGTAAAAAAGGCGTCTTCGAAGAAGGGCAGCTATCTTTTCGATACAGGCATAGAGTTCATAGATATGAGGTCTGAGGACAGGGAAAAAATAACTGGGCTTGTTGAACAAATACTGAAAAATCAACGGCGTAAGGCGGCGTAAGCAGGTAAAAAGCCAGCTGTGAGCTTGACAAATCACCAAACTTGTGTTATACTTGCATAAATTAAAAGCGGAAGGGGGTGACAATATAAAATGAAAAACTTATTAAAGGGCATTATTATATGTGTTGCTGTATTCATGATATTGAATATAGCTAACGCAGGTTATGCTCAGGATATGGGCAAGAAGATTTACAGAGGTTTAGCAAATATAGTCACGGGATGGGTTGAGCTTCCTAAAAACATATACGACACTAGCGTAGAAGATAATCCTCTCTCTGGTTTAACAATCGGCTTGGCAAAAGGCGTTGGGATGACGATCGTGCGCACAGGCGCTGGAGTGTATGAGACAGTTACATTCCCGTTCCCGATTCCAGAAGGCTATGCACCGGTTCTGGAACCAGAATTTGTATTCAATAAGACGAAGTAAGTTGTATCCGGAATTACAGGATAGAAATAAGGGGATAGAAAAAAACCTTTTTTATCCCCTTATTTTTTAGAAGAGGGGTTGACGTGACGGAAAGAAGAAAATTTTTACGGTTTGAAACCGCGTTGAATGCGATCTGCGAGATAATCAGCGAGCGGTGCAAGGCACCCTACAAAGTACGGAATATATCAAAAGAGGGCGCCCTACTTATTCTGGATAAGAAACTCAGAGAA
The DNA here is from genome assembly GCA_041661345.1 of Candidatus Omnitrophota bacterium. Classification (GTDB taxonomy): domain Bacteria; phylum Omnitrophota; class Gorgyraeia; order 2-01-FULL-45-10; family 2-01-FULL-45-10; genus JAPLMI01. The sequence goes on along the minus strand of JBAZUO010000008.1, from coordinate 16,060 downwards.
GGAACCGAGATCAATCTGTCAATGGATGTACCGGGTGACAATGTCCCCATATTCGCATCGGCTGAGGTTGCATGGCAGAAGGGCCTAAGCAATGATGAGAGTAAATTTGAAACCGGTGTTAAATTTAAGAGTATAGACGGGCAGGATAAGGGAAGATTGCTCGAGTACATATATATGCAGTGGTTGAGATTGCTGGATAAAAAATAGGACACTTTAGGGTAGAGCTATGAGCGAAGAAAAGAAAGAAGAGAAGCAGGAAGCAAAACCGGAAGTTAGCGCGCAGCCACCCGCGCCGCTTGCTCCGGCCGCTCCAGCGCAAGGTGCGCCAAGCGCGAAGAAGGAAGAACCGAAGAAAGAGAAACCGGCCAATTGCGCCGGCTGTAAAAAATCGATAAAGAACAGGCGTCGATATTACAGAAATGGACAATTTTATTGCACAAAGCGGTGCTGGACCACGATAAGTAAGAAGAAGGAAGAGCCTAAGGAAGCACCTGCACCTAAAGGCTAGGCAGAACATCGCTCCTCAAACATGCCTTCTCAATACAAAATACTAGTAAGCGCATGCCTTGCAGGCGCAAACTGTACTTATCGCGGCGATAATAATTTAAATCCCAAAATACTAAAGATGGTCAACGAAGGGTTAGCTATTCCCGCTTGCCCCGAAGTGCTCGGCGGCCTGGGAATACCACGTGAAAAATCGGAGATCATCGGCGGCAATGGTAAAGATGTTCTAGAGAAAAAGGCCCGTGTCGTCACCCTCTCCGGCCGCGATGTTACCGCAAATTTTGTAAGCGGCGCCAAAAAGGCCAGATCATTAATAAAAAAATATCATATAAAAAAAGCCGTACTGAAATCGAATAGCCCATCTTGCGGCTTAGGGCAGATCTATAACGGCACGTTCAGGAATATCCCAATAAAAGGGGACGGCGTAACGGCAGCGATCCTTAAGCTATCCGGAGTGAAATGCTTGAAATCGTAGCACATAAAATGGTAGAATGCTTTTATGGATATTGAAAATAACTTAAGGAGCGAAATAAAATGTCAACAAATGAGAGAAGGGCTTTCCCGCGAATAAAGGACGAAGGCCTGCCGTTAAAGCTTAACGCGGGAGATTTCGACATGGCCACGCATACGCTGGATATAAGCGCGTCGGGATTGTACTGTAAGATCAGCAAGGAGATACCGCTCATGTCAAGGGTCAGGCTTGTATTGATGATGCCGGAACGGCTCGAGGTTGACGGAGTGGTGGTTAGGGAACACCCGGTCATCATAGACGGCGCGATAAAACATTATGACGCGGCCATTTTCTTTGACAACCTTTCCCAGAGAAGCAGAGATACCATAATGAACTATATAGCAAGAAAAAGGGAAGGATAGGCGTTATTTATGTTTACAATAGTCGGACTGTTATTTCTGGCCTTACTCTCCGTAATACTTTATATGCTTTACAAAAACGACAGTATCAGAATAAGGAACGGCCATCATCATGCAAGGCTTGAGGAATACTGGAACGGGAAGGAAAGAAGGGTGCACGAGAGATTCAGGGATAGCTTGGATGTTATCTACACTGTGATTAAAAGCGCCCAAATCAAGAAGAACGGCAAAACCATAGATATCTCGGAAGGGGGGCTTAAGCTACTATTAGATCAGAAGCTATCCCCAAATAGCATTTTGAGCCTGAAGGTTCTGTTACCCGATCCAAAAAACGAGGCAGATCTGGAGGGAAAGGTCATGTGGTGCGAAGAAGATAAAAATAAAGACGCCTCCGGCAAAAGATTCTTCTACCACGGGATAAAGCTCACGGCGATCAGGGAGCCTTCCGGCAGGAACTTTACGAATTACCTTCATTCGATCGCTTCACGACAATAAAATAGATAACGGTATTCGATATGGGCACCGCAAGCCATCCGGAAAAAGTGAAGCTTATCACAGGGCTCATTTCAAACGATATTGAGATTATCGGGCAGGCCACCGATAAATTAAGAAAACTATTCGGCCCGATCGATTACGAAAGCCGGATATCGGATTTCTTCCATACGAATTACTACAGGGAAGAAATGGGGCCGGATCTAAAGAGGAAGTTTTTAAGTTTTAAAAAACCGGTAGATCTTAAAAATATATGCGCAGTCAAATTGAAAACGAATGCCCTTGAAAAGAGATGTGAAAAAAACGGGTTTCGGACCATTAACATAGATCCAGGCTATCTGAACCTGTCAAAGCTTGTACTGTTTTCAACTAAAGATTATACTCACAGAATATATCTGGATAATGGAATACACGCAGAGGTAACTCTTTACTATAAAGATAATTCTTTCCATCCATGGCCATGGACATACCCTGATTACAAGACGGCCGAGTATGTCGGTATCTTTAATGAGATAAGATCGTTATATAAGAAAGATGTCGGGTAAAATTATGATGAAGAAAAAGAGCATGATAGTAGCGCTTGTATCGGGATATGTCATATCCTCGGTGCTGGTCCTGACACTGATAGCATACGCGGCCTACCTTGAGCTGAAGAACGAAAATTCCAATAGATCCTATATCACGGCAATGGATAGGCTTAATGCAGGGTACTACGCAAAGTATATAGAGCTTTCAAAGTTCGACGCAAGGATTGGGAGTTACGGCACGTTTAAAGGGGAGGCGATAGTCGAGGGCGTTATTAAAAACACGGGTAACAGGGGCATAGTCGATATGCTTGCGAAAGTGAAATTCCTCGACACCGATGGAGCTATAATATACGAGGTGGTCTTCCGTCCCCAGGAACCGTCCCTAGGGACGGTGAGCCTTACCCAGATCGCCATTCCATATGCATCAGGCTCCAACCATAGGGCAATCATAAAGCCGGGGGAATCGCTGCCATTCAAAAAGATCCTCACGTCCTGTCCGAAAGAAATATTATCGGAGCTTAAAACCGGCGGAGCGTTCACAAAAACTTCAGGGCGATGGCAAGGTAAGGTCGACTTCGAACCCATGCTGGTCCAGTTTTAGAAAGCGGGAAATAGATGAAAAAGCTTTACATAATCGTATTTGCGCTGCTTGCCTTAAGCATCGTAATTTTTCTATCCTCATTCATCTATCTGGACAAGAATAAACATAAAGTATACTACTACACGGTAAGTTACGCGGGGCACGATGTCGGCACAATACGCATAGATAAATTTGTAACCGAAGATAAATTCATATATAAATCTATCGCTTCCATGCCGTATGACGAGATGCCGACGGAGTCGCGTACAAGAATGACTTTTGGCCGGAAATTCGACCTAGAGAGTTATGTGATGGATTCCTCGCCGAACGGTGCAGCAGAATTCGTTTATCTAGAGACAGCAGGTAACACGGCGTCATATATATCCAGATATAATTCAAAATTCGCCATAGCAAAAGATGTGCCCATAACAAGAGATACGTTAATATTCGACGAGGGTTTGCCGATAACATATCTACCCGTAATAGAAAATTACAACTTCAAAATAGGTAAGTCGCAGGGATTCGGAACTCTCGTATTCTTTGGGCGATCCGAGTTGCCGCCAATGAAAAGATATCTCATGCTGACATCAATAAAAAATGAATATTTGAAAATAGGGCGCAGAAAAATAAAAACAGAAAACCTTATATTCAAGACAAAAAATTGCCCGCAGGGAAGTATTTGGGTGGCAAAGTCGGACAGAAGCCTGATAGCCATAGACCTGCCCGGGCGCGGACTAAAGGTCACCAGAAGTTTTTCCGCGCCGAAGGCCTTGACGCCAGCGCCATATATGCCAAAATCCGACGCGTATACATCGCGAGATGTGGTTTTCAATAATGACAAAGTACGATTATCGGGAACTCTGACGGTACCCAATGGTGATGGCAAGTTTCCTGCCGTGCTACTTGTTTGGGGAGATGGCCCTGAAGACCGGAACTACAGAGGTCTATTCAGTTCGACTGCCGATTATTTATCCGCGAACGGTTATTGCGTATTAAGGTTTGATAAACGCGGAATAGGCTCTAGCGATGGTAATCCTGATGCGTACGCAGAAAGCGATTGCATAGATGATCTCGGCAAAGCCCTGGAATGCCTGGCGGGTCAGAAAGAGGTTGACGCTGACAGGATAGCAGTCCTGGGTCATGCGAGAGGCGCCTTTTATGCGCTAAAGACGGCCGGATCACTCCCCACAGTAAAGGCGCTCGTCTTGTTAGCCCCCCAGGTATACTTAAAATCCGCCGAAACCTACTTCGTCGATAATAAAAATTGGAGCGCAAGCTATTGCGAACTCGTTTCAAAGGCAGTCGAGGAGACAAGACAAAAGGCCTTAAGCGCCAAAGGCAACTGGATATATATATTATGGAGAAGGTGCTTTGCAAAAAAACTGAAGGAAGAGATAGCCGATAATGTTGACGAGGTCGCTAAAAATATAAAAATCCCGGTAATGATATTACAGGGTAAGGAAGATAAAATTGTGCCCATGGAATGGGCATCGAATATTGACAAGATACTCTCGGATAGCGGCAACACATCGCACATTTTGACATATTGTGAATATCTGGGTAATTTCTTCGGAAAGATTATCAATGACGGCACCCATGGCCTGCGCCATGAGGCCGACAAAGAGGCTCTTGGCAATATACTGGGCTGGCTAAATAAGGCCCTAGCCGAACCCGATAAAAAAATAGATTTGACGTGATTATGCGTATATGCTATATTTTAGCCTGCGAGGCCTTTTAAGCTTATGGTGAAAACAATCAAAGAGCAGATCATAGAGAGAAGATCGTATCTCAGGCTGAAGACCGCGTTAAACACGACGTACACGGTTACCGGCAGTAATAGGATACATAAGGCTGCTGCGGAGGACATATCTGCAGAGGGCTTAAGATTAGTAGCGTCCGACAAATCCTTAAAAGAGGGCGATGCTCTCGAGATGAAGCTTGAAATCCCGGGCGGCAATAATCCGGTCCACGCAAATGGCAGGGTAATATGGAAACGAAAATTGTCACTGGAGGACGCATCGCCGCTGAGCGTCGGGGTCGAACTCGTCGAAATAGAAGAGGATAATAAAAATACATTTCTTAAATTCGTTTGTGATCTCATATATAGCCTAACGGAGGATAAAAATAATGCAAAGTTTAAGAATAAGAATTAGATCAATTCGCAGCGGTATATTAGTCTCTGCTATTTTATTATTGTCATGCGCCGTACTGTGCGGCTGTTCGGCGATAAGCGTACCGGATGCCGACGATGTATTACAGCATCCGCTTGGAACGGAATCTATAAAGATAGGCATGACAAAGCAGCAGGTGGAGTCTATATGGGGCAAGCCGGATAGCGTAAAGACCGTGGAAGACAAAGAAAAGTGGCAAAACAAGCGTGAGGTATGGACATACAGCGCTCAATACAGATCTATACCTTTAGACGCAGGGTATCTATCTAAGACGAAGAAGCTCTATTTTGACGGCGAAAATCTGACCGAGATAGGAGATTAAGGCTGTTCATGTACAGGATGATGTGCAAGTCAAAAATACACAGGGCAACCCTGACCAAGGTTGATCTCCACTACGAAGGCAGTATAGGCATAGATAAGAATCTATTAGAGAAAGCGGATATTATCCCCGGCGAAATAGTCCAGGTCGTGAATGTCAATAACGGCGCCAGGTTTGAGACCTATGCCATTAAAGAGAGAGCCGGATCCGGAAAAATCGGCCTGTATGGCGCCGCAGCTCATCTTGGCAAGGCCGGAGATCTGGTTATAATTCTATCATATACCCTCATGGAAGATGAAAAATCGAAAAAATCAAAACTCAAAGTTGTACATGTGGATTCAAAAAATATGCCCACCAAATAAGAAATAATGTCCGACCTTAAAATCAAGATATTCCCGGAAGAGATCCTAAGGAAGAAGGCAAAAAGAATAGCCAGCGTAACTGTCGGCGAAAAGAAAGACCTTACCGAAATGGCTAAGGTGATGTACCTGTCCGGCGGTGTAGGCCTTGCTGCAGTGCAGGTCGGCATAGACAAACAGCTCGTGGTGATAGATGTAGGTGATGGCTTGATAAAGATGATAAACCCCTCTATCGTAAAGAGCCATGGTAAGGAAACGGCTGAAGAGGGATGTCTAAGCGTCCCCGGGACTATCGTAAATGTAAGGCGGGCAAAATCTGTGACGGCAAACTATTTAAACGAGGATGGTGAGGTAATACAGCTCAAGGCCGATGGACTTTTGGCCAGGGCCATTCAGCACGAAATAGATCATCTGTTAGGTAAGCTTATAATCGACTATATAAATCCGATAGAGAAGATACTCGTTAGGAACAGGCTTTCGAAACGCGGCAAATAGGCAAATTATATTGACAGAAAACAACTAGTATGTTATATTAGCCAAACTTATTTGCGGATGAGCTATTTATTGAAGATCGAAACTGGGTTAAAAAATACTACCATCTAAAGCTTGAAAGAGAAGCTATGGATGGTTTTTTTTGTATTAGAAAGGGGGTGAGAAGTAAAGATGGCGCAGGGCACAGTAAAGTGGTTCAACGACAAGAAGGGATTTGGGTTCATAGTAGCTGATACTGGCAAAGATGTGTTCGTACATCATTCTGCTATAGAAGGCGAAGGCTATAAATCCTTAAAAGAAGGCGACAAAGTCCAATTCGATATCGTAAACGGACCTAAGGGTGAGCAGGCTACAAAAGTAGCTAAAGTTTCCTAATACCCTTATCACCTTTCTGATAATATATATTTGGAATGCTTGGCAAGCTGCGGGGGGAGGAGTGTTTCTATGGACTTATACAATAAAATAGAGGCGGATATTAAATCCGCCTTAAGATCCGGCGACTCAAAAAAGTTATCCGTACTGAGAATGGCGCTATCAGAGATAAAAAACCATGAGATTAACAAAAAGCTTAAAAAGGCATCTGAGGGTGACGTCCTGCAGATAATGCAGAGACAGGTAAATCAACACAAGGATTCAATCGAACAGTTTGAGAAAGGTAATAGGCCCGACCTGGTTCAGAAAGAAAAGGCAGAGCTTGAAATACTCGTTTCCTATATGCCGAAACAGCTTAGTGAAGAGGAACTGGCGAAGATAATCGGCGAGGTGATCAGCACTACCGGAGCCGTCACAAAATCGGAGACCGGAAAGGTAATGAAGGCAGTGATGGAAAAGGTTAAGGGTAGATCTGACGGCAAGACCATTAACCAGCTCGTAATGAGGCTGCTTAAATAAGGAAGTGAATAATTTAGTTGAATTAGATTTTAAACTATAGTAATATAAATGTATAGGAAAGGAGGAAAGAATGAAAACCAAATTGTTAGTATGTTTAAGTATCGCCCTGGCCTTTTGTTTCGTATTAAGCGCAGTTTCTTATTCTGCCGATGAGACAACCGGAGCGAAGGCAAAGAACTTCTGGCAGAAGCTCTTCAACTATCCGGCCAATGTAGCGAACGAATCGGCTAGCGTAGTTGTAGATACTGCGAAGCGCACGACGAGCGTAGTCACCAAAGAGGTGAAAACGGTCGGTCAGGTTACGTCAGGAGACATCGCAAAGACGAAAGAACTTGTAACCGAGCCTGTTACCGGCACAGCCGATACGACTGTGAAAGCGGTAGAGGAGACGGTAAACGTTCACGCAAAAGCGGTCGAGACTACCAACTCGGAGACTCCACAGGCTGCGCAGAAATAAATTAATAAAGAAAGAAAAAGCCATATTCTTCAAGAGGGGTATGGCTTTTTCTGCAATAATAAATAACTTCATTCAAAGGTCATGAGATCATTTTTCGTTATATTCATACTATTACTTCTAACGGTAGCGACGACAGTATTGTTATATCAGCCGGTATCGGTGCTATACTTCAAAACCACCGAATCGTATTTTAGAAGCCCGATAGATAGCCCGGTCAATAAATTGGTCGTTAGAAATGACTCATTTGGGGACGGTGACTACGGCGCCAAAAGAAGAAACGGCCGCGTCCATGCCGGAGTTGATATCTTTGCGCCGATCGGAGCGCCGGTATATGCGGCAAGAAGCGGCCTGGCATTCTTCGGGAATGTTCCGACAGGTTACGGCAAATATGTTATGATCTACCATCCGGATGGGTGTCAGTCGATTTACGGGCACCTTCTTAATTGGAATGGAAAAGGCGTAAAAAATGTCCATAGGGGAGAGCTAATAGGGTTTGTCGGTAAAACCGGCAACGCCCAAAACAAACTTATTCAACCGCATCTTCACTTTGAGATAAGGAAAGACGGTGAGCCGCAGGAGCCGCTTAAATTAATGAAGTAGCATTACAATCATACGGAGGATGGTATATGAAAAAAATTATTCTGGCCGTGATATTGCTTATGACTTCGGTTTATCTGACAGGCTGCGGTGAGACGGTTTCCGGTGTGGGGAAAGACGTTAATAGGATGGGCCGGGGAGTAAGCACGTTCTTCTTCAGACAATAGCTTCCATCAAAAGGATATATGGCCATACGCATACGTGAAATTGACAACATAAACATAATGGATATCGATGGGAAGATCGATATAAACTCGTCCGACATAATCGAGATGGTCGGCTGGCTGATCAGTTCCGGGAAGATTAACATAATAGTCAATCTTGAGAATGCCGATATGGTTGACTATAATGGGCTGTCGATCCTGACAATAGCATATAAGAACGTCCTCAATCACAAAGGAAAATTCAAATTCGTAAACGTCCCTGTTTCGGTCATAGAACTATTCAGGGCGGTTAAACTGGAAACGGTATTCGAAGTATACGCGGACGAGGAAGCCGCCGTGAACAGCTTCAGTGAAGAGGGCGTCGACAAGCTCCATTTAAGAAGAAGATTTCAACGGCTGGAAATACATATAAGCGTCAAATACAGGATAGTCGGAGGCCAGGGTAAACCGAAACTCTTTGACGGCAGCGTGTTAAACCTCAGCGCCGCCGGTCTGTATATCTATACCCCATATATATTTCCGATCAATAGCATCCTTGATCTGGAGTTCGGCATCCCCGGTCAAACAACTATGCTGGAAGCCGCCGGTAAGGTCTCGTGGCTTGCCGACAAAGAGATACAGCCTCACGCATATCCCGGTATGGGTATATCCTTCATACATCTCACCCCGGAAAAAGAAAAGGCGATAGCGGAATTCATCGATAAGAACATCACCCACAGAGCAGATTCATTATGAAGCGCTGTTTTGCGCACCCTTTCAGCCGTATGCCCACAAGGTAATTAAAAGTGCCCTCAATAAATAATAAAATCGAACTTTTAAAAAAAGCGAATGGGCTATTTGCGGATTCGCTTAAAAATTGCAAGATATGTCCGCGCAAATGCGGCGTTAACAGGATGAGCGGCAAGCTGGGTTATTGCAGAGCAGGGCATAATCCAAAGATATACAGCACAATGGTTCATCGCGGAGAGGAACCCCCGATATCCGGCAGTAAGGGATCCGGCACAATATTCTTTTCGCACTGTAACATGAAGTGCGTTTATTGCCAGAACTATTACTTTAGTCAGCTTGACCAGGGGCAGGAGATGACAATAGAAAAGCTTGCGGCCAAAATGTGCGACCTGCAAAAATCCGGGTGCCACAACATAAACCTGGTCAGCCCATCCCATTACGTACCGCAGATACTTCTTGCTCTCCAGATCGCGATCGAGAAGGGGCTTAAAATACCCATAATATATAATACAAGCGGCTACGATTTGGCCGAGACGATACGTCTTCTTGGGGGGATCATTGATATATATCTGCCGGATATGCGCTATTCCGACGATGAGATGGCAAAGAGGTATTCAGGCGCCCCTAAATATACGGAATATAACAGGCAAAGCGTGCTGGAAATGCAAAGGCAGACAGGCACCCTCATATTGGACGATGATGGGATAGCCATAAAAGGACTTATAATCAGGCTTCTGGCATTGCCTGAAAACATATCGGGTACAATAGAGTCGCTAAAATTTATCAAGGAAAACATTTCGACAGATACATGTTTAAGCATAATGAGCCAATATTATCCTACTTATAGATCCTGCAATTATAAGGAAATTTCTCGGGGTGTAACCGAGGATGAATATAAGAATGTAGTTGACGCAGCGCATGATTTGGGCTTAAATAATGGATGGATACAGGAGATGTACAAAGAAGATAAAGGCAGATTCTTCGGTACAAATATAAACCCCACTACGTGAACTTATGGCTGAAAAAAAGAAAAGGACGATATCGCACGCTAAACAGTTTGAGGCGATATCAAGGGTAAGCAGGACGATCACGTCAAACCTGTACCTTGAGGACATACTCAAGCTGATCGTCACCGTAACCGCGGAGATAATGGACTCCAAGATATGTTCGCTGATGCTAATTAACGATAAAACGCGGGAACTGATCCTCAAGGCAACGCAATCGATGAGCGAGCTTTATAATAAAAAGCCCAATCTTAAAATTGGCGATGGCATAGCCGGCAGGGTCGCTATGGAGAATAAGCCGCTTGCCGTATACGATGTATCCAAGGAAGGCGAATACAGATACAAAGACATAGCCGCAAAGGAAGGGTTAAAGAGTCTGCTATCCGTACCGCTTGCCGTAAAGGGAAAAGTCATAGGCGTTTTGAATAACTACACCTCTTATCCGCATAAATTCACCAAGACAGAGATCGATATAATGACAACCGTTGCAGGCCAGGCCGCAATAGTTATCGAAAATACGGAGCTTATGGTGAAGACAAAAACGGCACAGGGAGAGCTTGAGACCAGGAAAGCCACAGAGAGAGCAAAGGGCATATTGATGCGTGAAGAACAGCTCTCCGAGGAGGAGGCCTTCCGTAAGATCCAGAAACAGAGCATGGATATGAGAAAGACTATGCGTGAAATATCGGAAGCGATAATCCTTATCGATAATATGAAAAAAAAGTCATGAAGAATATAAGACTGGGCATAGCACAAATCAACACAACCGTGGGCGGTCTGGAAGGCAACTGCAAAAAAATCACCGAAAATATGCTCAAGGCGAATAGCCTCGGGGTAAACATATTGTCTTTCCCGGAGCTCGCAATAACAGGATACCCTCCTGAGGACCTGCTGCTAAAAACAGGGTTCGTTGATGACAATATCGCCGCACTGAAGAGGCTTGCCAAAACGGTCGGCGACATGATAGTTGTTATAGGATTCGTGGATAGAGATAAATCCGGCCTATATAATGCAGCCGCTGTTATCTATAAAGGCGATATCGTAGGAATATACCACAAGGTTTTTTTACCGAACTACGGCGTCTTCGACGAAAAGAGATACTTCCGTCCGGGGGATGGTTACAATGTCTTCAGCGTAGGCAAGCTTACATTCGGTGTAAATATATGTGAGGATATATGGCACGAGGGCCCTGTGCGCGAGCAGGCAAAGAAAGGCGCTGCACTCATAGTCAATATTAACTCTTCTCCGTATTACGCCGGCAGGATAAAGGAGAGGGAAGAAGTAATAAGGGGCGAGGCGAAGGCAAATAAGGTATTTATTTCTTACGCAAATCTGGTTGGCGGACAGGATGAGCTTGTATTCGACGGCCAGAGCATGATAGTTGATAGGGCGGGTAAGGTGGTGACGAAGGCAGAGGCCTTTAGAGAAGACCTGGTGGTGGCGGATATCAACATCGATACCGGCATCGTCAAGCCGCTTAAAGAGATCAAGCCCCTTGAAAGCACCGAGGAAATATACCAGGCGCTTCTTTTAGGACTTAAAGATTATACCGCTAAAAACGGATTTGAGAAAGTCGTGATCGGCCTATCCGGCGGAATCGATTCGGCCCTGGTGGCAACGCTTGCAGTTGATGCCCTAGGCAAGGACAACGTCATCGGCGTTTACATGCCTTCAAGATATTCATCCGCGCAATCTGAAGCCGATGCTAAAGAATTAGCATCTGATCTGGGCGTAAAATACATCACGATATCGATAGAGCAGATATTTAAACTGTACCTCATGGCATTGGAGCCTAAATTTGAGGGACATGGGAGGGACACCGCCGAGGAAAATCTGCAGGCCAGGATAAGAGGCAATCTACTTATGGCATTGTCGAACAAGTTTGGGTGGCTGGTTCTCACGACTGGAAATAAATCCGAGATGAGCACCGGCTACGCCACCCTTTACGGCGATATGGCCGGAGGGTTTGCTTTGATCAAAGATGTTCCAAAGACGATAGTCTACAGATTGGCTAAATACAGAAACGCTATTGGCAAAGTCATACCGAATTCCATATTAACTAAAGAACCGACTGCCGAGCTTAAGGCTGACCAGAAAGATAGCGATACTTTACCTCCGTATGAAACACTCGATCAGATATTAAAGGCTTACGTAGAAGAGGATATGGGTATAAACGATATTATTGCACTCGGGTTCGAAAAAAATGTTGTGACAAAAACGATCGATATGGTAGATAAGAGCGAATACAAACGCAGACAATCGCCTCCGGGCGTAAAAATAACTCCCAAGGCATTCGGCAAAGACAGGAGAATGCCGATAACCAACAAATACAAGGAGGAACGATAAATGAATGTAAGACAAAAGGTCTTATTCAAAATCAAAAGCGTTAATCTGCAGAATAAGGAGCTGCCGAAGAAAGTTTCTTCTTACTTTGGGGAGAACACGTTCAGCCTGTCAGCCATGAAGAAGCATATCTCCAAAAACACATTTGAAGCATTTAAACGCTGGATGTCCGAAGGCGTTATAATAACGCTCGAACAGGCCAATGAGATAGCCGATGCTATGAAGAGCTGGGCAATGTCCAAGGGCGCTACATATTATACGCACTGGTTCCAGCCGATGACGGGGCTCACAGCCGAAAAGCATGACAGCTTCATATCGATAACAGGCCCTGGAAAGGTCATAGAGAAATTTTCCGGCAACAAGCTCATACAGGGCGAGCCCGACGCATCAAGTTTTCCATCGGGAGGCATCAGGGCAACCTTCGAAGCCAGGGGCTATACCGCATGGGACCCGTCCAGCCCGGCATTTATAATAGGGTCCAGCCTCGGCAAGACACTGTGCATTCCTACGATATTCATATCCTATCACGGGGAAGCGCTCGACAAGAAATTGCCGCTCTTACGCTCGGATGACGCGCTCAGTAAATCCGCCGTAGGCCTTCTGAAACTTTTCGGGTGCAAAAATGCAAAGAAGGTATTCTCGACCTGCGGCCCGGAGCAGGAATATTTCCTCATAGACAAGAACTACTATAATCTCAGGCAGGACCTGGTTATGACCGGCCGCACGCTCATCGGCGCGGCATCCCCCAAGGGCCAACAGTTAGAAGACCAGTACTTCGGTACTATCAAGGAACGCGTCATCAATTTTATGTTTGAAGTAGCCGAAGAAGCATATAAATTGGGGATACCGGTGATGACCAGGCATAATGAGGTTGCGCCTCACCAGTATGAATTCGCGCCGATATTTGAGGAGTCAAATATAGCCGCGGACCATAATCAGCTATTGATGGAAATAATGAAAAAGGTGGCGCTTAGACACAATATGGTATGTCTCCTTCATGAAAAACCGTTCGCGGGAATAAACGGAAGCGGTAAGCATATAAACTGGTCTCTGGCGGATGACAAGGGGAATAATCTGTTGAATCCGGGCGAGACACCGGAAGGGAATCTGCAGTTTCTCGCGGTCTTGGCGGCGGTACTCAGGGCCGTGCACCTTCATTCGGACCTCTTAAGGGCCAGTGTCGCAATGGCGGGAAACGAGCACAGGCTGGGTGCTAACGAGGCGCCACCGGCGATAATCAGCGTCTTCCTTGGTGACCAACTGACCAGGATCTTAAATATGCTCGAGAAGGGCATAAAGACAACCGTATCCAAAAAAGATATAATGGATTTTGGCCTCGCGCGCTTGCCGAAATTCAGCAAGGACACTACCGACAGGAACAGGACTTCGCCATTCGCGTTCACGGGAACCAAGTTCGAGTTCAGGGCTGTCGGGTCATCTCAGAACATATCCACACCCATTACGGTGATCAACACAATCATAGCCGAATCCCTCGATTATGTTGCCGAAAACATAAGACAGGCCGCCAAGGATAAAGATTTTAATACGGCTGCCTTAAAAGTAATAGCCCGGATAGTGAAAGAGACTAAAGACATACGCTTCGAGGGCAATAACTACGCCCCCGAGTGGATAAAAGAGGCGAAGAAACGAGGGCTGCCGAATGTAGCGTCTACCGCCCAGGCTCTCAAGGCGTTAACCAAAGACGCAAATATAAGGCTCTTTGAAAAATATAAGGTATTCTCGAAAGAAGAGATCGTGGCACGATACCATATATGGCTGCATACCTATGATACGATCCTGGATATCGAGGCAAATACTTTAAATGAAATGGTCAATGCCAACGTCGTTCCGGCCGGGTATGAATATGAAAAACTCCTTGCGGACAATCTTAATGATCTAGCCAGCCTCAAAAAGAACTCGGCCCTTAAAACGAATACGGCCGCATTCAATGATCTGAAAGACCACTTGGTGGAAATAGCAACTAAGATATATTACGTGCGGCACAACACCAAAGAAATGATGAAGCTTGTGGAGAAGGCCCAAAAGGTACACCATGAAGAACGTGCGGCGATATACTTCGAAAAACTAAGGCCGATGATGGAACATATCCGTAAACATGCAGATCAGTTGGAACAGGTGGTCTCCGACGAACATTGGGATCTGCCGAAATACAGGGAAATGCTATTTATAAAGTAAAAACATGAATAGCAAAAAAGACGACAGCACATTCAACAGGATAAAAGGCGCGATCATAGGGAAGGCCAGAAGCCTTCACGAACCCGGCCTCTTTCACAATATCTCGCTGATAGCATTTTTTGCCTGGGTTGGCTTAGGGGCCGACGGCCTTACATCCTGCTGTTACGGACCTGAGGAAGCGTTCCTTGCGCTAAAAGCCCACATATTTCTGGGGATATTTGTCGCCCTTGCAACTGCGGCTACTATTTTTATAATAAGCGCAAGCTATTCTCAAATAATAGAACTGTTTCCCGCAGGGGGAGGAGGCTACCTCGTAGCCAGCAAACTCCTATCTCCGTCATTAGGCATGGTCTCCGGCTGTGCGCTTCTGGTCGATTACGTCCTTACGATAGCATTATCTATCGCAAGCGGCACGGACGCGCTCTTTAGTTTCCTTCCGCAAAGTTTCCATTCTTACAAACTCGCTGTTGCCATGATTGGACTGTTAGCGCTTGTGCTATTGAACCTTCGTGGTGTTAAGGAATCCGTCCTTCCGCTCGTTCCGATATTTTTGATATTTTTAGCAACGCATGTTTTTGTTATAATTTATGCGCTGGTAACTCACCTTTCGGATTTTGGCGCAATTTCAAGCTCGATCGGCGTAGAGGTCAAATCAACCAGCGCTGAGCTCGGTATTGTGGGTATGCTTCTACTCATAATGCGCGCTTACAGTATGGGAGCCGGAACGTTTACAGGCATCGAGGCAGTCTCCAACGGCATACCAATTCTTCGCGAGCCAAAGGTCCACACAGCCAAAAAAACCATGAGCTATATGGCAATATCACTTGCATTCATGGCCGGCGGCCTTATGATAGGATACCTATTATATAAGGTACAACTCACGCCCGGAAAGACCTTGAACGCTGTTCTGCTTGAAAATGTAACTGCAGGTTGGGATCCTCAGTGGGGCTATATATTCGTCTTAATCACTTTAATTTCAGAAGCAGTATTACTTTGCGTTGCCGCGCAGACAGGTTTTCTGGACGGCCCCCGAGTATTGGCAAATATGGCTCAGGATCGATGGTTCCCATTTCAATTCGCCTTATTAAGCGAGCGATTTGTAACCCAGAACGGCGTCTTGATAATGGGCGGTGCGGCGCTCGTCTTAATCACCTTAAGCCGCGGTTCCGTTAAATTCCTTGTGGTTCTGTACGCAATAAACGTCTTTATAACATTCTTCCTGTCACAGCTGGGCATGGTTCGACACTGGTGGGCCGAGCGGGATAAAGCAAGGGGATGGCTCAAGAAACTTTCAATCAACGGTATAGGTCTGATACTAACCGCATTTATCCTAGCGACGATGATCACGGTAAAATTTCATGAAGG
>JBAZUO010000007.1:0-66733 GCA_041661345.1 Candidatus Omnitrophota bacterium | reverse complement strand
GCTCCGGGGAAAATTTTTTATGCCGCCGCTTGATGTAGCCAGCGGACCAATCCATAAAAAATTTTCAGGCCCTGCTCAATACCGCACCCTCGGGGGACCCCTTCAGCGCGGCGCTGTGAAAAATTTCCTGGGAAGAGCAGGATAGAGAAATTTTATGGGTGACGCGACCGAAGGCTTTTGGACGAACAAGCAAGCCCCCATGGGATGGGGGTGCCCGCCGTTTAGGATTACATACCCACAAATCTATGGCTATATAGGACGTCGTACTCGGAGGCAATCCTAGCGGGCATACAGACACACCGTGGATAAATGCTAATTGATAGTGTACCCCATGTGGGCTTGTGAGTGAGGACAAGAGCCTAAGGGAGTGTCAGGACCCGTAAAATTTCTATACTATCTTTTTTACATCGATGCGGGGAAATAACGGACCGGATTTATTGATGAGGTGGCCTGCTTTTAACTTGTCCCAAACCTTGATTTCTGAGAAATTTATTTTATCGAGGTCTTCTTTCATGCCGAGCTGAGCCCATATATTTTTTGCGCTCGCCGGCATAAATGGATAGATCGAAACGGCTATTATCCGCAGTGTTTCAAGGAGAGACTTCATCAGGTCTGCGAGTTCGTCCGTCTTCTTCTCTTTCGCCAGCACCCACGGCTTCGAATCTTCGATCAATTTATTCGCCATATTTACGACTTCCCAGATATTTGTAAGCGCGTTCACGAAATCGAAGTTCGGTATGGACTGCTCCAACTCGCCACCCAACGCCAGAGCCTTTTCTTTTAATTTTTTCCCCTCGCCTTGGGCCGGCACTTTTCCCTCGAAATATTTCTCCACCATCGAAAGTGTCCGGCTTAACAGATTGCCAAGGTCATTGGCAAGGTCGCTATTATAGCGGGTGACAAGCGCATCCTCATTGAATGCCCCGTCCATCCCGAACTGCACTTCACGAAGTAAAAAATATCTGTAGGGATCAACGCCGTATTTCGCGACCATCTCAACAGGATCAATGACATTACCTTTTGACTTCGACATCTTCTCGCCTTTTATAACCCACCAGCCATGGGCGAATATCGAACGCGGCGGCTCGATACCCAACGCATGGAGCATTATAGGCCAATAGACCGCGTGATGACGAATGATGTCTTTACCCATTACATGAAAATCGGCCGGCCACAGTTTCTCGAAACGTTTCATATCATGCGGATAACCAGCCCCTGACGCATAATTTATAAGCGCATCGAACCAGACATACGTTACGTAATCATTGTCAAATGGCAGCTCTATCCCCCAGGCCATTCTCGATTTGGGCCGCGATATGCAAAGATCGTGCAGTTCCTCTTTTAGAAATCCGAGAACCTCGTTCCGCCGAAATGACGGCCTTATAAAATCCGGATTTTTATTTATATGATCAATGAGCCATTTCTGATAAACAGATGTTTTAAAAAAGTAATTGGCCTCGTCTAATCTTTCTACCGGTCTTTTGCAGTCGGGGCATATTCCGTCGGGCGCTTGGCTTTCGGACCAGAACGTCTCGCATGGCGTGCAGAACCATCCCTTGTAGATTTTCTTATATATATGGCCGTCCTTGTTTAATTTTGTAAGTATCGCCTGGACGGTATTGATGTGGGCGGCATCCGTTGTCCGTATAAAATAATCATACTTCACGTTGAGCTTTGACCACAGGTCTTTGAATACGGGGACGATCTCATCTACGAATTTTTTCTCTTCGCCCGCCTTAAACCCGCGTTCCAGCGTAGCTTTCTCTATCTTCTCCCCGTGCTCATCGGTACCCGTCATGAAGAATACGTCATGGCCGCATTGTTTCATAAAACGCGAAACCGTATCGCAGGCTATCTGCGTATAGGAATGGCCTATGTGGGGTTTTGAATTTACATAATAGAGAGGAGTCGTTATGTAGAATTTGCTCATATTACTTGTATACCACCTCAAACAAGCTTCCATCCTCAAGCTCGACCGTCACCGAGCGCTTTATGGCATTGATACTGATGATCTTGCCTGAGCCTTTTTCAGTCTTCAGGATCTCGCCTGCATGCGGCAATCCCTTCATCAGCTCTTTATAAGTTTTATACTCATAGCCTAAACAGCACATAAGCCTGCCGCACAGCCCCGATATCTTCGTCGGATTCAATGGCAGATTCTGCTCCTTTGCCATTTTTATCGTGACCGGTTCAAAATCTTTTAGATACGTCGCACAGCATAGCGCCCTGCCGCAGGGCCCGAGGCCGCCCAATATCTTCGCCTCGTCACGCACGCCTATCTGTTTTAATTCTATGCGCGTCTTGAATACATTGGCAAGATCCTTTACCAGGTCCCTGAAATCGACCCTGCCCTCCGCCGTGAAGTAGAATACGATCTTCGACCTGTCGAACGAAAATTCCGCATCTATCAACTTCATCGGAAGCTTGCGCTCCTGGATCTTCTTTGAACACGCATCCATAACTTCCCTTATCTTCTTCTTGTTCTTGTCTATCTGGTGTATATCCCATGGGTTTGCCTTGCGAATGACCTTTTTAAGCGGTTCTTCGAGATCAGAATCGAGTATCGCCTCCATCTCGGAGATCACCTGGCCATAGTCGAGCCCTCTATCCGCCTCAACGATGATGTAATCGCCGATTTTGAATTTCATTCCGCTCGGCGAAAAATATGTTATTTTGCCTGCCTCTCTTAACCTTGCCTGAATCACTTCGTACATATACAAGCCCCCAGGGTGCTCATGGCCAGTTTCGGATTTATGTTCTGATCCAAAAATTGACCGGTTAGAATAATTTGTTTTATGACCTTGTCGAGGAATGCAAAATCCATATGCCGCGCCTCTTCATCTATGGCCTGTGCCCTATCCGCATTCACCAACAAAGATTTTAGCGCTCCTCCTGATTTCGCCACAAGTATATCCCTGTACCATGTTAACATTATATCCAGGGACAACCTTAATTCCGGCTTCGTAAGCCCCTCGAAATCGGAATCAAATAACGAACCATCCGCGATCCCGTTCAGGATCTGCGATCTTTTCTTAGAGAGTTTCTCATCCTTATACCTTAAGGCAGCGTCTATAGGAAAGAATTTAACGACCTGGCACCGCGACTCGATCGTCGATAAAAGCCCTCTTTGGTTATCCACTATGAATATAAGCACCGAATCCGACGGCGGCTCTTCGAGCGTCTTAAGCAATGCATTCTGCGCTTCCTGTGTCATATTCATCGCATCATCTATGATATAAACTTTGGTTCCAGCCTCGTACGGTTTCAAACCGATATTTTTTATTACCGCTCTCACCTTGTCTATGCCAATGCTCGAACCTGCCTTCTCGGGCGAAACAAGAAATATATCAGGATGATTATGCGAATCCGCCTTCCTGCAGGACGGGCATTTGTCGCAAGGCCTGTCGTCTTCAGCGGCATGACAATTGATAAATTTCGCAAAATTCAATGCCGTGAGTTTCCTGCCGACCCCCGATGGGCCTGAAAATATATATGCGTGCGATGTCCTGCCGTTTTTGCTGGACCTCTTCAAAAACAAAATAGCGTTATCCTGCCCCTTAATATCTTTGAATGACACCTTCCACCTCTCGCCTTACAAGACTCTGAGTCTCTTCGATAGTACCCACTACCTTTATAACCTTTATCCTCAGCGGCTCTTTCTTCGCAAGTTTCAGGTAACCCCGTCGTACACGGGCGTGGTAAGCGGCGGCTTTACTCTCCATCCTGTCCTTACCCTTTGCCTTCGCCCGGTCAAGCCCGGTCATCGTATCTATGTCAAGAAGTATGGTCAGATCCGGTTTCAATCCTCTCGCGGCAATCCCGTCCAGGACTCTTATCATCTCTATAGGAAGCCCGCCCCCATAACCCTGATAACTGAATGTCGCGTCACTGAACCGGTCGCATATCACTATTCTCTTCTTTGCGAGGTTAGGCTTTATGATCTCATCGACTATCTGTGAGCGCGCTGACTCAAATAGAAACAGTTCCGTCAGGTTGGATATCTTTATCCCGTCGGAATGCAGCAGCACTTCCCTGATCCTCTCGCCGAGCTTTGTACCTCCCGGCTCCCTCGTATGAATACAGCCGCTAAAACGTTTCTTAAGGTAATCATAAACAAGTTTAGAATGGGTGCTCTTCCCGCATCCTTCCGGCCCTTCAAAGGTTATGAAGAGCCCTCTTCTTAGATTTTTTTTCGCCATACGGTACCGTCTTTTGTATCCTCGATGATCACGCCTTCGGAATCAAGCCTTTTTCTGATATCATCCGATTTTTTGAAATCTTTTTTGGACCTGGCATCGTTTCTTTCTTTCACCAATTTCGATATCACACCGTCATCCATTACGGATACGGCAACGCTCTTCGAAAGATCCAGGGCGAATACATCGCTTAATTCCAATAATAAATTTTTGGCCGCATTCGCATCTTCGTCATTAATATGCTTATTCGCGTATGTGACCAGGTCGAATAACGCGGCCAGGGCAATCGGCGTATTGAAATCATCGTCCATCGCTTCTTCGAACCTATTCCTGAAACTTTCCAATTCCGTACTGTATTTTCCCCTGCCCTTCGCCCCTTGCCCCTTATTCCTATTCAATTTATCAAGCAGTATCAGGAATCTCTCCTTCTGCGCTTTCATCTCGATGATCTTCTCATCGGTATAATCGACCGGATGCCTGTAGTGAGTATTCAGGAACAGCAGTTTCAGGTAATCGGCATCTTTATATTTCGCGATGAAATCCTTTATCGAGATGAAATTTCCTAAAGACTTCGCCATCTTTTCGTTGTTTATAGTAAGAAGGCCGTTGTGGATCCAGTATCTTGCGAATTTTTTGCCGGCGCCTTCGGATTGCGCAATCTCGTTCTCGTGGTGCGGAAATATCAGGTCAATGCCGCCGCCGTGAATGTCAAATTCGTCGCCCAGGATATGAGAACTCATCACCGAGCACTCGATGTGCCAGCCCGGACGTCCTTTTCCCCACGGGCTATCCCACGAAGGCTCGTCCTCCTTAGCTTTCTTCCAGAGGGCAAAATCGAGCGGATCTTTTTTATTCTCGCCGGAGGTTATCCTGGCCCCGGACTCCATCTTGTCGAGGTTCTGATTAGATAATTTTCCGTAATTCTTCGCTTTCTTTATATCAAAATAAACATCACCGCCGGCCGGATACGCGCAATCTCTCTTTATGAGAAGCTCGATAAATTTGACCATCTTTGGGATATACTCGGTAGCTTTAGGTTCTTTGTAGGGCTGGCAATACCCAGAATGCCCATATCGCGGTGATAAGCATCAAGGTATTTCTTCGAAACATCTGTAACGCTGGCCGACTCTTTTTTGGCTTTATCGATGATCTTATCGTCCACGTCCGTTACATTCCTGACGAATGTAACCTTTAGCCCCCGGTATGCAAGATATCGTCTTACGAAATCGAATATGTATGCGCTTCTTGCGTGCCCTATATGGGGTTCGTCATAAACAGTTGGGCCGCAGACATACATGCTTACGCGGGACTTGTTTATGGGCGTGAATTCTTCTTTTTTTCGTGTAAGGGAGTTATATATCTTCACTTTTCCAGCTTATCTAATCGGCGCCTTAACTCCTCCATCTCCTGCAGTATCGGATCGAGAACGTGGATATGGTCGAGGCCTACATCTATTTTTTTGCCTTCCTGCTTCGTTATTCTACCGGGAATTCCAACGACCGTAGAATTGGGCGGGACGTCTTTGATCACCACAGCGTTCGAACCTATGTACGAATTATCGCCGATCGTTATATTACCCAGCACCTTAGCGCCCGCGCCTATAACCACGTTGTTGCCGATCGTGGGATGGCGTTTGCCGCGCTCTTTACCGGTACCGCCGAGCGTTACACCCTGATAAAGAAGAACATCATCGCCTATTATGGTCGTTTCGCCTATCACAACGCCCATGCCATGATCGATAAAAAACTGCTTTCCTATAACAGCGCCTGGGTGTATCTCTATGCCGGTAAAGAAACGGCCCATCTGTGAAATATACCTCGGAAAGAAAGGCACACCCATCTTCAACAGAACATGAGATACCCTGTAAAATATGACCGCGTGCAGTCCGGAATATGTGAGGAGGACTTCGATATAGTTTGTAGCGGCCGGATCTTTCTCGAAGACAGACTTTATCTCCTGCCTGAATAGGATCGCTATCGCCATCCAGAATACGACGAAGATCAACAGTATATTTAACAATATGCTCATGCAGATCATTATTTCTCTTCCATCATCACTACCGCGTAAGCGGCTATGGCGTCACCCCGCCCGATAGATCCGACGCTTTCATTCGTTGTCGCTTTTATATTGATCCTGTCCCTCTTTATTCCCAATATGCCTTCCAGGTTTTCGAGCATCTTATCCTTGAACGGAAATACCTTCGGCTCTTCTGCAAGTATTACGGTATCCACATTCCTCACGACAAATTTTTTCCCCTGGGCCATCTGGAGGACCTTCTTCACGATCTCGCCGCTTGCGATATCCTTATATTGAGGATCGGTATTCGGAAAATGCTGGCCTATATCGCCGAGCGCCATAGCCCCTAATATAGCATCCGCGATCGCGTGCAGGACCACATCGCCGTCGGAATATCCCAATAACCCTTTGATGTAGGGTATCTCAACCCCGCACAGGAACAATTTTCTATCCTCCACTAGCCTGTGAATGTCATACCCCATACCGATCCTCGTCATAATAATACCTCCGCCAATTTTAAATCCTCTTTAGTCGTTATCTTTATATTCCTACACGATCCCTTGACGATCCTGACTTTTATACCCATGGCCTCTGCCAGGCTCGCGTCGTCCGTAAAATTATCAAAATCCCGACAGGCGGCGTATGCCCTTTTTATGATACCATAGCGAAAAGCCTGCGGTGTCTGCGCCCGAAAGATAAAATTCCGATCGAGCGTCTTTTTGATAAATAAATTTTCGTCCGCGAGCTTAACGGTATCGCTCTCTTCGAGGGCCGCTATACAGCCACCGAATTGAGCGGCTAATTTTATCGACTTTTCTATCAACGCTCTATCCACAAATGGCCTGGCCGCATCATGGATGAGCACTATATCAAAAGAGGCCCCTACGGCATCCAGGCAATTTCTTACTGACTCGGCTCTTGTCCGCCCGCCCACTACCACATCGATGACTTTGCGTATCGCGTATCTGTCTATAAGTCGCTTAAAATGTTTTATACAGGGCTCTTCCGCCGCTATTATTATTCCATCGATAGCCGGACAATCGCCGAGAGTTTTAAGCGCGTAACTGGCGATCGGTTTGCCACCCAAAAGAACAAACGGCTTTTTCTTCTTTAGCCCCAACCTCTTACCATATCCCGCCGACGGTACGACCGCAATTACGCGGGGACGGCTCATTTTCCCTTCCAACCGGTAGTAGTCCTGCCGGAGTCTTCGAGCTTGGCGAAGATCATCCTGCCTGCTGACGTTTGCAGCACACTCGTAACAATAACCTTGGTAACCTGTCCTATGAGATGCCTCGAATTATCCACCACTACCATGGTACCGTCATCAAGGTACGCGATACCCTGGTTATATTCTTTGCCCTCCTTTGAGATCCTCGCCTCCATAGTCTCACCCGGCAGCACCACCGGCCGAAGCGAATTGGCAAGCTCGTTTATATTCAGGACCGATATCCCCTGGAGTTCGGCAACCTTATTCAGATTGAAATCATTTGTAAATATCTTCGCCCCGAGGAGCTTCGCGAGTTTAACGAGTTTCGCGTCCACCTCTTTTGTCTCGGGGAAATCTTCTTCCTGGATCCTCACGTCTAGCGAGGTCGATTTCTGGATCTTGTTTAATATGTCAAGCCCGCGCCTTCCGCGATTCCGCTTAAGGGAGTCCTGCGAATCCGCGATCTGCTGCAATTCTTTAAGTACAAACCGCGGTATAACTATCCTTCCCTCGATGAACTTGGTTTGGAATATATCAGCGATCCTTCCGTCGATTATAACTGAAGTATCCAGCAGTATTATATCGTCATGCCTGTCCTGCCTTACAAATTTGACATACGGGATTATGAGATTGAATTCGTCCTTTCCTCTCATGGCGATTATCATGCCCAGGTAACAGAATATGAGGATGAGTATGATCTGCAGAGACGAGAACATTTGCATCGTCATCGGTATCAGGCGCATAACACTCGTCAATATCCAGGCCATAAAAAATCCAAATATAAGCCCAAATACCGCTGCCGAAAGATTCCTTATGGAAAATCTCCTCATGCCCAGTTCCATAAGAATTATCGTAATAGACGCCAGGGCCCCTATTATCGAACCGGTTATCGCCCACTGCATGGTAAAATTTCCTAATAACGATCCTATATAATATCCGGCAACACTGCTTAAAAAAACAAAGAATACCCTTAAGAATGTAGTTGTCATATAATAGCCATCCCCTTCCTAGTCTTCCCTGGGCTTATTCAGTAATTTCCAAGGATGTCGCTTTATGTCCGCCGTAAACTCTTCGAGATTTTTATATACGCTGTCGTCCATTAAAAGCTTTCCGACAGTTCCTTCGCCGGATTTAATTTTATCAACTATCGATTTTATCGATTCCGAAAGATTCGCGAGATTCTCGGTAATTTTTTCCATTGGTACAGGGTCTTTACCTGCTATAACATCGTTATTTTTAAGTATCGGCTTACCGCTGGTGCCGGGAAATATCTCAAGATATTTCTCGCCCAGAAGGCCCAGCGTATTGATCGTTACAACGGCATCCTCCTCGACCTTCGCCCCGTCGTTGATCCAGACCGTGATCTCCGCTTTGGTCGACTTGGCCTGTTCGTCGCGAATTATCCTTATGCCCTGTACCTGCCCCACGCCGACACCTGCCAATCTCACAGGCGCCGACGGCCCGATCCCACCGGCAAATCCGAACAAGACCTTTATCCTGTAGCCCGTCTTGGACAGATTGACATCACCTATGGAGAAGACTATTAGAAATAAAATAGCAATACCTATCATTATAAATATGCCGACCTTCAGTTCAAAATTTTTTGTCCCGTCCATTTATACTCCTTTAGTTTATACTAAATGTTCGAAATCGATGCCTTCGGTTATGGGCCCCTTACCGGCGCCGGTTACGAACTGGCGAACGATCGGGTCCTTCGTATTCTTTATTTCGTCGGGAGTGCCATTGGCGATTATCTTCCCGTTGTAAAGCATCGCGATCCTGTCCGCGATCTTGTAGGCGCTTGTCATGTCATGCGTAACCGCGATCGATGTGATCTTAAGCTTATTGTGCAGTTCCATGATAAGGTCATTCACCGCGTCCCCCATAATAGGGTCGACCCCGGTAGTGGGTTCATCATACAGCATAATATGCGGGCGGATGCATATGGCCCTGGCCAACCCCACGCGCTTGCGCATCCCGCCGGAGAGTTCCGCCGGCTTTTTGTCCTCAATACCTTTTAATCCTACGAGCGCCAGGCTCTCTTTTACGGCCTTATCTATCTCAGAGGGTTTTGAATTCATATGCTCGATCATATTGAACGCGACATTTCCGCGCACGTTTAGGGAATCGAAGAGAGCCGCGCCTTGAAACAACATACCGAATCTAAGCCTTAGCGCGTTAAGCTCCTTTTCTTCCATTTTCGTAACATCTTTGCCGTCGACGATCACCTGTCCGGAATCCGGCCTAAGAATTCCTATGATATGTTTCAAAAGAACGCTCTTACCACAGCCGGACCGGCCGATTATGACCGTCGTCTCGCCGGTATTTATGTTCAGGTTCAGGTTATCCAGAACCGCGTGCCCATTAAATGATTTACACAGATTTATTATCTCTATCATATCGTCATCTCATTACAAAATAGAACAACGCCGTGAAGAAGCAATCCCACGCGATTATCAGAATGAAGCTTACAACCACACTCGACGTTGTAGAGCGGCCGACCCCTTCAGCGCCGCCCTCCGCCGTCATACCTTCATAACATGCCACTATACATATTATTATCGCGAAGAAGTAACTCTTGATAAGCCCCGTAAAGAGATCCTTACATTTCAGCGGATGCCATGTATTCTTCATATACATCGCGTGTGATATACCGAGCTTGTAAACGCCTATGATATATCCACCGGCCATACCGATGATATCCGCATATAGGGTGAGCAACGGAAGCATTATCATTAGCGCCAGGAACCTCGGCACGACAAGGTATTTTATGGGATTAGTGGCAAGGGTTTCAAGCGCATCGATCTGCTCTGTGACCTGCATTGTTCCGAGTTCGGCTGTGATAGACGCACCCACCCTGCCCGCAACTATCAACGCGGTTAAGACCGGGCCCAGCTCCCTGCACATGGAGAAAGCGACCAGGGATGCGATATACATCTCGGCTGAGAATCTCTGCATCTGATACGCGCTTTGCAGGGCGAGCACCATACCGGTAAAGAGGCTTATTAAAGATACTATCGGAAGTGAGTCGACACCTATTCTTGACATCTGCTCAAATATCTGCCGGCGCCTGAACGGAGGCATCGGTATCCAGAAAAGCGTTTGCCCGGTAAGCACCGCCAATCCTCCCGTATACCTTATGAAGCCCGTGAAACGCTCCCCTAAAATCCTTATCATATCCAGTATCATTTTCATAGTGAGTTAGAATTTATCCTTATGCTCAAATCCGAAAAAATCCTTTTCTGCACCAACGGACAACTTAAGGCTGTCGTTAGAATGCAGCTTGTACTCCAACCCTACTTCGTCTGTATTACGCAGGCTCTCGTCTATCCTATCATTCGCTAAAACCTTTTTAAAATCGATATTTAAATCATCATTAAGGCGCTTCTCCATCCTCACTTCTTCCTCGTCCTGGGTTTTGGTCATATTCCATCCATCCCACGTTATGGCATTATCGTCGCTGGATATCAGTACCCCGCCAAATATATTACCCTTACCCATCTTACTCAGGTCAATCTCCCCCTTCAGGACGAAATAACCGCTGGGCCTTGTGATCCTCGAATCTTCTATCCTTATCATGGGCCCGTCACCCTTAAAGTGCACACTTAGATAATCGAAATCCAGGGTAGCAACAGTCCCCTTACGTATATCGAGCTGCACGTTCGACCGCGCCTTTGCCAGCGGCCCGTTAAGCTCAAACTTGGCATTCATCGTTCCGGTCAGGATAGATGAGGCATTATTCACACCGAGGCTGGCCAGAAGCCAGCCGATATTCACGTTATTCGCAGTCAGTAAAAAATTTATATTGTGCGGCCGCGACAACGTAAATTTTCCGTTTCCCCTGAAAGAATCGGCCAATTCGAGTTTCGGCACCTCAAGAACGCCGTCGCATATCTTGTATGACATTTTTACTCCGAGAAAAGGTTTATAATTAACCATCAGGTTTTTGGTTTCTAATTCGCCCTTGATATAAAAACCGCTGCCGTCCGGTTTGGATAGTATCCTGTTCCTGATAATACCATCGCAAACTATGTCGAATCCGCCAAGGATAAGGTGTGTGGCCTTAAAATTGACCGTCAACTCGCCGTCGTCGGATACTTTGCCTTCAGCCCTTATGATACCTCTGCCGGGTCTTACCATCAGGCTAAAGGTATCGTTCTTAACAAGGGCAGTGAAATCCACCCTGTCCTCATATAAGAGATTAACTGACCCGGTTACCTTGAGGTTTTGCGGACTATTCTCAAGCCTTATAAAACCGGACGCCTCATTATTAGCGGTCGAGAAGTTCATATTTACACTGTCCAGTCCGGATAGAAGGCTTGGTATTGCGGTAAAATGTTTTCCGGGAAAGACCACATCCCATATTCTATAATTGGTCTTTATGTTACTTATCGTAACATACGGCATTGCGTCAGCCTCAGAGCTCCTTATCTTAATGTCATTAGCTGTTATCGGATGAAGTATGCCTCCGTCCAAACTGCCTATGGAGAGCTTCACTCTGCCGTCGAGAATATTTTCCATCTTGACTTCAGCAAAGGACCTTACTTCCGGAACGAACGCCTCTATCTTTTCTTCTACAAAAAAGATAAAACATGCCGCAAGGAGCGAGATCAATACAAATTTGAATCGACGCCTGGTTCGCGAATGTCTCATATTGTTTTATACCGTTTTAAATTCCAGATGGTCCACTGCCGCCTTCGCCTTGACCTTGCCGCCTTTTTTGCCGAAAGAGCCCTTGATGATGTCTTCGGCCAACGGGTCCTCAAGAAATCTCTGGATCGTACGCTTGAGCGGACGGGCGCCGAAGTTCTTATCGAAACCTTTCTCCACCAGGAAATCGATCGCCGACTTATCCAGCTCTATCTTTATATTCTGCTCTTTCAGCCTCGATTCAACATCTTTTATTTCAAGCCCGACTATCCGCTCCAGATCTTCCTTGGTCAGTGATCTGAAGACTATTATATCATCGACCCTGTTCAGGAATTCAGGTTTAAACACCTTCTTCACCTCATCGAGCAGCCTTTCCTTCATCGATTGATAAGTGACTTCCTCGGTCTGAGATTTGAATCCTATCGAACCCTGTTTTTTAAGCATCTCGGCGCCGATATTGGAAGTCATTATGATAATGGTGTTCTTGAAATCAACTTTTCTTCCGAACGAATCGGTAAGCCGCCCTTCTTCCAGCATCTGCAGAAGAATATTAAAGACATCGGGGTGCGCCTTCTCGATCTCATCCAGCAACACCACTGAGTAAGGGCGTCGTCTCACCCTTTCGGTAAGCTGGCCGCCTTCTTCGTACCCCACATATCCGGGAGGCGCACCGACCAACCTCGAGACATTGAACTTCTCCATGTACTCCGACATGTCTATCTGTATGATGGCGTCCTCATCGCCGAACATGAACTCGGCTAACGCTCTGCCCACGAGCGTCTTGCCCACACCGGTAGGCCCGAGGAACACGAATGATCCTATCGGCCGGCGCGGATCCTTAATACCTGCGCGCGACCGCCTCACCGCGTGCGCAATAGCGCTTATCGCCTCGTCCTGGCCTATGACGCGCTTGTGCAGCGCATCTTCCATCTTCAGGAACTTGTCTTGCTCTTTCTCTTCGAGCCTCAATATCGGTATACCCGTCCACTTGGAGACTATCACTGCGATGTCGTCATCGGTGACCTTAGGCTCGAATTTACCCTTGGAGTCTTTCCATTCCTTCTTTATCTTACTCAGCTCTTCCTTTATCTTTCTTTCCTCGTCCCTGAACTTCGCGGCCTTCTCGAAGTCCTGGTTCTTAACAGCCTGCTCCTTTTCCTGTTTCACAACGGCAAGCCTGTCTTCTATATTTTTCACATCCGGCGGCGCGGTCATAACCGAAAGCCTCGCGCGCGAACCAGCCTCGTCTATCAGATCTATGGCCTTATCCGGAAGATACCGTCCGCTTATATACCGGTCGGAAAGCTTCGCCGCGGCAGCTAGCGCATCATCGGTGAACTTCACCCTGTGGTGAGCCTCATACCTGTCGCGCAAACCCTTCAATATCTCTACCGTCTCATCAACGCTCGGCGGCTCGACCATTATAGTCTGGAAACGTCTCTCAAGCGCTGCGTCTTTTTCTATATGCTTGCGGTATTCATCCAGCGTTGTTGCACCTATGCACTGTATCTCGCCCCTCGAAAGGGCCGGTTTCAATATATTCGATGCGTCTATCGCGCCCTCGGCCCCGCCCGCTCCTATAAGCGTATGTAGCTCGTCTATGAATACTATGACGTCCTCGGAACGCTTGATCTCATCCATGACAGCCTTTATTCTTTCCTCAAACTGCCCCCTGTATTTAGTGCCGGCGACCATCAGCGCAAGATCCAGTATGATAAGCCGCTTATCTCTTAAAGTTTCCGGGACATCTCCGGCAATGATCTTCTGGGCCAATCCCTCAACTATGGCGGTCTTTCCAACGCCTGCCTCACCCAGGAGAACCGGATTATTTTTTGTTCTTCTGGACAATATCTGTATCACACGCTCCATCTCGTTTTTTCTTCCTATGACCGGATCGAGTTTATTGTCCTTAGCTAATTTTGTGAGATTTCTTCCGAATGCGTCCAGTGCCGGTGTCTTTGCCTGAGTTACTTTTTGCCCCATCTCATATCCGGGAATCTCCGACCCCAAAAGATTCATCACCTCTTCCCTGACCTTATCGAGCTCAAGCCCAAGGTTCATCAGGACCTGTGACGCAACACCTTCACCCTCTTTAATGAGCCCCAGGAGAAGATGCTCGGTACCTATATAGTTATGGCCGAGGCTCCTGGCCTCGTCATCGCGAGCTCAATTACCTTCTTCGCTTTTGGAGTGAAAGGAAGATCACCCGAGACCACAGTGGCAGGCCCAGGCTGTACCAGCTTTTCGACCTCAAGCCTTATCTTGTCGGGGCTTAAACCGAAACTGGCCAATACGGCCGCCGCTACGCCCTCGCCTTCGCGCACAAGGCCCAGCAGTATATGCTCCGTACCGATATAGTCATGATTGAACCTCTTTGCCTCTTCCTTCGCGAGAAGAATCACCTTCCTCGCTCTTTCCGTAAATCTGTTAAACATCGGCATCTGTAACTCTCCTTAAGTCTATTTTAGTTTCTCTCGAATAAGATCCGCTCGTTTGATATCGCGTTCATTCGAATTTAATGCCTTGCCTTCCAGTTTCTGAAGATGCGCAGGCTGTGTCAATATGAAGAGCTCATTCACCATGCGCCTGTCCATATTTTTTACTATACCCATATCCACACCAAGCCGTATCGCGGACAAAAGCGTGACGGTCTCATTGCTCGTAATTATATGCGCGCTCTTAAGCGTTCCATAAGCCCTTGAGATGCGGTCGACCAGCGCGTCCTTATTTTTCGCGGTTATGTTATTTCGCGCCGCATCCTCACGCGATATTATCTGATTCGTCATGCGGTCGATATTGTCTATGACGTCTTCCTCGCTCATGCCCATCGAAATCTGGTTCGAGATCTGGAATACGTTCCCCATTGCTTCGGTGCCCTCGCCGTACAGCCCCCTTATATTGAGCCCCAGCTTCGCTATCGCCTGCAAGATCTTTCCGACCTGCCCGGTAAATACAAGCGCCGGCAAATGAAGCATCGCGGAACCGCGCAATCCCGTTCCCGTATTGGTCGGGCACGCTGTAAGGTATCCCCATCTGGCGGAATAGGCATAAGCTATTCTTTTGCTTAGATCTGTATCTATCTCATCAATGATGCGCCAGCACTCACGAAGATTCAGGCCCGATTGTATCACCTGGATCCGCAGATGGTCCTCTTCGTTGACCATTATGCTTATCATCTCCTTGGGATCCACAACGAGCGCCTTATACTCAACGTCTTTGGCATGCTCGGGACTCATAAGATGGCGCTCTACGAGAAAAAGCCTGTCGACTTCACTTAAATCTCTTAGCCTGACGAAAATGGCATTCTTAAGAAAACTGGAATTTAGGACCGCGTCCTTTATGATATTGAGCGCGTCGTCCAGCTGTTTTTTGTTCGCCCAGTTTGAAAAGGGCATCTTGTCAATATTTCTCGCAAGCCGCGTCCTCGAAGACATCACTATGTTAGAACTCGGCCCTGTGCCTTTAAGCCATTCCGTATCCTGTTTTAAAAAATCATTTATCATCATAACTTAGTGGTGCCGTTAATAGCCTTTTTCTCCATTTGTCTTATCTGGTCCCGAAGGCGCGCGGCTTCCTCGAATTCCTCGAACTGTATTGCCTTTTCCATCCGGACCTTAAGTTCCTGGATGGTCTTGACGTCTTTAACTGTCTTGCCTATCGTGATCGGAACCTTGCCGATGTTCCGGTCAGCACCGTGGATCCTTTTCAGAAGCGGCGCAAGCTGTTTCTTGAAGGCCTCATAGCATCCGCCGCAACCGAGACGCCCGATCTTTTTGAAATCATAATAAGTGAAACCGCATTCGGGGCATTTTATCTTATCGCCTATCTCCGGTTCCATGTTGCCCAAGTCCGCGAGGCCCGCCAGTAGATCGCTTAGGCCAAAATGCTCCTCCATTTCGGAACCCTTCTCCTTCGCGCAATTCTCGCAGAGATGAAGCTTGGTGACCTTTTCATTCACTATCTCGGTAAGGTGGACCGTCGCTTCATTTTTTCCGCATATATCGCATAACATATCAGTACCTAACCCCGTCGATCTTGGTCAGCTTTTTAAATTCCTGCATAAGGCGCAGCATAACTTTTCCGGGCTTGCCATTGCCGATCTTGCGGTCATCGACTTTGATGACGGGAACTATCTCGGCTGCCGTCCCTGTCAAAAAGACCTCGTCAGCGGAATAGACATCCTCCATCCGCAAAATTTTCTCGTGAAATGTAATATCCATTTTTTTCGCAAGGCCGATAACGGCATCTCTCGTGATTCCTTCGAGCGCACCGATATCCGAAGGCGACGTCATCAACTCACAGCCCTTCACGATAAAGATGTTATCGCCGGTGCATTCGGCAACGTTGCCGTCATGCGTAAGCATGATGGCCTCCTCTGTGCCGGATTTGATAGCATCGAGTTTCGCAAGGATATTGTTAAGGTAATTTAGCGATTTGATCCTGGGATCAAGCGCCTGCGGATAATTACGCCTGGTAGTTGCCGTGACTATCTCAAGGCCATACTTGTAGTACTTCTCCGGATATAGTTTTATCTTATTAGCAATGATGAAGATGGTCGGAGTACTGCATTTTCTCGGATCAAGCCCTAAGTCACCGACACCCCTCGTCACAACAAATCTTACATACGCATCTTTCAGCTTATTTGCCTTCAGGGTCTTTATTGTCGCATCTATGGCATCCAGTTTCGTCATAGGGATCTTGAGCTCTATCGCATCGGCAGACTTATAGAGCCTATCGATGTGTTCCTTCAGTCTGAATACAAGGCCATCGTAGCTGCGGATGCCTTCAAAGACACCATCCCCGTATAAAAGGCCATGGTCAAATACCGAGATCCTGGCCTTTTCTTCACCCACCAGTCGTCCATTAAGATATATCTTCATATTTTAATAAGTATATACCATGAGTAATATTGTGTCAAATAGATAGATGAATTTTAGGATCGGGTATTATTGCGCCGGCTTAGCCAGTTCGGCTTCTATGTCTGGGTATTTTTTCAGGTTTTCGGAGGCAAGTGACGGAACTTTCCGATACAGCTGCCTGTACAGCTCGATCGCCTTTTTCTTTTCACCGCTCTTCCAACATGCCCAGGCAAGCCAACTCTTAACAAAGACGGAGTCCGGCTTTATAGCCAGGGCCTTCTCCAGGTACTCGCGAGCCTTTACATAATGACGGCCGACATAGCCCGCAAGCCCGAGCTGTATCTCGAATTCGGCGTCTCTGTCGAGATTTAAGCTCTTCTTCATCTCTTTAACATCCCTTAAGCGGTCCCACCGCCACTCGGCTTTCGGGACCAGTAGATCTTTATTATATATGATCTTTACGATCTCCAGCGCCATCAGCGCCTGTCCATCTACTGTGGGATGTATCTGATCGCCTATAAGCTCGTCGCCCACGATCCCGTTGGAAGAGTTGCTTTCGAATAATTCCTGGGTTTGGATTATGTAGGTCTTATTCAGATTTTGCGCGCGCAGGCTCTCATAAAACCTGTTTACATCCGACGGAGCGCGGATCGGAAAACGGTCAAGGTCATTGGCAAAAGAATATAATTCATTGGCCTTGCCGAATTCACCGAGGCCTTCGCGGCATTCCGCCATCCTGTGATACGCCAGGGCGTAAAGAGGATCGATTCCAGCGCATCTATCATATAAGGCCAGGGCTTCGGCAAATCTCTTTTTGGTAAATTCTTCTTCCGCTTCGGCAAAGAGCTTGTTATAAAGGGACAGGCTGTCTTTTGTGATCGCAGGATCATGCACCGGCCTGATCGGTTCGTACCCCTTCCACCTGGCTATTCTTTCAAAAAATATAACGGGTATGGATCGCCTGCGAGCAACATCAATCACGTTCTTCACATTGTTTTCGAAGACACTCTTCACTCTATCAAACTGCGGCGAGGGGCGATACATGTAGTACGCTTCGGTGATATCGGGCAGGTTGTTCCCTTCGACATACCAACTGTTAACATCTTTCAGCCTGACATCCTTTTTACGGCCCCTCATTATTTTTGACCGTATCGCAAACCTGTTCAAAAAATTCAATAAAGAACTGTGCTTCGGAAACTCCGCCGTAATACTATAAAACTTTTTCATGAACGGCCTTGGAATATAGCACCTGTTCTCGGCAATGCAAAAATCATTATGCGCCATGTAGAAGATGGCCAGATCGGGTTTGTACGGAATCGTTTCGATAAATGCCTTGCTTATAAACCGGCTGTTCGCTCCCATCCTGCCCAGGTTCGTCGCCGTAACACGATTCGATACGTCCTTAGGCAAAAGATCCGCCAGGTAGAGTTTTATCCATTTATCGATAGTGGAATGCGGAAACATATGGCTTCCGTGCATCGTGGATTCGCCATATAATAGTATGCGGAATTCTCCGGCAGTCTTTTTTTGCTTCAACCCATTCTCAATAATGCGCCGTTCGATATAGTCGCTCGAGCCCGGGAATACGAAGAGCCTGGTTATCCCTTCCAACAAAGCAAAGAAAAGTATTATGACTATAGCGCTGAAACATATATTTTTTAATCTGCTCATGGCGATTTTGTTATACCACTTTACCGTCTTTTATGTGAATTATGCGGTCGGACTTTTTGGAGATGGTGTCATCGTGGGTAACGATAACCAATGCCGTGCCCGATTTGGCCTTGACCTGAAACAATAGATCGTATATAGATTCGCTGTTCTTCGAGTCGAGGTTGCCTGTTGGCTCGTCGCAAAGCAATATCTTGGGCTCGTTTATTAGCGCGCGGGCTATCGCGACTCTTTGTGACTCGCCTCCGGAAAGCTCTCGGGGCTTGTGGCTTATCCTGTCTTTCAATCCCACCGATTTTAACAAATCTATGGCTCTTTCTTTTAAATATTGCCCTTTGATCAACCCCGGCATCATCACGTTCTCCAGGGCGGTAAATTCGGGTAACAGATAATAAAATTGGAAGACGAATCCTATTTTACTATTTCTTATAATAGCCCGACGCCTGTCGGAAAGCTTGTAAATGTCCACCCCGTCAATTAACACCCTGCCCGAAGCAGGTTTGTCGAGCCCCCCTAAAAGATGCAGCACGGTTGACTTGCCGGCGCCTGAAGGGCCGATTATCGCCGTCGTCTCGGCCCGCCTTATTCCAATGCTTATACCGTTTACGGCATACACATTCTTAACGCCGCTTCTATAAGCCTTATGTAAATTTTCCGCGGATATGGTTAAATCCGTCTTATCACTCATATCTCAACGCCTCGACAGGATCAAGCCTTGACGCCTTATACGCCGGATAGACCGCCGCGATCAGGCTTATCAATATGCTTGAAACCACTATTATCGCTATATCCTGCGGTTCCATTTTGACCGGCAGCTTATCTATGTAATATATCTCGCTGGGCAAATTTATGAATTTATATCTCTTGAGGCACAGACAGGATGCGGTACCCAATACGCTGCCCAATAAAGTCCCCACAATGCCTATGATACTGCCCTGCATCGCGAATATTGCCATTATGTCGGAATTGGCGGCGCCTACCGATTTCAATATTCCTATCTCTTTCGTCTTCTCCAGGACTGTCATGATAAGGGCGCTGGCGATATTAAAACACGCGACCATGACTATCAGGGTGAGTATTATGAACATCACCGTCTTTTCCAGTTTTATAGCTTCCAGTAAATTCCTGTTCAGATCCACCCACGTCCGCACCGTATTGGGAAAACCGAGTTCGGCCTGCAGCGATCTTTTAACATCGTCGACATTAAAGGCGTCGTCCACCTTGACAGAGACGCCTGTAGCAAGATCGCCGATCGATAATAGTTCCTGCGCTTTCGGAAGGCTGACGTAAACAAGGTTCGAATCGTATTCATACATCCCGGATGTGAATATCCCGCAAACCGTAAAATCTTTCCCGGCCTTGCGCGCCGCGCTCCGGGAAGGCACCATGATCGAAACGGTATCTCCGACGCCAACAGCAAGTTTTTTCGCAAGCTCGCTGCCTATCACCACGCCGCCGTCCGTTAAACCTTCAAGATTGCCTTTTCTTAAATACTCGCCGAGCTTATTTACGCTTACCTCGTCTTTCGGCGTCACCCCTTTCACTACAACGCCCGTCACCTTTTCATCCTTCTGCACCAATGCCTGGCCGTTCAGGAAATACGCCATAGCAACGGTATGTTTCCTGGACAAAATTTTGTTTGTAAATTCTTCTGAGGGTTTAATGCCGTAATCAGAGGTCACTTCGATATGGGAATACGTTCCGATTATCTTCTCTTTAAGGTCGTCGTCGAAACCGCTCATCACCGATATAACTATAATAAGCGCCGCAACGCCCACCGCGACACCGAGTATCGAGATGAGGCTTACGATAGAGATAAATCTTTCCTTGCGTCTTGCGGTAAGATATCTTAAAGATACAAATAATCGCCAGTCCATATATCCTTTATGATATTATTTATGACTGCGGCTTCAGTTGGGGGAACAATATTACATCTCTGATGGATGCGGAATTTGTCAATATCATAACGAGCCTGTCTATGCCTATGCCAAGCCCGCCGGCCGGCGGCATGCCGTATTCGAGCGCGGTAACAAAGTCTTCATCGATATTTTTGTTTTCGGCTTTAGCGTGCTTTAGCTCTTCCTCGAATCTCGTCTTTTGTTCTATTGGATCGTTCAACTCAGAATAGGCGTTGGCGATCTCCATCCCGCCCATATAAAGCTCAAATCTATCGGTGAGATTTGGATCCTCGGCCTTCGTCTTGGCCAATGGGCACATCTCCTTGAACATATCTACGACAAAGACCGGATGGTTGCCCGCCTTTGGCTCGACAAGCTCACCGACTATGTTTATAAGCTGGGTCCTCGACACGTTTTTACCGTCTATCTCGATGCCCTTCTTGCTCAATTTCTTCACCCAATCTTCCTGTTTATCTCCGGGTATTATGCCAAACTGCTCTTTCATAAGCTCAGCGAAAGATACGCGCTCCCATTTCGAAAGGTCTATCGTCCTGCCCTGATATTCCAGGAGCCTTTTACCAAGAACTTTATCGGCAAGATTCGTGATAAGATCTTCCGTCAATTTCATCATACCGCCGCAGTCCGAGTAGGCCTCGTAGACCTCCAGCATCGTAAACTCGGGGTTATGCCTTATGGAGATACCTTCGTTCCTGAAATTCCTGTTGATCTCGTAGACCCTGTCAAGCCCGCCGACCAGCAACCTTTTAAGGAAAAGCTCCGGCGCTATCCTTAAGTACAGGTCTATGCCGAGCGCCTCGTGGTGCGTTTTGAAAGGCTTGCCCGCGGCGCCGCCGGGGATCGACTGCATCATCGGCGTTTCGACCTCTATGAAGTTCTTTTCGTCGAGGAATTTACGTATCTCGGTCACTATCTTCGAACGCTTTACGAATACTTCTTTAACTTCGTCATTCACTATCAAGTCTACATATCGTTGACGGTACCTCGTCTCGACGTCTTTTAAACCGTGCCATTTTTCAGGAAGCGGCCTTAGGCCTTTTGCCAGCATCTTCAGGTCTTTAACTATTACGGTCGGCTCACCCGTCCTCGTTTTGAATGTTTCACCCTTTATACCGATAAAATCGCCGATGTCGACGTTACCCAATAACTTAGCATTTTCCGTACCCACTATATCCTCTTTAAAATAGGCCTGAATTTTCGCAGTGGAATCTTTGATATCGTAGAAGGAACTCTTCCCGTGAACTCTGGCAGCCATCACCCGGCCTGCAAGCACCACGCTCTTACCCTCGGTAAAATCATCCTTCAACACTTTTATAGAGGAGGTCGTTTCGAATTTTCCGCCGTAGGGATATATGCCGGATTTTATTATATTATCCAGCTTCAGTTTTCTCTGCTTTATAAAATCGTTCTCTTCTAAAGACTCCGCCATCTATTTCCCCTTTTTCTCTTTAACAAGCACCTTCAGAAATATCTTCACTATCAGAGGGTCGAATTGTGTACCCGAACCATCTTTGATAAGGCCCAGTGCCTTCTTTTTAGAAAACGCTTTACGGTAAGGCCTGTTCGATGTCAGCGCCTGATAAACATCGGCGACCGCGATTATCCTTGCCCCTACCGGTATCTCTTCGCCCTTAAGTCCGGCAGGATAACCTTTACCGTCCCATCTCTCATGATGATAAAGGACGAGCGGTATTATATCATGCATAAATTGTATCGGCCTTATAATATCGGCCGCTATTTGCGGATGCTTCTTGATATTCTCGAATTCTTTCTTCGTAAGCTTACTCTTCTTATGCAGTATCTTATCGCTTATTCCGACCTTCCCTAAATCGTGCAGGATCGATGCCTGCCTTATGTTGTCGACATCTTCCGCAGCCAGATCCAGCGCCTCCGCGATCTGAGTCGAATACTTAACAGTATTTTCCACATGCTCGCCCGTGTAGTGGTCCTTCATCTCAAGCGTCTTCGCAAAAGCAAATATAGACTCTATCAGATTCTGCTTGCTGCGCCGG
Organism: Candidatus Omnitrophota bacterium; assembly: GCA_041661345.1. Classification (GTDB taxonomy): domain Bacteria; phylum Omnitrophota; class Gorgyraeia; order 2-01-FULL-45-10; family 2-01-FULL-45-10; genus JAPLMI01. The sequence goes on along the minus strand of JBAZUO010000007.1, from coordinate 44,206 downwards.
GTAAGCTTCTCTATCTTTTCTTTCAGAAACCTTACATCCGTAGGCTCAATCGCCTCTTCCATCGCGCTGGCCTTGTCCTTATTCAGGTCTATCGGCGAATACACTTTATTCCCGCCGCCCTCCTTAACCTTGTCGAGAATCTTCTCGCAGGAATTTATCAGATCCATGCCTTTCATGATATTACCGTTCGGATAGGATGCTACTGATATGCTTACCTTGATCTTAATCGCATGTTTTTTATTGCCGAAATTGTACAGGCCGATTGCATCCAAAAGCCTCTGAGCCAGTATGACTGCCTTCGGTTTATCCACCCCTGGAGAGACAATTACAAATTCCTCGCCGCCAAACCGTATTACCGTATCGTATTTTCTGACCATCTTCTTAAGATAATCGGCGAACTGCCTTAATACCAGGTCTCCGAATTCTACCCCATAAACATCATTTACCGATTTAAAATAGTCGATGTCGATCATTACAACCGATAACGGATGGCCGTAGCGCCTGGCCCTGTAAAATTCGGCCTCTATGATCTCGGCAAGATAATGATGATTATAAAGCCCCGTCTCGACGTCCTTCATGGCCAGCTGTTTCAATCTTTTATTCATACTCAATAGTTCCTTGTTCAGCCGGCTTTTCTCCTCCTCGGCGCATTTAAGTTCGGCAATCATCCTGGCGTTTCCTAAAGCAGTGGCGGCGCTGGCCGCCAGCCCCTGCAAAACGTAGACATCGCCAGTATCGAAAGGTTTGAGGCCTTTTCTGTTATAAACCTCAAGACATCCGATCAATTCTTGTTTTGGATCGAGGATTGGGACATTTATAATATTGTAAATGTCAAACGCCTTCTTCTTCTCCGGCAGGATTTTTGGATCGCTTCCGGCATCGTTCGAAATATACGGTTTTTTGGATTCGATGATCAAATCATATACGCCATGGCCCCGCTCAAAAGAATATTGTACCGGTTTAACAGTGCCTTCACGATTATATTCTCTAAAAACCATTTTTTGATTTTCGACCAGGCCGGCGGCTCCGCCTGTTGCATCCACAAGCTCCATGGCTGCAGCGATAAGAGTACGCAGTATTACCGGTATCTCCAGGGTGGCATTAATGTGCTGGCTGGTGCGGGAAAGGATCTCTAACTGGTAGTCGCGTTCCATCGTCTCATCGAACGACCTCTTCCGCTCTTCCTCTACTCCGATCGCGGATGCTATTATGCCTATTATCTTCTTATCCTCTTCGCTGGGTGTGTAATCGTACTGATAGGCCGCGCATATCGAGCCTACTACCACACCCTCAAATCCGACCGGATGGCCTATATACGTTTTCAGATTGTATTTTTTTATGTTCGGATCGGTATCGGCGTAGGCTGTATTGGGAAGATCCTGCATAACGGTAACCTCATTCTTATTGGACTTTATCACATCGTAACATATGTGCCCGGCGGCCTTGTCTATCGGCGTAAAATCTTTCGGGACATTCCACATCCCGCACGTTGATAGCATCTCCCCTTCCAGGTGGTTGTAGAGAGCGCAATCCGCGCCAAGAAGTTTGCCCAATAGCGCTGTAAGGCTTGTGATATTCTTAGCGGGATCAGCAGTAAAACCGAGCATGGTTTTATTTATCTTGCCAAGACGCTCTTCGGTCCGCTTTCGTTCGTCTATGTCTCTTAATATGGCAAGCATCCGGTACTTGCCTGCGATTATTGCGCGCTTAAGATTGACTTCTGCCCAGAACAGCCTGTCGGCCTTATCCTTGCACAGCCATTCAAAGATCTGTGGTTCATCTTTGGCGGCTTTTCTAATACGACGAAGGCCCTCCTCCTGGGTATACGAATGTTCGCCTAAGCTTATCGCCTGGATATCAAGTTTCAGAAATTCTTCCCTAGGGTAACAATACATCTCGCAGGCTTTTGTGTTGACATCTAATATTCGGCCTGTCTCTATATCATGCACAAATATCGCGTCATTGGCCGAATCATATATCGCCTTATAAGCCTCTATGCCATGTATGCCGAGGGATTCCTCGGCCTGACGCGATCTAAATTCAGCCACGACCTGGCGCAGCATATTCAGCTCCGCAATAAGATCCTCGACCTTCCTGTCTTTATCTTCCATGTATTCTTTCCCCTAATATCTATAGCAGATTAAGTATACTATCACATCTGCCATATGTCAAATCAGTTCAAGCAGAGGCTGATTTGATGAAAAATAAAATTACATTTGACTTTTTAACATATATAATGATATGCTCTTACGCATGTCATATAGCGCATACGGGGATGATTCAAGGCTGGTTGAGGGCTGTATAAACAGGGATTTGTCATGCTGGACGGCCCTTGTAGAAAAATATGCCGGCCTTATCCATATCGCCATCAAAAATAGGCTTAAGAAGTACGGTTTCACCTTGAACGATCAGGACATAGAGGATATCAAGCAAGGCTTTCTGACGGCTTTATGGAGGGACGGAAAGCTGGAAGGCGTAGCCAATCGCCGAAATATAGCCGTCTGGCTTGCCATCTCTGCCGGAAATGCGGGCCTGGCTTACGTGCGCAGGATGCGCATCAAGGAACCGCCGTTCAAAGTGTCGATATTTGAGAGGATAGGCCAGGGAGAATTACAGGACCTGATAGAATCGGGTTATCCCTCCCCTTCGGAAGAGCTATCCTCGAATGAGCTATCGGAGAGAATAGATTGCGCGCTGGAAGCGCTTCCTGCCGGGGAAAGACTCGTGATTAAATTAAACCTGATTCACAACAAAAAGTATGAAGAGATAGCCGGCATTCTCAAAATGCCGATCGGCACGGTTTCCAGTCATGTAAAAAGGGCCAGAGAGAAATTGAAAGAATATTTAAAAAACTTGCAATAATTTAGGCATTTTAAGCATCTTTATATATGGGGGGATTTATGACAAATACAAAATTGAATGTGAAAACTCATCCTGCGGATACTGAATTGGCGGACTTCCTGGACGATGCGCTTTCGCGGAACGAAAGACACAAGATCGAAGAGCACATCGCCTCATGCGATGAATGTCTTGGAAAGATAATATCCGCGCATGAATCGGTAGATCTTTTCAAAAGGCAAGGCGGGTCAAGATCCGGAAAGGCGAATTTTATGAAGAAAATAAATTGGTACCTGGTGCTGGCAATTATCTCATTTACGCTATCCTTCGTCTTTGCGAGATATTTTATACAACTTCTAGTAGCTACTCTACTTTTGGGTATAAAGTGGATAGTTGACGCCAAAACTACGAAGATGCTGGTCACGATCTACGACGCATGGAAGACCGGCGGTGAAAAAGAAGCTTCGCGAATATTTAAAAGGCTGGACCAATCCGCAATAAGAAAAAGGCCCAAGCTTTAACCTGGGTCTATTCTCGAAGAGGCCCCTTAACCTTTCCGGAAGAAAACTCTCGCGGCCGATCAGTATCTCTATCCGCCTCCCTTTTCAGGGGTTTTACCTGACCGCCCTCGATGGGCTGCCATTCCGTTCTTTGGCTGCCCCGGCCGTCCATTTTACCAAATACCCGGCCTCTTTTCCCCGTAAGGCTAAGTCCGCTCTCTTCTACATGTTAGTATACCACACCCTGTTATATTTTCAATATCCCGGAACCCCACTTTTTCATTGCTAACCCAAACTTTTTTAAAATAGTTTGCAACAAAATCGCCTGTTTTAGCATCTTTATATATGGGGGACAAAACTAATTTTTGAAGGGGGGTGAAGAATATGGTAGCTGAAGATCTTAAGATAGCGGTATCCCGCCTGCACAAGCTGGACGGGACGGGAGCGACAAAGGCCTTCTGCGACCTATCGATACTCGACAGCTTTGTAATAAAGGGCTTGCGGGTGGTTGAGGGCGAGAAGGGGCTGTTTGTAAGCATGCCGCAGGAGGCAGGAAAAGACGGAAAGTGGTACTCTACCGTCATACCTCTGAATCGGGAGATAAAAGACGAGATCGAAAAAATCGTCTTAGAAGCATACGGAGGGTAACTTAATGGGTCGAGGGAATAGGGCGGCCGGAACGGCCGGTGAAATGGCAGCGCTTAAGTTTCTTAAAGGTAAAGGCTACAGGATCCTTGCAACGAACGCGCGCACGATATTCGGCGAAATCGATATAGTCGCTAAAAAGGATGACTTTACGATATTCGTTGAGGTCAAAAGCCGCACCACCTCTTCCCTCGGCCCGCCGTACCTGTCGATAACTAAAAACAAGGAAAGGCATATCACGAGGAACGCTTTATGTTATCTGAAAAAACACAAGGCAATCGAATCGCCCTGGCGTATCGACATAGTCTCAGTGAAGTTAGATTATAACTATCAAGTAGAGTATATAGAGCTTTTTGAAAATGCTGTTGAAGACAATAATTAGAGGAGGAACTATCGTGGTTGCGAAAATTTATTCCGCATGCGTTATCGGGATCGACGCATGCGAAGTCACTGTGGAGATGGATACTGCGGGAGGCCTGCCCGGGATCAATATAATAGGCCTGCCCGATACGGCGATAAGAGAATCGCGCGACCGGATCAAAGCCGCTATAAAAAATTCCGGTTTTCCTTTTCCAACAAGAAAGATAACGATAAACCTGGCACCGGCTGATATAAAAAAAGAGGGCGCGTCTTTCGATCTTCCGATAGCGTTGTCGGTTTTGCTGTCGGAGGGGTCGATCGAACGTGAAAGTTTAAATGACTATATATTCTGCGCGGAACTGTCCCTCGACGGAAGGCTTAAACCCATTAAAGGCGCCCTTCCAATAGCAATGGCCCTTAAAAAACTCGGGAAAAATAAATTCGTTCTGCCGCTGGAGAATGCCAAAGAGGCCTCTGTGGTAAAAGGGGTGGAAATATATCCTGTAGTGACATTGAAAGATGTCGTAAATTTCATAAACAAAAAAATCACCATAAAACCGCACGAGTCGGATATAGAGCTCACAATAAAAAGAAATTCCAAATACAGGGTAGATTTCAGCGATGTCAAAGGGCAGGAGCATGTCAAGCGCGGCCTTGAGATCGCCGCCAGCGGGCTACATAATGTCCTTCTCATAGGCCCGCCCGGATCGGGAAAGAGCATGCTCGCCAAGCGCCTGCCGACGATACTCTCGGAGATGACCATAGATGAAAGCCTCGAGACATCGAAGATCCACAGCGTAGCAGGGCTACTGTCTCCGAATAGAGGGCTCACGGCAACCAGGCCTTTCCGCTCGCCTCACCATACGATATCGGATTCCGCGCTGGTCGGAGGAGGCACGAATCCTATTCCGGGCGAGATAAGCCTCGCCCATAATGGCGTACTATTCCTCGATGAGCTGCCGGAGTTCAAGCGCAATGTCCTCGAGGTCCTGCGCCTACCGCTCGAGGAAGGCTCAGTAACTATAGCGAGAGTCGCAAACCGCCTCACCTACCCTTCTAAATTCATGCTGGTGGCCGCAATGAACCCCTGCCCATGCGGATACTTCACGGATTCCAAACATGAATGTCACTGTTCCCCTTTTCAGATCCAGAACTATCTTTCGAAGATCTCCGGGCCGCTACTTGACAGGATCGACATTCACCTGGAGGTGCCAAGGTTAAAATTTGAGCACCTTACGGATAAACGGCGCGGCGAACCATCTGAAGAGATAAGAAAACGAGTAGATAAGACGAGAAGCATACAAGCGAAGCGCTATAAAAATGATACCATGCATTTCAATGCGCATCTTGAATCAAAGGAATTGGAAAAGTACTGCATCTTGGACAAAGAGGGTGAGGAACTGCTCAAGCTCGCCATATTGGAGCTCGGGATATCGGCAAGGGCTTATGACAAGATATTAAAAGTCGCCAGAACCATCGCCGATCTGGATGGTAAAGATATCATCGAGTCGCATCATATTTCGGAGGCGATATCATACAGGAGCCTGGACAGGAATTTGTGGGGATAACCTATGATGTAACCTTACTTCTTATCGCGCGCGAAGAAGGAAAAGATAAACATCAACAAACATGCGGCTATCGCGAATAAGAAAGCACTGCGGAATCCGGCGCACATGATCTCCGGCGATTGCTTTACCTGCGCCATGTCGATATTATCTGTCATCATAAGGGAATGGATCTTCCCCATTATGATCATCGGAAAGAGCGCTATGCCCATGACGCTCCCGGTATTAAGGAACATCTTATAGACGCCGGACGCCACGCCCTGCTTGTCCTCCGGGGCCTGAAGCATAACGAGTTTATTGTTAGGTGCCATAAATATGCCTGCCGCGACACCGAGAGCGAAAAACGATATCACTATCAGAGCGATATTCGTATTGGCGCCAAAAACAGCCAACGCTGCAAATACGAAACAGAATATCGCCGCGCCGATAGAGCATAATACGCGCGAGCCTATCTGATCCGATATCCTGCCGGCAAACGGCGCAAGGGCCATCATCACAAGCGACGGTATCATGAGCATCACCCCGGCAGTCGACACAGAAGAACCCCGGATGAACTCTATGTAAAACGGGGCGAGAAAACTGAAGCCCAGGACAACAAAAGTAGCCAGAAAAGAAGATGTAACAGCCAATGTAAAATTCATATTCCTGAACAGGCCAAGGTCCAATAGAGGATACGGGACCATTTTTTCCTGTATAATAAATATGAGAAATGAGATCATCGATATCGCAAGGCACCCGATCATCACGGGATTTTTAAAACCAAGCCTTGTGATCGAATTCATGAAAAACAGGAGGCTTGCGAGCGCCACGAATATTGTCACCGCGCCCGGGATATCGAATCTTTTATCAGCTACCTCCCTTTGCTTTTTCGGCAACACCTTTAATGAGGCCAGGATCACTGCTATCCCTATAGGAATATTTATGAAAAATATCGCGCGCCACATAAAGTGGCTATTTATATAGCCTCCGGCCGCGGCACCGGCCGCCATGCCTAACCCCTGGGCCAGCGCAACAACCCCGAGGGCCCTGCCCCTTACATTGGCCGGCAGGAATGAAGTGACCATCGCAATGGCGATAGGGCTCGATATCGCTTCTCCGACGGACTGAAACGCACGAAAGGCAAGAAGCGAACGCATCGTAGGAGCAAACCCGCACATCAAAGTGCCGGCTGTGAATACGCCCATACCTAAAACAAATATCCTCCTATATCCTCTTATATCCCCCAGTTTACCGAAACCCAATAATGAACTTGTGACTATCAAGAGGTATGTGAGCGGGAGCCATGCTATGGCGGCCAGATTAACATGAAAATATTTGGAAACTGCCGGAAGCGATATATTGAGCATGCTGTAATCAAGCGTGTTCATAAATACGGAAACGGCCGCGATCACCGCCACCAATGCCTGCTTCCTGGTGTCTTTTATTGTATAATCTTCCATGCCTAAAAAGGCCCTTTCTATCTACGCCTCAATTTTACAATATAAAGCAGGGATATTATAACACAAAGATACGCAAAGAGATCGCCATATACCGTATAGAAAGTCCGCGTCTTCGTCAGTACAATATCGCAAATTTTATATCCATCCGTAAAGATCCTTCTACCCGGTTCTCCCACTTGCGCGATTACCCTGCCCTTTTGGTCTATAAAACAGGAGTACCCTGTGTTGGCGGCTCTTACAACGTTGACCCTATTTTCGACCGCGCGAAAGATGGAATTCTGCGCATGCTGATACGGCGCGTTCGTCCTGCCAAACCACGCGTCATTGGTCATATTCACCAGAAAGAGCGCTCCGTTATTAACGAACCGCCTTGTCATATCCGGAAATATATCCTCAAAGCATATCAGGCAGGAAAATTTTACATTTTTGATAAATTTAAGCCGCGTTTTGTCGCCTCCGCTCTTTCGCTCAATGAAAAAGTTGAATACTGTATAGTCGGAGCCTGCCTTAAAATCACCGATCGGTGAAGGCGCAAAATTCTCAACGAAGGAAAACACTTTTCTGAAGGGGACATATTCACCGAACGGGACCAAGTGAAGCTTATCATAACGTTTTGCGATCTTACCGTCCTTATATAAAAGGACGGCGCTATTATAATATGCCTCCCTTGAAACAGCATCCTCTCTCGGAGTACCTACCAATAATGGTATAGCGATATCTCTTGATAGATTTGTTATTCTGCCTAACAAATCTTCTTCGCTCTCAAGGAAGCCGGGCACTGACGTCTCGGGCCATACTATGATATCCGGTTTTTGAGCTGCCGCCTCCCTGGTAAGCCGTTCATATTTGGAAAGTATCTCTTCCCGGAATGCCGCATCCCATTTTTTTGTCTGGGGAATATTGCCCTGTACAATGGCTACGCGCAAGTTCTCCCCCGTAAAAATATTTTTAAGCCTGAAAGTTCCGTAGGCAAAAGCAAGATAGATTACAAATAGCACTATCATAAAATAAGTAAGCGCATTTTCTTTTTTCTGGGACTGTTTTATAGCGATGAATATGCCGATATTCACCAGGATTATAAGAAAACTCACACCGTAAGCGCCAAATATGTCCGCGATCTGTATCGCGACAGGTGTATAGCTCTGAGAATGGGCCAGAAGATTCCATCCGAAGCCGGTCAGGAAGTGAGACCTGGCAAGTTCCAATGCTACCCATGCGGCAGGAACAAAAATAAGTGAATGGTGAGGCTTAAGACGCAGGCTATAGGATGCGATAAGCCCGAAAAGCCCGAAATACAATGCCAGGTATAGCGCAACCGCAACCATTCCCGGGAGGGTAACATGTATAAGCCAGTAGACAGTACCTAAAAAAAACAGGGAGCCGCAGATATATGATAAGGCAAACGCCCTTAAAGGCTTTTGATTATCGACCGCGAAGAATAACGGGATGAGCGCGAACCATGCAAGAAATTCGAGATTGAAATTAGGAAAGGAAAGGATCAATAAAAAAGCGGATAGTGCTATCAGCGCAATACGCTTCATTTGCCGCAGCACTTCTTATATTTCTTGCCGCTTCCACACGGGCATGGATCATTACGCCCGACCTTTGGCGCCTCTCTCTTATATGTGGGAACATGCTCCTCGGGCAGCTGCCCATCGTAGTTATGGCTGGACGCGTCCCGGCTGTCCGCCGACGGCACATCCTGGAATTGGGTCTTTTCTTCGTGCAGAAGCTGTTGTCTTGACACATTAAATACGCTCGTCTCCTTCTTCTCCTCCACCGCCTTTATCTTGAATAGGTATTCGAGCGTCTCCTCTTTGATCCTGTCTATCATGTCCATGAACATCGCGTACGCCTCATGCTGATATTCGACTAACGGGTCACGCTGGCCATAAGCCCTTAGGCCTATACCTTCTTTAAGATTGTCCATAGCATAAAGATGATCTTTCCACCTCGAATCCACCACCTGCAGAAGTATCATCTTTTCCAAATACCTGGCCATATCATTGCCAAATGCGGCCTCTTTGTCTTCGTATGTCTTCTTCATCATGTCGAGTATTGTTTCCCTGGCCTCGACCCTTCTTAATTCCTCAAGCTTGATATCTTTAGTCCTTACGATAAGCCTTGATTCCAGGTATTGCCTCAAACCATCATAATCCCACTGATCCTCGCTGGCCTTTTCGTTAAGATAAGTATCGAAGGCAAAATCCAACACTTCTTCCATGACCTCATAAATATAATCCCGTAAGTTCTGGCCTAAAAGGATCTTGCGCCTTTCATCGTATATGACCTCTCTCTGTCTGTTCATGATATTATCGTATTCGAGAAGATGTTTTCTGATCTCAAAGTTGTGCTGTTCCACCCTTTTCTGCGCCGTCTCTATGGCCCTGGTTATGAAAGGATGTTGAATATCCTGCCCCTCTTCCATACCGAGTTTTTCCATTATCGATTTTATCCTGTCGGATCCGAATATCCTCATAAGATCGTCTTCCAGCGACAAATAAAACCTGCTCGATCCCGGATCACCCTGTCTGCCGGAACGCCCGCGGAGCTGATTGTCTATGCGCCGGGCCTCATGTCGTTCGGTGCCGAGAACGTGCAATCCTCCGAGTTTCGCAATACCGTCGCCCAACACTATGTCTGTGCCGCGGCCCGCCATATTCGTCGCTATCGTAACAGTGGACCGCTGTCCCGCATTCGCTATTATCTGCGCCTCCTGCTCGTGGTATTTGGCATTTAATACGTGATGCGGGATCACCATCCTGTTTAAAAGACCGCTCAGATGTTCCGACTTTTCTATTGAGATCGTTCCGACCAGGACGGGCCTGCCGGCCTTATAAAGCTCAGCTATCTCTTTACATACCGCGTTAAACTTTTCTCTTTCCGTTTTATATATGACATCCGGGTAGTTGGTCCTCGACATCGGTTTATTGGTTGGCATCACAACTACGTCAAGTCCATATATCTTGCCGAATTCGACGGCCTCCGTCTCGGCCGTGCCGGTCATACCGGCAAGTTTCTTATACATCCTGAAGTAATTCTGGAATGTGATCGTGGCGAGAGTTTGATTTTCTCTTTCTATCTTAACGGCCTCCTTCGCCTCCACGGCCTGATGAAGCCCGTCCGACCAGCGCCTTCCCGGCATGAGACGGCCTGTAAACTCATCGACGATCATCACCTCGCCGTCCTTCACAACATAATCCACGTCCTTTTTGTACAAAGCATGCGCCCTTATCGCTTGCCTTATATGATGTTCCCATTCGGATTGTATATCTTCGTATAGATTTTTTACACTGAGAAGCTCCTGGCACTTGACCACACCTTCGTCCGTCAGGTTAACGGTGTGGTTCTTCTCATTGACAACATAATCGATGCCCTTTTCGATATCCACACCCTTATATTTCGCGTCGATCTCTTCTTTATCCGTAATGATCTTTCCTTTGAGGCGCGGAATGATCTTATTTATCGTGTAATATTTATCCGTCGATTCTTCGGCAGGGCCCGATATTATGAGAGGTGTTCTCGATTCATCTATCAGTATGGAATCCACTTCATCGACGATGGCAAAATTCTGGCCGCGCTGGACCATGTCTTCCGGCCGGACAACCATGTTATCGCGAAGGTAATCAAACCCGAATTCATTATTAGTTCCGTAAGTAACGTCACAGGCATAGGCCTCTTTTCTTAATCTCTGGTCCATGTCATGCTGAATAGCGCCGACCGTAAGCCCGAGAAACTCGTAAATCGGCCCCATCCAGCACCTGTCTCTATTTGCCAGATAATCATTTACCGTGACGACATGAACACCCTCTCCCGTAAGGGCGTTCAGATATGCAGGAAGCGTGGCCACGAGCGTCTTTCCCTCACCTGTAGCCATTTCCGCTATCATGCCGCGATGAAGGACAAGGCCGCCCATCAGCTGGACATCAAAGTGCCTCATCTTAACGGTTCTCTTCGCGGCCTCTCTTACCACCGCGAAGGCCTCGGGCAGAATATCCTCAAACACCTTGTTTTTCAGGTCCCGGCTTTTATGCTTTATCTTTTCCTTCTCCTGGGGCGATGTGGAGCTTTTAAATGTCTCCTCTAATGCCGATAGCTCTTCTTTATATTCGCCGTATTTTTTTCCTATCTTATCCCTGAATTCGCCGGTCTTTGCTTTCAGCTCGGAATCGGAAAGTTTCGATATGGCCGGCTCGAACGAATTTACAGCGTCAACGATCGGCCTCAATTGCTTCACGACCCTTTCGTTCTGTGTGCCAAGGATCCTTTTCAAAATAAAATTAACCATTTTCCTTACTCCACTTAAGGTACGCTTCTATAAATTCGTCTATCTCGCCATCCAATACGTACAGGGCCTTCCCTGTTTCGTGATCCGTCCTGTGATCTTTAACCATAGTATACGGATGAAGCACATAGGACCTTATCTGGCTTCCCCACGCTATCTCTTTCTTCGACTCATACGCATCCGCGACATTCTTTACTTTCTTCATTCTTTCCAATTCGTAAAGCTTGCCTTTAAGGACCTTGAGTGCCATCTGCTTGTTCTTGAACTGAGAACGTTCGTTCTGGCATTGCACGATGATCCCTGTCGGCATATGGGTAATTCTTACCGCGGAATCGGTCTTATTTACATGTTGGCCGCCCGCGCCGCCGGAGCGGTATGTATCTATCTTCAGATCTGTCTCTTTAATATCGATCTTGACATCGTCTGAAACTTCCGGTATCACATCAACAGAGGCAAACGAGGTGTGACGCCTTTTGTTGGAATCAAATGGCGATATCCTGACAAGGCGATGGACCCCGGATTCAGATTTCAGGTAACCGTACGCGTAGTCACCTTTTATCAGGACCGTAACGTTCTTTATTCCGGCTTCTTCCCCCGAAAGCTGATCGAGTACTGTGATCTGAAACCCATTTGGCTCAGCCCATTTCACATACATCCGGAGCAGCATCGCCACCCAGTCACATGATTCGGTTCCGCCAGCGCCCGCATTGATGCTCAAGATAGCATTAAACTTATCCGCTTCTTCGCCCAGGAGGGTCCTGAATTCAAGCCCATCGAGCTTGTGTTTTATATTGGCGATATCTTTTTTAAAATGCTCAAGCGAAGCCGCGTCTTCAGGGCCGGCTATATCCAAAATATCCCGGGTATCTTTAAATTCCATTTCCAGTTTCAGGAACGGGTCGACCATAAGCTTAAGGTCTTTCAGTTCCCTGAAAACTTCTTTTGATCTGACGTCATCATTCCAAAACCCCTCTTTCGAGGTCTCGGCCTCAAGGACCTCTATCTTATTCTTTCTGTTGTCGACGTCAAAGATAACCTCTTAGATTTTTGAGCTTCCCATCGATCGCCTTCAATTCTTCCTTAAGTTCTTCGAGCATATTCCTCCTGTAAAAACGGTTAGATGATTATAACAGCGATACTATCTGTAGTCAATCGCCTACTTCGACATTATCTTTCCCGGATCCTTTTAGACATCAGTTTCCTGTGATAAGATATGGCAAATCTATGCGCCTCATCCCTTATCCTTTCCAGTAGATGCAATGCCTTCGATTCCTTTGGCAGTATTATCGGGTCTTTTCTATTCTTTACATATATATGCTCAAATTCCTTTGCTATACCTATAACGGGTATTTTGGATAACCCAAGCCTTTCAAGCTCGCCCATGGCCGCGGCAAGATGTCCCTTGCCGCCGTCTATCAGTACGAGATCGGGTAAGGGCCTCTTCTCCTCCATTAATCTGGAGTACCTCCTCTTAACGATCTCGCGCATCATCGCGTAATCGTCGATACCCGATACCGTCTTTATTTTAAATTTTCTGTACTCATCCTTCCCCGGGCGGCCCTTGCGAAAATATACCATTGAGCCTACGGCAAGCTCGCCCATTATATTTGACACATCGAAAGCCTCTATAGCATCGAGCTTACCTTTTATTCCCAGTATCGACGCCAGCTCATCAAGCTCGCCGGAAGGTTTGTACGACACAGCCTGATTCCCTATAACAGAGAGCGCCTCTATCCTGGCCTTGTACTTTGCGGCATCCTCGAACTTTTCCCGAACAGAGGATGAGATCATCTTCTCTGATAGGACTTTTAACAGCTCCGTCCTCTTCCCTTCAAGATATAGTTTCAGCTCCGAAACGATTTGCCCATAATCTGATTCACTGATATTTCCGGCGCACGGCCCCAGGCATTGCTTTATATGATAATTCAGGCATACGTTTTTCTTCATCTTGCCGCAGCTTCTTAACGGAAATACCTGGCGTAAGCTGATCAATGCCTTTTTAAGAAGCTTCGCGTCCGTATAAGGCCCATAGTGTATGGAGCCATCGTCCTTCCTCTGCCGTGTTATGAACAAGCGCGGGAACTTTTCTCCAACCGTAAGCTTGAGCATCGGATAGCCTTTACCATCCTTTAAGGCGACGTTATATTTAGGAAGGAGCTGTTTTATAAGGCCATTCTCATATATCAGCGCCTCGGCTTCCGTCTTCGTAGATATATATTCTATATCCCTTACCTGCCGCGACATTATCCCGATCCTATCGTGCATCATACCGCGGCGTTGAAAGTAACTTGATACCCTCTTCTTTAGATTGCCGGCCTTGCCCACATAAAGCACTTCGCCGCCCTCGCTCTTCATTATATATACACCGGGAGTGGCGGGAAGGGCCTTTACTTTTTTCTTAATATCCATGCCAGAAAATCCTTCAGCTCTTTTACATTGAATAAATAGCAAGCCGCTATGAACGCGGCGATCCCCGCTATTATATCGATAAGAAGCATCGCTATATTTAATTTTGGAAAATACGATAACGATGCCATAAGAACACAGGCCATTACAAGCGAGGCTAAGGTTACTTTCAGGAAAGAACTCAGGATAACGCCCGTTCCGAAATCGCCGAGCCGTTTCCTCAGCAAAACATACAGCGCAAGAAAATTAAAGACCGCGGAAATCGAGGTGGCTAAAGCCAGTCCTCCAACCTTGAGAGGCCGCATCAAAACCAGATTAAAAATTAAATTTAAAACGAGCGAAGCGGCCGCGATCTTGACCGGGGTCATCGTATCATGCATCGAATAGAATGCGCTGACCAGGATTTTTATGCCGCCGCACGCGACAAGGCCAATCGCATAATAGAATAAGGCATCCGATGTTATCTGGGTCGAATAAGCGGTAAATGCCCCGCGCTGAAAAAGGATCTTCGTTATCGGCGCGCTCATGACCATAAGGCCTATGCTTGAAGGGATAAGAATGAAAAATAATATCTTAAGCGAAAAGGATAGGGTCTCCTTAAGTTTGCCGGTATCATTCAGTGCCACATGCCTCGACATTGTCGGGAGCGCAGCCTGGGCCAATGCGATCCCGAATATCGCTAATGGCATCTGCCAGATCCTGTTGGCATAATAGAGCGCCGCTACTGCGCCGTCTCCCACTATACCGGATAATGAAGCCAAGATCGTGCTTACAAATACGTTTACCTGATAGACGCACGCTCCGAGCGCGCGTGGGATCAAAAGCTTTCCCACTCTTTTTGCTTTTGGGTGCACATACTCCCTGGTGACAGCAGCCCGCCATCCGCTGGAATAAAGCGAGGGCATCTGTATAAGAAGCTGTAATAGCCCTCCAATTAATACTCCGCCGGCAAGACCGAATACGTTCTCGCCGAACCACATCGCGCAAAATATCATTGAAAGATTTAAGAGGCACGGACCGAACGCAGGCGCGGCAAATTTGCCTAAAGAATTAAGGACTCCCATCGCGTATGCCCAAAGGCCTACAAGCAGCAGGAACGGAAAGAGGAGCCTGGTCAACTTTACGGTCACTTCGAACTTTTCTAAATCTTCGGAAAACCCGGGGGCTATCAGCTTAACTATGACGGGAGCCGCCAATACACCGATGACCGTAAGCACTATAAGAACTATAAGAAGTATGTTTAATAAAACTTGCGCCAGCTTGAAAAAATCGCGTTTCCCGTTTTTGGTCAGTTCTTCCGTAAGAACGGGCACGAACGCTGCATTCACAGCGCCTTCGCCGATCAGATCCCTGAGAAGGTTGGGTATCCTAAAGGCAACCACGAAGGCCTGGGCATATACGGCAGTGCCAAAAAAACCGGCAATCACTATATCCCTGATAAACCCAAGGATACGGCTTATGGCGGTAGCTATGCCTATAACTCCTGTAGACTTTATTAAATGAGTCTTATCCATATAAAATCCTTGACCATCAATCTGTTATCTGCTATAATCACCCCGTTCAAAAAATTAAGGGGGTTTAAATTGCCAAGAGAAAGAACTGCGTATAAAGAACTCAGAAAAGCCAAAAAACGGCATTTTGCAAACATCAACATCAAAACTGAATTAAAGACACTGAGCAAGAACTTCGAAAGCCTTGCCGCAGGTAAAAAGACCGACGAAGCCAAAAAGGCGCTTACGGCACTGGTGTCAAAAATAGATAGAGCCGCTTCAAAGGGGATGATCAAAAAAAATAGCGCATCAAGGAAGATATCCCGGCTTATGAAGAAGCTCTCGTCGTCATCCAAGACATAGTTTTATCACGACAAATTCCAGGACCAACGTAGGGTCGAATTTCGTCCTCTTGATGTCCATGTCTGCTTCCAGTAAAATTGCGAGCTTATTATTCACATCTGCGGTTTTGAGGGTTCCGGCCTGCTTGAAAAATTCTTCCTGGTAACGCCTTCCTATCCTTAATATATTTGCTATGTAAGGGGCGGTTTTACCTTTCGCCTCCATCATTTTTGCCCTCAGGATCCTCCTTAAATGCCAGCACAACAGGCCTATTATCTCATAATGCTTTTTGCCTGTCCGGACCAGATCCGATATTATAGACAATGCCTCATCCACTTTGCTGTTTTCTATCGCCCAGGTAAGGTCAAATGCGGACGCGGCCAGGCTTCTGCCCGCGACTTCTTCGATATCGCTAAGTTTTATCTCAGGCCCGTTTCCGACAAACGCTATAAGTTTTTCAAGCTCTCCGGCCAATAGCGTCAGATTGCCCCCGTGAAGCCCTGCGAGCTCTGAAACAGCAGCATCTTCTATCTTTATCTTTCCTAACGTCCTGGATGAGACGAATTGCTGAACCCATACCCGGAACTGCGCAGGCGCCAAATCATTAAATCTCTTTACGACCGAATGATCAGCAACCTCCGGATGGTTTTCAGCGAAGTTATTATCCCTTAAATCCAGCACAAGGTATGTAAATTTTGACGGCCTTTTAATGTACTCCGCCAGGCGTGAAACTTCGGCGTCTTTCATATCTTCTGCATTTTTTACTACGACGAGTTTACGGGAGGAAAGAAATGGGATCGTATTGACGTAATCTAGGATTTCACTAAGTTCATCTTCGCCGATACGGAACATTTTGTAATCCGTATCGCCTGGGGAGTTTTTGAGCAGTGACGATTTAAGATCATCTATTTCCCGCTTCTTCAAATAATCATTACTGCCGGTAAATAGATATACCGAAGGCTTCGAATTTACCATGCCTCGACAGTTCTTTCCACTATGCGCCTGGCCAGATCCGATATCGCATCCTGTATGGCCGAGTTCTCGCTCTTTGCAAGGCTTCCGCTGGTTCTGTACGTCGTCTCACCGGCAAACCCATTTTCCGTCCATACGACATTACCCGTTTTGGTATTTATAAGCTGCATGTTCACTATAAGCTTGATCCTGTATTCCTCGACGTTATTGTTGGCGTCATATCTCAGCGCGCCCCTGCTGAAATCGATAAGGCTGGACTTGAGCATAAGATCGGAATTTACCTCTGTCGATATCTTAAGATTTCCATCCAATAAATACTGGTTTATGACTTCGTTCGTCAAATCTATTTCCATGCCGGGCCTATAGCCTACATACATCCTGAGATTGTTCTGCTCATCCGTAATCCTTATCTCATTCTTAAAATTTTCTACATAGATCTGTTTGAATTCGGTTGGAAGAAGTGAGCGTGTCGTATACCCGCACCCGGAAATGAACAACAAGCTGCATATAAAAAACAATGCGAAAGGCCTTCTCATTGCCTGCCCTTTCTTTTTAATATTCCTTGTATGCCGGTATATATTCTTCTTCAGCCGGCTTCTCAGTCTTCGTTTCGCTTGAAACTTCTGCCGCCTGCGTAGCCTGAGCCGGCGCCTCAGTTTGGGCTTCCTTTACCACGGGCTCCTCGGCCTTTACAGGTTCTTCAACTTTGGCCGGATCTTCCTTCTTCACCGTCTTTGTGAAACTTAGAGGTGACCAACCTTTCTTTTTAACGATTGGGGTTTCTGCTTTCTTCGCCGTCGGTTTATTTGTAAAGTTAAGAGGGTTCCACCAACCTTTGGATTTTTCAGTTTTCAATACTTGAGCGCTTTCAACCGCTTTCGCCTTTGGCTCTTTTTTCTCTGCCGATTTTGAAAAGCTTAAAGGCGACCAACCCTTCTTCGCGGCAGTAGGCTTCTCCTTCTTCTGCTCTTCCATCTTCGCTTTAGGTTTACTTGTAAAACTAATGGGGTTCCACCAACCTTTGGATTTTTCAGTTTTAGGGGCTTGCGCCGCCGGCTTCGGTTCTTCCTGTATGGCCTCTTTTGTAGTTGGTTCTTCAACCTTTGCCTCAGTAACCGCAGCAACCCCTTCTTGCCCGGTAACTACAGGTGCGGTTTGAGCCGGAGATTCCTTAATGGGTTCTTGTTTCGCAGGCTCTTCCATCTTCGCCGTGGACTCTCCTACCTTTACCACAGGCTCTTCCACCTTAAGCGAAGCCTCTTTCTTTTTAGGCTTCATAAAAGATAACCAGTCTCTTCCCTGGCTCTTTGCCTTTTCTTTTATCACAACCGTCTTAACCGGCTTTGCCTTTTTAGGAAGGTTAAATGGCATCCAGCTCTTCTTTCCGGCTTCACCCATGGCTGCCTTCTGAGAGCTCTTATTGATCTTTTTTTCCAGTTCCTCTATCTTCGCTTTAGATGTTTTCACGAAAGAGCTGTCCGGGAACCTCGTAATGACATCCTTGTAGTAGATTATGGCGCTTTCATAATGCCTCTGGTCTTCATAGAACTTGGCGGTCATAAGTGATTTTTCGGCTGATTTGTCCCTGAGCCGTTGTATCGTCTTGCTGGCTTCTTCCGTGAGTACTTTATCTCTATTACCCTGGGCGAATTCCTCGAACGCCTTTATAGCCTTGTCCGTAGACTCAATATCATAGGCAGGCTTAAGCGAAGCTTTATAAGCGCAATCCGCCACCTCGAATTTCGCCTTTTCATAGAATTGTGAATTGGGATAATCGTCCAATATCTTCTGGAAGGCCTCGACCGCCTCATCGAACCTGTCAGCCTTTTTCAGTGCGGAACCGGTTCTGAATTGAGACTCCTCCGCAAGCTTTCCGAAAGGCGCATTCTCGGCTACCTTCTTATATATTTCTACGGCCCTATCGGTCGAAGTCAATATGTCTGTCCCGAGAACCTTGGGACTGGCTTTCGTCGCAAATATGTTGGCTATGTTGAATTCCCTGGCTATAATCTCATCGATATTTTCAATGTGAGGAAAATTATCTATAGCTTTCTGATAATTCTGAAAGGCTATATACAGCTTATTCATGTTCTCGTAACTTAACCCAACGTAGTACTGGGCTTTTGAGGCATATTCGGAGTATTCGTACTGCTTGGTAAGCTTCTCGAATTCAGCGGCGGCTTTTTGATAGTCCTTAGCCTGGTAAAATTTCATGGCATAATCGAATTGCTCTTTGGGGCTATCCTTTACGGCATGCTTTGGATTCACAAACTTCTTCGTTTCCGGCGTCCATATCCAGTACGCTGAAGCCGCGCTCGCCATAAGTAACAGCATGACCACACTCATTGATATTACACGACCGACAAAGCGGTTGTTTTTCATGATACCCCTTTTCCTTATTGTAAAATTATGAGAGATTATACCATGCGGCAAAGAGGCTAGTCAAAGACTTTGGGGATTTATTTTGGGATTTGCTTCGAGATTTATTTCGGAATTTCTAAAGGCCTGTTTTCTACTACTCTATTTATAAAGTTCAGGATGTGGGTTTTATCTTCTTTCGCTATCTCGAGGAATTGATTACCAAGCTCATATTGATCACTTGTCGGCAGGCGCTTGACCCATGCTATTTTGGATATCGCTTTTATAGGCTTAGGCACATTCGGCAGTCTTATCTCGACTACCAGACGACACGCCAACGACATGAATTCACTCGACTGAAAACAAATTCCGCCCTCACTGATATTTCTGGTAAGAGAACCTTTAGGAAGAACAGCGCTTCTCCTAAGGTCTCTATATTCTATAGGGAGTTTAGAATCTACCCTTTTGTATCTTCTCTTATCACTAACTACGTTCAGGTCTTCCACCTAAGATACACCACTCCTTCTGTGTTGCTAAAGTAGTATTATATCAATTTTGCAAGAACTATATCATACAAGTAATAGTTTGTCAAGGTAAGATATAAAAAAGTTAGTTTTTTGATACATTATAGATCGGGATATGATGCCTATCACCATCAATAATAATCTCTATCGCACCGGAGTCTTTAGTGACATAACTTGTTGATTTTAAATACTTTAAGGCATTTAATGTTTTTGGCGAAGGCATATTGTATGTGTTAATTTTACCTACGCTGATTATGCTGACATCGGGCGATACCATTTCAAAAAAATTATTTGAAATTACTGCATCTCCGAGATTACCTCCATGATGAGGAATTTTCATGACATCGGATTTCAGAAATTTTCCATAACCGGCCAGGCGCGAAATCGGATCATTGATCACGTCGCCACAAAATAAACAGCTGAAATTTTTATATATCAATTTCATCAACAAAGAATTTTCATTTGAGTCGAAAAGCTCTTCTGTTCGCGGCGGATTCAGAATAAATATCCTGGCATCCGACGACAAATTTATCACATCCCCTTCTCCCACCGTTATACGGCGGATTCCTTTTTCTTTTATGAGCCTGATATATTTATCATGGACCGCGTTGTCGGCAGCGTGGGCGCCGTTATCTATGACACATCCGACTTTGAAATTCTCAAGTATATATATTATCCCGCCGATATGATCCTCGTGAAAATGAGTAGCTATAACGGCATCGATCATATATATGTCTTTATTCCATAAATACGGAGCTATGACTGATTTACCTGTATCGAATCTTCCGTCATCGCCGGCGCTTCCGCCGTCGATCAATACATTCTTACCATCCGGCATTTCCAGAAGCGCACAGTCCCCCTGCCCCACATCCAGAAATGTCATTTTTAGGTCTCTCCTGATGCAACCGGATATTTCCGAATAAATGAGAAGATTCATCGCGATGAGAGACGCTATGACAATCTGTTTTCTGTACCTGGGTATGATAAGTAACGACAGCAGGCAATAATAGATCACGGTGAACACCGCGCCGGGTGATTTCATTCTTATGTACGCAAGAGGTACCCCTGCCAGAATATGATTTATTAAAAATAGAAACTGCTCCAGTTTCAATAACATAACGGAAAGAGCTGCGGCCAAAGACGATGCCAAAGGATTTACCGCAAAAAATATAAACGAAACAACCGTTAGGACAAACAGCATAGGCACAACTATTAGATTCGCAATTACCGATATCGGAGAAGCGATATTAAAATAGGATGCTACAAAAGGCCAGCTGGCAAGCCATGCGGCGATCGAGACGGATACACCCTTCAGTAAATACCTTTTTATCTTTATTAATACAGACATCCCATGTGGATCCGCCAGGCCGAATAATTTATCAATTGCAGGACAGAGAATGATGGTTCCCGCGACGGATATGAAGGAAAGTTGAAAGCTGGGATCGAACAATTCCTTCGGGTTCCACAAAAGAATAGCAAGCGCCGCAAGAGAAAGGGAGTTCAGGATATCCGACTTTCTATTTATAAGGTATCCGATAACAAATACGAAGAACATTATAACCGCTCTTAATATCGGAGGGTTTGCGCCGGTCATGAAAGAGTAGAAGACCAATATTACGAGTGTAAGCACAAGGTTTATTCTCTTCGGAATTCTCAATACGCCGAATAGGGCCAGGAACATGCCGGCTATCAATCCAACCTGCAGTCCGCTGATCGCAATCACATGGACGGTACCGGTCTTGATGAAATCATCCTGGACATCATCGCCGAGCCCTGTCCTATCGCCCGTGATTATCGATTTAAGAAAACCGGCGTAAGAACCTTCGAGCCGTTCATCCAGCGCCCTATCCAGACGATCTCTAACATTGTATGATGCCGCCGTGATCCAGTTTGCCCGATATCCTATAACTTTTGCCAGGTTATCATCTTTGACTCTTAAACATGAATAGATACCTTTCATCCCCAGATATTTCTCATAATCAAAAAGCCCGGGATTCTTAAGGCTCCCGGGCCTTAGAAGAACACCTTCGAGCAACAGCTCATCGCCATATCTATACCGTCTTTCGTATTTTGAATTAACGCTGACCATTACAGGGCCCGTTGCATCTCTCCAGGCACCATTGAGTTTGACCGAAATGGCATTCAGCGTAAATCTTGCCTTTTTGGTTCCATAAGGCGTATCGGAAATAACGGGATCGTCGGCAATCACACCTCTTAAAAATACAGAGTTAGGCTCGTTTGTGGTGATATTGGATATATGCGAAGAAGGTAGGATCAGCGACTGCTGATAAAATGTCATACCCAAAAAGAATATCGCAAGATATAAACCGATGAAAGAGGCCCGGCTGTTCTTTGAGATCACCAGTGCCAATACGGCAAAGAATAGAAAGCCCGATAATAACAATAGGATGGGCAGATTTAACAGACGGGAGATCGCGATACCTATGGAGAATGGTATCAGTAGATAAAGGATCGGACGCTTCATTCTACGGAAATTCTATCTTTGATCTTTTCAAAAAGCGCTCGTCCTATGCCTTTTACATTTTTAATATCTTCTATCATGACGAATGCGCCTTTAGAATTCCGGTATTCCACTATCCTTTCGGCCAAAGCCTTACCGACGCCCTTTATGGATTCGAGCTCTTCCGCTCCGGCCGCATTTATATTTATCTTCTCCGGACTGCGCGTGGAATCCGCATCGAATTTTTCTATTCTGATATCGCCATGCGGCCTTGAGGCGATGTACGTCTTGACGGCAATAGCTATCAATAAAGAAACCGACAAAAATATTATTATGAATTTTTCCGTTCTGGTGAGGTTGAACATGACAATAATCTCTAAGGAATAATTACGTTGACCAGTTTTTTTGGAATGATTATGATCTTCTTTACTTCTTTACCACCGATCCAATTTTTAGTTTTATCTTCGGACAGGACAGCCATCTTTAAAGCTTCTTCACTGATATCGGTGTCCACCTCGATCCTGGACCTAAGCTTACCGTTTATCTGAATGGGAATGGTTATCACCTTTTCGGTAATGAAGGCCTCGTTATATTGCGGCCACTTGCATTTAAATATACTGCCGCTCCCGCCCGTGGCCTGCCACATCTCTTCCGCTATGTGCGGCACGAACGGTGAAAGCAGCATTATCAGGCTTTTAACCGCCTCTTTAAAGATTTCGCTGCCTGAACCATTCTTTGACTTAGCCATATAATCATAGGCCTCGTTCACCAGTTCCATGATCGCACTTATCGCAGTATTGAAATGAAATCCTCCGTCGAGATCTTCTGTGACCTTCTTTATAGTCTGATGCAGCTTTCGCCTTAAGCTCTCCGCTTCTTTTGTTGCCTCTTTGTTATTATTGCCGGCGGGCTGCAAGCTATGGACCTTTTCGACCAGTCTCCACACTCTCCCAAGGAACCGGTACGCGCCCTCCGCGCCCCTATCCGACCATTCCGCGTCTTTCTCCGGCGGCCCGATAAACAGGGTGTACAGCCTCACTGTATCTGCGCCGTAATCCGCGATCAGCTTATCAGGGCTTACTACGTTGCCTTTCGATTTCGACATCTTCGCGCCGTCTTTTATTATCATACCCTGGGTAAAGAGATTCTTGAATGGTTCGTCGAAAGCCGTCATCTTTATATCGTGGAGAAACTTCGTAATGAAACGGGAATATAATAGATGCAGTATCGCATGCTCTATGCCGCCGATATATTGGTCGACCGGAAGCCATTTATTGACCAGGTCCGTGTCAAAAGGCTTATCGTTAAGATGCGGCGTTATATATCTCAAAAAATACCAGCTCGAGTCGACAAAGGTATCCATCGTATCGGTATCCCTCGCCGCCGGGCCATTGCACTTCGGGCATTTCGTACTGACAAAATTTTTCGCCGCTTTTAACGGAGACTCGCCCGTAGGCCTGAATTCAACGTTCTCCGGCAATAGGACCGGGAGATCTTTATCCGGCACAGCTACCGTACCGCATTTCGGACAATAGATAATGGGTATAGGCGCTCCCCAGTACCTCTGCCGGGAGATGAGCCAGTCCCTTAGCTTATACTGCACGCTCCTTTTGCCGAATTTCTTGTCTTCGAAGTAATCCGCTATTTTCTTAACGGCATCTACGGACTTTAACCCGCTAAATTTATCGGAGTTGACCATTACCCCTTCGCCCACATACGCCTCTTTCATCGTCACGGCATTCAAATGATTCTTCGGGTCATCTATCACGACTTCTATCGGCAGTTTATACTTCTTTGCAAATTCAAAATCCCTTTCATCGTGGGCCGGAACAGCCATGATGGCGCCCGTCCCGTATTCCATCAGGATGTAATTCGATACCCAGATCGGTATCTTTTTCGAATTAACCGGATTTATAACAAATCTGCCTGTAAAGACGCCTTCTTTTTCGACATTGGCCTGCGAGCGGTCGATCTTCGATTCATCGCGCATCTTTCCGACGGCCTTCGATACTGCCGCTTCATCTTTGACACCCTTTATCAGTTTGTCGACAAGCGGATGTTCCGGCGCCAGCGCTATGAACGTTGCCCCGTAGATGGTGTCAACTCTCGTAGTAAAACACCTTAGGACTTCGGAGAAGTTTTCTATTTTAAAATCGATCTCAACACCTTCACTCTTCCCTATCCAGTTAGCCTGCATCGTCTTAACCCGTTCAGGCCATTCCGTAAGTTTGCCTAGGTCTTGTAATAACCTATCGGCATAATGGGTTATCTTGAAGAACCACTGTTCAAGATCTTTCTGCGTAACGACCGAGTCGCATCGTTCGCACTTGCCGTTCACAACCTGCTCGTTCGCGAGCACCGTCTTGCACGAAGGGCACCAGTTAACAAAGGCCTTCTTCTTGTAGGCGAGGCCTTTTTCGTATAATTTAACGAATATCCACTGAGTCCACTTATAGTATTCCGGAAGGCATGATATGACCACCCTGTCCCAATCGTATTCCACACCCCACTGGTTCAGCTGGCGTTTCATCGTGTTGATATTATTCAACGTGGACGTCTTCGGATGTATCCCGCCTTTTATAGCGGCATTCTCCGCCGGAAGTCCAAACGCATCGAAACCCATGGGCGTAAGCACATTGAAACCTCTCATCATCTTGTAGCGCGCTACGACATCGCCGATGATATAATTCCTGCCGTGGCCTACATGGAGCGCCGCGGAGGGATACGGGAACATCATGAGACAATAATATTTATCGGTGTAATTCTTTGTATCGACGTTAAATAGTTTTTTATCACGCCAGAATTTCTGCCACTTCGGTTCTATTTTATCGAATGGGTATAATTTTTCGTCCATCTCTATCATTATTTTCCTTTATACAGTTTTTTCGCTGTCGCCATGTTTCTTTTGTCATCCCTATCCGATTCTTTTGGAGTCTCCATAATAAACGCCGCATTCTTTAGCTTAGGATAATTTATTATCCGGCCCATCGCCTCAAGTCCAATGCTGCCCTTTCCTATGTGCTGATGCCTGTCAACATGAGAGTCGAAAGGCGCAAGGCTGTCATTAAAATGCACAACCTTTATTGTATCCAGTCCCAATAACTTATCGAACTTTTTCAGTATGCTATTAAGCCCCGATAAACTTTCTATATCATAGCCTGCCGCGAAAGTATGCGCGGTATCAAGACATACACCTACCCTCGAAGGCACTGCCTGCTTCTCTATTATCTTCTTAATGTGCTCGAAGCGATAACCTATACCGTCACCCGAACCGGCTGTATTCTCTAAAAGTATCATCGCTTTGGGATTAACGCGTTTTATAATAGTCTTAAGCGCCGACGCAAAACGATTTATGCCGTTATCTTCGCCGCTGCCGGTGTGGCTTCCAAGATGCGTAACAAAATATTCTGCTCCTAAAAGGTCTGCCCTCTCTATATCTTTTATGTATGTTTCGATAGATCTATTATACAATTTGTCGTCGGGCGTAGCAAGATTGATTATATACGGTATATGCACGACAACCGGCTTTATGTCATACTTAAGTTTAAGCCGCCTGAATTCTTCCACATCATTCTTGTCGAGCTTCGCTGCCTCCCAGCCCCTGGGATTCCGGCTAAAGATCTGCATGGTATTACAGCCAAGCGCCCTGGCGCGCTCAAGCGACTCATATATCTTTCCTGCTATCGAAACATGCAATCCTATGCGCATAACTCCAAACGCTTTCCCTTAAGAAAAGGATACGTTAAAGGGAAACTACGTTTCCCTTTAAAAACTTTTGGGCGCGAGCCTATGCCGTCGTTTGCTTATTGGCAGGCCAGAGCCAAAAACCAGACAACAGTTTTTGGCGGAGGCCAAAAGTTGTATGGTGCCGAGGGAGGGAGTTGAACCCTCATATCCGTGAGGAAATCGGTTTTTGAGACCGACGCGTATGCCAGTTCCGCCACCTCGGCACTACAATAAATCTTCTCTCTCTAATTCAGTAGCGTTATTATATAATTATTGGTTAGAAGTAGCAAGATTTTTCTAAATCGAAAGGAACAAATTTCAGGGAGATGATAATTGACACAACTCTTTTATTAACATATAGATACAATAAGGACTCGCACATCTACTTTTCTCTTCCAGATGCTTTCTTAAGTGCATCAAGAAACTTAAGATCGACAGAGTATCCCAATTCTCCTGCTTTATGCAGATCTGCCCAGGCCTTGTCATATTCCTTTGCCGTATAATAGCTAAAACTACGATTATTATAGGCTGCCGCATAACCAGGATCTACCCCGATGGCCTTAGTAAAGTCTGCGATGGCTTGAGGTAAATTACCTTGTTGACCGTATATAGCCCCGCGATTATTATAGGCGTCTGCATAGTCAGGATCTATCTCAATAGCTTTGGTAAAGTCTAAAATAGCTTGGGGTAGGCTGCCTTTGTCACAGTAAGCATTCCCGCGATTATTATAGGCGTCTGCATAGTCAGGATCTATCTCAATTGCCTTGGTATAATCGGAAATGGCTTGAGGTAAGCTGCCTTGTTGACTGTAGATAGCCCCACGATTATTATAAGCATCTGCATAGTTAGGATCTATTTCAATTGCCTTGGTATAATCGGAAATGGCTTGTGGTAATTTGCCCTGCCGGCCGTAGACAGCTCCGCGATTATTATAGGTTTTTGCATAGTTAGGATCTATTTCAATTGCCTTGGTAAAGTCGGAAATAGCTTGAGTGAAATTACCTTGCTGAAAATATGCAAGCCCGCGATTACCGATGGGTCTTACTTTATTGGGTGATTTATGCATCGTATCATTCCATAAGGTAAGATCATCCTTCCAGATAAGGTTTCTTTCGTAGGCGAGAACCGTATAACAAGAAGTTATAATAATTAACGCCATGACCATTAATTTAAAAGATCTATTTTCAAAAATGTAATATATGACACTTACCAGGAAGAAGCTGAACCCAACCATCGGTAAATAAAGCCTATGCTCAAAAATCACATCTCTAATCGGGATAATGCTAGACTCGGGTAAAAGCGTTAAGAAAAACCAGAAAATACCAAATGAGATCAATCTATATTTAGAGAATGCCCTGATCGCAATAATTAAGATTAAAACTAAAAGAATAAGGCTTGCCAAAGTAGGCAAATCCAGCAGGTGTTTCGCAATGGGATAATCATAATCTAAATTCTGGTTTATTGGTATAAAAAGCAGCCTAATGTATGTAACTACGACCCTGAACTGGGTAAGAAGATACTGCCAGGGAGAAACATCGGGAAGGGGTTCCAGGGCATTCCGCATTCCCGCGAAATCTACAAATTTAGTTAGGAACATCGTGAGCGGGATGATCAATATAGTGGCAAGGAAAGGAGCTGGATATTTCCAATTAAACTTTTCTTTTGTTCTCAGAAAACAATACTCATACAATAATACCATCAACGGCAAGGTCATGGCAATCTCTTTGGTAAACATGGCCATGACTGAGATCATCAGTGACCAGTAATAGAATATACTTGAAGCCGCCGGAGCTTCACCTTGTTGCTGCAAGAGTCTTGATTTAACATACAGGCTTAAACAAACCAGATAAAACAAGGTTGCCAGAGAAGCTGCCCGCTGAGAAATATAAGTTACCGCTTGAGTTTGCACGGGGTGCACCATAAACACCAACCCCCCGAAAAAAGCGATAAGATTAGCGTGTTTGGTAATCTTTTTCCCGAACATTGCAGGTGTGGAAAATGTAAGAAATATAAACCACCAAACCATGACGGCAGCGCATAGATGGGTTAAAAAGTTAAAGAGGTGATAACTGAATACATTTAATCCGCTCAAATAGTAATTGAAAGCCAATGATACAAAAATTATAAAACGGGTGGGCCATGAATTCCATATAATCTGTAAATTCAAGATATGTCTTATGGCGGCATTATTTACAATTGTAGGATAGTCGTCAAAATGGAAGGGATTGTAAAAGGTGGTCGAGTAGATTAGTACGCCCAGCAAGAGCAACGTACTTATGACTGATAACTTATACTTTTGATTAAAGATCCTGGTTATCATAACACTTTCTAAGAGGAAGGGATATTTTAAAGGGAAAAAACACATTAAATAGAAACTTTTATTTCTCCTTAAAAAATTTGGGCGATTAGCCCGCCGTCGCTTTACTTGCGGCGGCCGGAGCCAAAAACCAAGACGATAGTTTTTGGCGAAGGCAAATTTACATTGGTGGAGCTGACGAGAATCGAACTCGTGACCTCACAATGCCATTGTGATGTGATCCCTCTTCACCACAGCCCCTGAAATTTATTTTGCCTTTTTAGACGATCTGGAGTAATAATAGGAGTAATAGTAGTAATCACTGCTACTGGCTACCAGCTTGTTCAGCACTATGCCTATTACCCTGGCTTTGGCTTCGCTCAAAATTTTTGAGATCCTATTAAGAATCTTTTTGGGAGTCTTGCCGCTTTCAACAACCAGAACAACGCCGTCCGCGTATCCTGAGAGTATAGCGGCATCGGTAAGTATCGCTATCGGCGGAGTATCAAAAAGTATAAAGTCAAATTCCTTTTTAGCCTGATCAATCAGATCAATGAGCTTCGGGCTTGCCAGTAACTCCGATGGATTCGGTGGGTTAATGCCGCTCGTGATCAACGAAAGATTCTCTATATTGGTCTTCTGTATCAGGCTCGATAAGCTCACGCGCGGCCTGGATAGAAATGTGCTTAAACCCTCCTTGTTATCCTTCTTAAAAACCTCGTTAAGCCGGGGATTACGCATATCCGCGTCGACCAGAAGCACCTTCTTCTGATTCTGGGCCATGGCTATGCCGATATTGCACAAAGTGGTGGTTTTGCCTTCCTGTGGAGCTGGACTTGTGAATATAACACTCCTGATCGGATTTTCCGCGCCGGAGGAAAATAGGATACTTGTCCTTATCGATCTGTAGGCTTCCGCTATCGGGTCTTTCGGTTTGACGTGAACAAATATGTCCTTTTCGAATTCGGACATACCCCGCCCTGAATTAATTTTCGGTATACTCCCGAGAAAAGACAAATTAGTTATGCTGCTAAGGTCGGCCGCTTCCTTGATCGTGTCGTCCATGTATTCGTAGAAAAACGCGAATCCGATGCCGCCAAATAACCCTATGACTATGGATAAAACAAGGTTCAAAAGCTTTTTCGGCATTACGGGCGCTTTCGGAATCTCCGCAGCAGCAAGAATGCTTACGTTATTAGCTTTAAGCCCTTCCAGGGTGTACTTATAATCAAGCAGCTCTTCCTGCTTAAGGTAATCATCCTGGACAGCCAGCTTCTTTTCAGCCTCTATTTTATTGACGAGTTCCTCGATCTCTTTTTTGAGCCTCATCATCTCGGGGTGGCCTTCTTTATATATCTTGCTGTATTCCGATAATTTCGAATCCAATTTCAGATATTCGTTTTTAAGGAGATTTAACAGCTCTGTTTTGCTTACATAGTATAAGTTGCGTTTTACATATATCTCGGCTATACGGTTTGCTATTTTAGCGGCAAGTTCGGGGTCTTTATTATCAACATATAATTCCAGGAGCCTGGTATCGCGGACAGGTTCAACTTTTATGGTCTTCAAAAATTTTTTAATCGGTTCCTTCGCTCTCGCATACTCCTTACTATTCGCCAGGCCGGACTCGTCAAAAACTTTCTGCATTATGGGCAGTGACGTCAATATCTCTTTCTGGCTCTGATAATATTCTTTGTATGAATAGTAATTCTGAGATTGAAGCTCCACTATTCCGGATGCCGTCAAAACGTTAGGATTCTCCAGGTCAATGAATAGCTCCACCTTGGCACGATAAACGGGTTTCATCATGAAACTACCAAGAACAACGGTCAGCACTATCGTGATAAAAAATAGCGCAATTACACCCCGTCGACGGTATAGGATGTTCAGATAATCTTTTATATGAAGTTCATTATTTACGGTAAAATCTGTCATTCGGCGGTCCCCTAAAAAAAGCTCTCCGGAACAAACACTATATCATCGGCTTCCAGAGGTATATCTTTATCCTTCTGGTCTTTTTCGGTTATATCCTTGATATTGATAAATATCGTCTTCTTCTCATTGTCCTCGACCCGCATCACTTTGACTTTGCCGAGATCCGCGTCTTTAGTGAAACCGCCAGCCATCGCGATAGACTCCAACAGCGTCACACTTCGCTCCGTCGGCATATCGAACTTGCCGGGGCTTTTCACTTCCCCCATGACGGAGAAGAAAAACCTCTTGGGAACCACTATTATATCGTCAGGCCGGAGCACTATGTTCTCGTCCTTCTGGTCTTTATCGGTTATATCCTTAACTCTTATGGTTATCGCCTTCTTCTCGCCGTTTTCCTCGCGGAGTACCTTGGTCCTGTTTATATCGGCGTCCTTCGTAAATCCTCCGGCCATTGCCACAGCCTCAAGTAGCGTTATCTCTCTCTCGATTGGGATATTGAACTTACCGGCATTATTCACTTCGCCCGTCAC
Organism: Candidatus Omnitrophota bacterium; assembly: GCA_041661345.1. Taxonomy (GTDB): domain Bacteria; phylum Omnitrophota; class Gorgyraeia; order 2-01-FULL-45-10; family 2-01-FULL-45-10; genus JAPLMI01. The sequence goes on along the minus strand of JBAZUO010000007.1, from coordinate 13,534 downwards.
AGAGACTTGCCTTGCGCGATATTCCTCGATAAATACAAGCACCTCCGCTTTCACGAGGTAATCTTTCTCAAGAAGCCCCTTGATCTTCTGCTCCAGCTCCTGGACCGTCAGGCCGGCAGAGGCTATTTTGCCTATGAGAGGAAATGAAATAGATCCATCGGCGGCAACTCTGGTTTTAGTGCTCAGGTCCGGCTGCTGATGAACGGTGATGCTTATGACATCGAGAGGCTGCAGTTTGTATTGTGATTTTTCGGCATGCGCGCTCAACGGCAGGACAGCAGTGATAAGCGCGAGCGCAAATAATGAAATAGCAATTTTCATATTAAAAACCACCGGTGCCGCTAAAAATGATCCGATTGTCCACGTAGTCGTAAATATGGAATCTGGAACTCTTCTGGCTATATTCATATTTGAACTCCAGAGATGCCCACTTCTGGATATCATACCTAAAGCTCAAACCCCCTGAGTAAAAATTATCATATCTCTTGTCGTAAAGACCGCCCTCTACGGTTTGACCAGGATAGAGATTGATCTGGTAAGACCCGAAGGATTTAAACAACAGTTTTTTATTAAACCTGTGTTTATAATCAAGGCTTACGATACAGGCGTCATAGTAGTTCATGTTCTGGTACGTCGATTCGTACGTATTCTTCTCTATGCCAAAACCCAGAGTGTCATCGTTCGTCACAGAATAATCGATTCCTCCTGATGCCACAAGGCCGGCGAAAGGCTTATCATTATATATATTTGAACTGGAATAGCCCTGATATTTGAAACCGCCTTTAATATTGGCAAGGATCTTATTGGTGGGCCTGCCTTTTAGACCAACGAAGGTCTGAATATACCACGAATTGGGCGGGATAGAGCTGTTGTAATAGTTAATGAAGCCAAGATCCGATTCAAGGAAGATGGATGTCTTAGGCATAAACCTGTAGCTTATCGAACCATCGACTATATTGTAAACCCTGTCTCTATCGCCATATGTGATCGACTGGTAAATAAGATCATCTTTCGAGCCATATGTATCGAATATATTCGTGTAGCCTGCGTCGAAGCCGAACTTGTTAAATTGGGCCTCCACTCCCACCCTCATGTTATTATTAAACCTTTCGATGCGCCTTGAATTTTCATCCGAAGCACGATCGGTGTAGTCCTTAAGCACTTCATCTACTGTTATCTTGTAATCCGTAAGGTTTATCTCGGCGAGAGCTCTCGCGCGCTGGTTTATATGGTTTTCAGTAGTATATTTGCCGTATAGATTTATGTCGGCTTCGTAATCCGCGCTGATCTTACTATCCCCCATAGGTATCTCTATTCCACCGGACGGGACAAGCACGGTGATCGCATCAAACTTAGCCTTGGCGTCACTTAAGTATATGTTCGTATCGAGTTCTTCGGACGTCCTGAATGCACCGTGGATCTTTATGTTATTGATCACCTTGATACCTTCGCGATCCGGCAAGTCCGGATTATCAAGCCCGGCATTCGCCGTACCCCAAAGGCATAAAACCGCTGTCAGTGCCACCAACCCCGCGACAACCTGTATTTTGGCTTTTTTCATAATCTCCTGTACCATAATTACATAGGATTATATCATGTGACGGGTTATTGTCAATAGGCTAAACATGAAAAAAGTAGGGGCCTTTTAGAAAGCCCCTACTCGATATCCTGCTATCAATGCAACTTTATGTTTGGCTTGCCTGGTTATCCTGATTTACCGCCGGTGCCATGACATTATCTATGGTCTCCCTGCTCTCCCGCCCCGCTTCGGTGTATGGTTCTGCAATCGGCGGATTGATATCATCTGTAAGTACTAGTAGTGAATTCGGCTTTAACGTGAAACCCGTGTTTGGCGAAAATTCGATATATGCCATTCCGTCTTCAAGTGTTTTCACCGCATCGTTCTTGTTCAATATCTGTCCTATCTGAGCGGCAATCCACTCCTCGGAACCGGCCTTTTTCACAAGAACCTTGCCTTTAAGAGAGGTAATTTTAAAACCTAAATCCTCTGCAAAAACACCCCCCACAAGGAACGCCGTAACAGCAAATAGCGCAATCGCAATTATTAAGCTTTTTCTCATTATCAAATCCTCCAGATTATATGACAAGTGTACCATGAAAACCGCATAACGTCAATCACATAAAACAAACTTTTTTATCACTTAACAAACATATTTAATTATTCGCCCTCCAGATGCAAATCAACATACTGAGCCAGAACCTCCCTAACCTGCGCCGGAGGAATTGCCGAGAAATAATGATCTACTACCGCATGGCCCATCTCATGGGCTACAATAGAGCCAGATATGTCCTCTTCGGATGTGTAGATGGTGTTATATTTGTATATGTAAAATGCTTTATAGTCGGGCTTCGTACCAAATATCCTGGAGTATTCTCCGTTCAATTGATCCCTGTCTTTAAATATTTTGATCTCGAGATTGAAATTCTCGGGCCACATACCCAATATATCTTTTGTCCTTTTCAGCAGCCTATCCAGCATATAGGCTATCTTCTCGGCAGGCGCACCGACGGGGTTAGGGTCGTAGACTCTGTTGACAAACAACCCCCTGTTGGAAATTTTGTACCCTATCGTTTTCAAGTCCACCGTATTTTCACAGTAAATTTTCATATACGCGCTCTTTATGGTAAACCACAGCTCCTCCGGGCTTTTGACCGCGTTTTCCTCAGCGTTCGCATTCGCGGACAACACAAAAACCGCTGCAATAAAGAAAAGCGTAGACTTTAAAAATAATCTCATATCGATAGAGGTCAGGTTTTTAATTTATCCACCGCATCTTTAATCCGTTTGATCTTCTCTTTATTGGAACCCGCGTCAAGGTCGTTTACTGCCTCCTTAATATCCGCGACACGATGCCTTAAAGATTCAACCATGGCATTAAGGCGGGCTACTATCGGCTTTATCTCATCGCCATTTCTTAAATGGAAAAGGACTTTGAGGTTTCCGCTTGTCACCTCATCGATATCCTTTTCTATTCTATACAGCGGCCCCGCTATTTTATGTGATGTGAACAGCGTGATAAATACAGTCGCGGCCCCCACCAGAATAATAACTATCGCTGTCGCGAGAAATACGGCCGGTAAAATATAGTCTGCCGTGCTCTTCATCGTGAGCCTCGAGTTCTCAAATGTCGTCGTTACAGTCGCCTGAGACATCATGTAAATGATACAGCCGGAAACTATCGAACCGACAAGCGCCAGCGCGCAGAATTTCAGTATGAAGTTTCTCTGAAATTGTTTATTGATGTAATAATGCCTTCTTCTCTCCAAGACCGGTTTATCCATGGGAACCTCTCTTATTTAACAACAATGTACTTTAAATTTTCTTTGTACACTTTCACATTCGATTTACTTTTTAAACCCGATATCCAATTATTAAACGCGTCATTTATTTTTTTTCGCCTTAAGTCGCTCCTTATGCCGGTGGAAAGTTTCTCAAACGATCCAGCGCCCGAGCCTTCCTGGCTTATTATCCTGTCATATTCTTTCTTCACTTCATCTTCGTCTACGGTGATATGCTGCGCAAACTCCTGGATCTTATTTTTTATAAGAAGCTTCAATAACGCCTGCTCCCAGTACCTCTCTATTTCTTTCATGAACGCCCTGTCTTTGTCGAAGTTGTGCGCCTGGGCCTCCTGTATCAATAACTTCTTTACTATCATTTCATCCAGGAGATCTTCCTTGGCCTTATCCGACTCGCCTATCGGATATTGACGCGCAAGCGCGAGACGGGCCTCTTCCCTGAAATCCTCTGTAGTAAGCTCGTAATTATTTATCTTTGCCACAACCTTCAGCATGCTCACCTCGGGCTTCTTACCGCATCCCGATATCGGCAGCATGACGAGCAATAACACCGAAATCAATAATAGACCGCTCTTATTTCTCATGACTAAAACCCTCCGGAATCATTTTAGTAAGCCCCGATGCCGAATAAGACCGCGGGGATAGTCTTTAATAAAATTTTAACATCCAGCCACAATGACCAGTTATCTATATATTCAAGATCCATCCTCATCCATTCATCAAAACCTATCTTGGACCTGCCGCTTACCTGCCATATACATGTAATGCCCGGCCGCATCGACAGCCTTCTTCTCTGCCATGGCTCATAACGGGCCACTTCCTGCGGGATCGGCGGCCTGGGCCCCACGAGGCTCATCTCGCCGATCAGCACATTGAAAAGCTGGGGAAGCTCATCTATGCTGAACTTTCTCATAAACCTGCCTAACGGGGTTATCCTGGGATCGTTCTTTATCTTGAATATCGGCCCGTTCATTTCATTTTTTTCCATGAGTTCAGACAATTTTACATGGGCCCCTCTATACATGGACCGGAATTTGTAAAAAACAAATTTTCTGCCATTCAGGCCCACCCTCTTGTTAATGTAAAATACCGGGCCGGGAGACGTCAGCTTAACCAAAATCGCTGTCAATAAAAATACCGGACTTAATATAATTATTCCTAATCCGGACGCGACGATATCGAAGCCTCTCTTGATAAAAAGTTCCCACTCTTCGGCAACCGTCGTCTCGAATGTCACGAGCGGCATTCCCTCAAGCTCCGTCAGTTTGGCCCTGGCTATTTTTAATTCAAATAGGTCGGCGGCGATAGTAGCCTTCACTCCTTCGGTCTCACAAACATAAATGGATTTTTGTATCGAATCCAGCTTGGCCCTCGGAACGATAAAAACAACCTCATCTATCGAACGGCCATGCAGGATCCCCGGCAGATCGTCGAGCGTACCTATGACCTTTGAGCCCTCGAACTCCTTCCCCTTCAAGCCTTCATCGTAATCTATCAAACCAACGATCCTTAAGCCCCACTCCAGATGGTTCCTGACATTACTTATGAATTGGCTGGCACGTCTTCCAGTACCTACGACAATAAGCCTCCTGTAATTGTAACCCTGTTTGCGCATATAGTGGGCTACGGTAAATATAGCGATCTTCTCGGCCATCAAGGCAAATACGCTTATAGCCATAAAAATTACAAAAAAGGCCCTGCTTACAAATTTCAGTTTGAATACAAATGCCGCGGCCCCAAAAGTTATCGCGGTGAAAAAAGCGGCCTTCAATATTATCCATAACACGCCGGAACTGGTCTTCGTTCGCAGGCTCTTATACATGCCGTTAAGATAGAGCGCGGCACTCCATATCGGGACTACGAAGAATAGAACTATCAAATAATCGCTAATCGATAGCGAGGATGTATCAACTATTAAGCTCGTGCCGGGAAATAAGTCCAGCTTGTAAAAATCATGAATGTGAAGCCTCAGGAAGAACGAAAACAGAAATACCAGGGATATAATAAAGGCGTCAAATAACACCATCGCGTTCCTGAAAACTTTGTCTTTTTCGCGCAGCATTATCGCTCCTCTTTATGTTCGCGGGAAGTGCTCATTATAATCGCGGCGTACACGGTAAATAATAACATATTCGCGGGTATATGAAAATTGAAATCGACCAGGCCGTGCAGGGAAAGGCTTAAGATCCCGGCAACACAGCCGACCCTTAACGGATCGACCCTGCTATTCTTTATCACGCTTGTAATTATTATCGCGATCATCAAGATAAAAATTACCGGTGCCGCAATTCCCATCTCCGCCGCCATTTCGAGATAATCATTATGCGCGGAATTCGCCGTTACATCAAGGCCTTCAGGCCTGAAACGCGTAAATGCCCAGATATAATCTCCTATCCCGCAGCCTATCAATGGACTGTTCGTGATCAAATCGATAGTGCCGCGCCATATTAACAGTCTTGTTTGGGTCGAGGTATTTGGCGCCCTAGCCCCCGTAATCAAATCCATCCGTTCCGATACTACCTCTTTACCAAAATAGAAAAAAGACACGGCGATGATCACGATGAGGATCAGCACAATAACGGCCTTCTTATTGGTGCGTATCGTATTTATGTAAACGACGCTTATCACAAAAAAGGACGCGAACAGGGCTAACCATGCACCGCGAGACTGGGTTAAAACAAAAGCCATCATCATGATAACCAGCGCGGGGAGAAGAGCAATATTCCACAATCCTGCACCTTTTTTTCCGGCATCAGTATTGCGCCAGTTTATTTTTAAAATAAATCCTATCGTAAACGGTATGATCAATTCAAGATACCCGGCAAAATGGTTATGATTAACATAGGTGGAGGCTAAAAACCCCTGGGGGAACCACCATTCGCGGTTTAACGTTCCAAAGTATTGCAAAATCCCGTATGCCGATATCGCTGTTCCTGTAAATATGATAAACCACACCAATTTCTTTCTCAAATCATGATCGAATTCATTCACGACAAGGTAGTATATGCCTATATATCCGAAGAGCCTGACAAGGGCATAAAAGCTATCATGTCGATAGACCGAGAATATAAAAGATATCACCGCAATAATAGCGAAAAGGAGAATAGGGTAATCTAGCTTTGTCCGTTTGAAAGAATAGGTGTCGGCATTATTGGCGCGCCATAACCATAAGAAAACAAGAAACGTCTCTACGAGTAAAACTATACTTATAGACCAAATTCTCACCGCTCCTCGCGCAACCGGCGCGAATATCAGTAAAAAGGCAAGCCCGAATAAAAGGATATTTCTCATATGGTTATTTATATAGCCTCGGCGCGGCCTATATAAAGGTTCCTATCCTCGGCCTTCACCGGATCCGTGCTGTCATTTACGTAAGTAACACCTAAAACCTTTATACCGCCGTCCGTGTTAACCGTAAATTTATAATCTACCCAATCAGTATTCCGAATATACGCCTTGCCTACGATCCTACCGTCGAGCTCCACCATCATATACGGAAAGATGCCGTCCGCCGGCGAGCCCTTTGCCTGAATTTTAATCGTCGACTTTCCGCGCGGCATAATTATAGCCGCGTCAATCGTCCCTGCCCAAAACATGTTTCCATCCACATAAACATTCTTTTTATCATAGGAGATGCCATGCCAGTCGCTTTCTATGACAACCTTCGCCACGTTAAGCGTGCGCCTTGCCGTGCTCCTGATCCGCTCCATCCTTTCGAGCCTGGAAATATACCCATCCGGTTCACGGCCGGGCGGTTCTAACCTGCGCAGGAGATTCAGGTCCATCGTCTCGTTCCATAATTCAGGATAGATGTATCTTGAATACAGCGGTCTCACCCTAAGACTGTATTTAAGCCTATCCAAAATGAATTCTTTCTCGTCGTGATCGAGGAATTTCCAAACAGATATTCCGGCGTATCCCGCGGAATAAGAAATGTTAAACCCGTTCGGGTCATTTTTTATAGCGCGTCTAAAGTTATTAAACGCACTTTTAATAAGTCCCGTTTTCGTTTCATCTTTTAAAAATAAGGCTATCTCGATCTGTCCCAATTTTAATGAATAGTCCGCGCATCCCGGATTAAGCTGCAGTGCCCGCTCATAGAACCGCGTGGCCCGATCAAGATACGCCGCATCATCATGATAACGTTTTTCCTTTAATATGGCTTCTCCGAAGCCCGCAGGATACCGTGAGCTAAATGGATCCGTCCTTATGGCATCGCTAAACCCGGCTCTGTTAAAGTATATCTCCGCCAGAAGAGGTCTTGTGATGATAAAGCCCGATAAGACGATAAACGCTATTAAAATTATATTGATGACGGCACAGCGTATTTTATTTTTCATCGTAAAAGCGCTTTCATTAGCTTTTCTGTCTTGTCCACAACCTCATCCCATCTGTAATATTTCTCGATCCTTTCTACGGCCAAACGACGGTACTTCTCTGCTTCCTCAGGGTGGCCCAACAGATATTCTATTTTATTTTTTAGGTCATCGGTATCATTCGGTCTCGTCCAAATACCGCTATCGCCGATAACCTCCTTATTAAAATCGATCCCGTTCACTACCACGCAATTTCCTGAAGCCATCGCCTGTAAAAGCGCCGGGTTTGTTCCGCCTACTTCATTTCCGTGTATATAGATAAACGCATTGCTTAATAATTCGAAATACCCGTCGCCGTATATGCTGCCTACAAATTTTATGCGGCTATCTTTCGTTGCCCTAAGCTCACTGATGTATTTTTTGTTATAAGGGGCGTCTCCGACGATAATGAGCGGCATCTGTCCTTTGGTTTTCTCATATGCCTTAACGAGAATATGGGCATTATTCTCAGGTTCAAGCCTGCTGATATATAAAATAAAATTGCGTTCCTGCAGTTCATATTTTTTCATAACGGGCCCCGCGGGAACACGCGCCCGCATATCAGCGCCGTACGATATATACTCGGTATCCTTACCATAGGTTTTTTTGTAATAGAATTGTATAGCTTTCGAGTCTGTTACAACGGCATTAGGGAATATCGCCGCGATCCGTTCCGACAGCTTATACGCTGCCCTGGCCGGGCGGTTCCATTTCCTTCGTTTCCATTCAAGGCCGTCTACATTTATTAGAGTTCTCTTACCAAATATCCTGGGAATAATAGTAAAAACGCTGTTAATAGGATTGCAGAAGTACACAACCTCTGTATCAGTGAATATGACATGCAATGTGGAAAGAAGGGTGTGAAATATCGTATCAAAATATTTATGCCTGATAGTAGGCAACACTGTTAAATTAACACCTTTGTAAACGCGGTCCTTGATCGTCATGTAATGCGAGCGGCAATATACGGTGACTTTATTCCCCCTGTGTGCAAGCCTTACGCCAAGCTCTTCCGCAAAGGTTTCAAAGCCGCCGTAGTTTGACGGTATTCCGCGAGTTCCTATTATGGCTATTTTCATATTTTTAAACCCACATATGCAACAAAACCGGTTTTCTATTCATGTGATATATTCCGTTTATACGGTATTTATAGTCCGGACAAATATTTTTTACAAAGTTTAACATTTGCCGCCAGTCATTGGCATCATGATATGTTGCTATGGCCATTTTTGGCCTTTCTTTAGCTATGGTTTTTGCCGCGCCGTTCAAAAGCATCATTTCGCTACCTTCTACATCCGCTTTTATATAGGTTATATGCTTATCAAAAAACAACTCGTCTATCGTGCATGATCTAACCCTTTCCAGTGAATTGGAAGAGACCGATGAAAATATAGTGTTTTCATCTATGCCGACTTCTTTAAGGCTCCCGTCTCCCAGCGCGCAATTGATTATCTCGACGTTGCCGGCATTTTCAAACGTTTTATTCAAGGAATCCGCAAATGTTTTTATCGGTTCCACAATATATGTAAACTTCGATTTCGTATAATTTTTAATAGAGAAGGCGCCCTCGCTGGCCCCGCAGTCTACAACGATATCCTTATCACAAACAATGGTCTGGCCTGCCTCATAATAGTGCCAATCCCTCTCGTTAAAAACCTCCGATATGACTTGATATAACTCCCGTATATCGAATTTTTTAGGCCAATACAAAGGATTTTCACATGTTTTCAATTTCACAATAAGATAAGGGCTGTTAAGATCACCGGTGATATTTTCTATATATCTAAATGCTCTATTTTTTAGCGAAGGTTCCGTCAACATCCTGAGGATCTCTTCCGGTTTCACATAAGATGAATACGCTTTATAACCTATAAGGTATTCGATAAGCAGTATTATTCTTCTTCTAAAGAAGTCCATATAACCTCATTGATCCCCTTTCGAAACTTTTCCCCATTAAAGCAAACGGCCTGTCTTTCGAAACCCGCCTGACCCATCGCTAAACACAGGGCATCATCTTTAATCAATTGTATTATGGCGTTCTTAAGCTGCTCAGCGTCGCCGGGCTCAAACAGAACCCCGGTCTTTCCATCAACTACTATTTCCGGCAGCGCGCCTATATTCGACGCGATAATCGGCTTCTTACAGGACATGGCTTCGATAGCCACAAGACCAAAAGGTTCAGGTAATATCGACGGGACTACCAGGATGTCGATATCTTCATAGAAGCCGGCTATATCATCAACAAAGCCGACTATCCTGACCTTGCCTTCAAGTTTTAACGTCGAGATCAATTTCTTCAGTCTGTCGTCATATATCTCTTCGTTTTTAAAGCAACTTCCCGCTATCAGAAACTGTACATCCAATCCGCTTTCAATAACCTTGGAGGCCGCACCTACAAAAACCTCCTGGCCCTTCCATCGATTCAACCTGCCAACCATCCCAACAACCTTCTTCCCTTCATAAGGCTTTGAATCTACACGTGAAGCGGCTTTTCTTAATCCATCTGTACCATTATAAACTACTGTTATATTCGTTTTTCCGATACCGGAGGACACAAGATAGCTCTTTACTGCGTTAGAAACAGCTATGCATGCATCAGAAAACGTGTTAATCAATCTGGGCATCAGCCATCTAAATAAAGCCGGCGTTACGGTTATTTCATGAACATGCCAGATATGTTTTTTCCTAAAAAGTCTGGTATATATCGCGCCCGACAACACCGCGCTCGTATTGGAATATACCATATCTATGGAATAGGCCTTATCGAGTTTTCTGATAAATCGAATACTTTTAATCAAATCCGAGATAAGGCCTATTGATCCTACAGGATTAAAATTCTGCCTTCGGAGTATGGCGATAGGCCCAATTTCTACTGATACCCCCAAAGATTTTATATTATCATAAAGTATACCCCGATATGGTAACACGACGATAGGCTTTATTGTTTTCCTGTCAAGGCTTGCCAGAATCGAGAGCAATACCTTGCTTGCGCCGTAAAGTTCCGATGACCCGTGCAAAAATAATATTTTTTTCATGCTCAAATCCCTGACGCTAATCTACTATACAACCCGGCCGTTTTTATTCCTATAGACTCCCATGAAAAATTTTCTTCATAGAATCTTCTGGCATTAACACTGATTTTTTCACGCATGCTTTCATTATTAATAAGCTCTTCGAGCTTTTCATAGAATAAGTCTATGTCGCCAACTTTTATGAGAACCGCATCGCTTCCATTGATTATCATAGGCGGATAAAAGTCGGGGTGATAGGTAGTTAACGTTGGCATACCATGCGCCAGGCTTGCCAGAAAGGTACCTCTCTGATAAGAAGCGCCCATCGTAAAAGGATAAACGGCTATATCGGATGCTAGCATATACTGGCTTAGTTTATCGGCGTTTTGGTCGGCAACGGTTATTATTCTTTCTTTAAAAATACTTTCTTCTATCCTTTTTAAGATACCGGCCTGATAAAGATTCTTTTTATAGCCCTCCCTGAATATATTCAATACAAGAAGCAATTTCGCAGTTTTATTACTTTGTGCTATTTTTTCAAAAGTCGAGATCAAAAACTCCAGTCCTTTGGGCGGGACAACCTCGCCAAAATAAAATATCAGCACGCCATCCTTTTCTAGTCCGAGGCTTTTTCTTAATTCCGGTTTTGATATACTTAGATACATTTTCTCAGGAATGATATTTGAGGCTATCGGGATATTTTCCAATCTACCTGACGGTATCAATCCAAATTGCCGCTTCAATACCATCAAATCCCAAAAATCAACAAAGATAGACTTATCGCTAAACAATACGTCGGCCAATACCCTTAATTTCCACCTGAGCCTATGGCCCCTGAATTCGTGGATCGTTGTAATAACTTTGATTTTCCGAAAATTAACTTTCACGAAAAATGGTATCAGATTCAATAATACTTTCTTAGTCTTAAAATAGGCCGTGTCATGGTGAACGTGGACTATATCCGGATTGATATCATCAATTATTTTTTTTATTACAGGATATTCATTCGCAGTCCATAACTTTATAGCTTTATAAATTCTGCAAAAATCGCTTCTATCGATTATGGCCTTATCATCTGTGGTCAAAACATGGAGTTCATTCCCGGAATCTCTCATTGATTCCATCAGCTTGTACGCGTAATCGGATATCCCGCCTCTGATGTTTGGGAATTCGCTGGTTATAAAAAGAACCTTCATTCGCTATCCTTTATTTTTTATAGCATATATTCGTAAAATGCCGCCTTGTTTAAAGATGGAAGCTGCCGCTTCTAAAACAAAAGCTAAGGGCAGGAACAAAACCACCATGCCCAATAGAAATGGCGACGGCTTTTCCTTGAGCTCAAATAAAAGCCGCCTATTATATCCGAACACGGTAAATAAGCTTTGCAGCATGCCCAATACACCTAAATGAAAAGAGAAATATTCACGCCTGACAGCTCTTAAGCCTAAATAAGTCAATAAATCGTCTACGCTCTTTTCGCTGAAATGGGAGATATGCCTGGGCACATCTAAGTGCATCCAATTACCTTTAGACATCTTCGACTGAAGGCTATTAATGTTTGGAACTTCTATTATAACCAAACCGTTTTTTAAAAGATTCTTATCAAGAAGCGCGGAAAGTAATTCTCCCGGGTTTACAATATGCTCTATAACATGAAAAAAGGTTATGACATTGAATAGGCCGTGGCCAATACTGCCTTCTTCATGCCTATATTCGTTTGTGCTGATATCCAAACCATATGTTTCCATGCCATATTTTGCTCTAGAGGAAGATGTCTCCACTCCTGCCACTTTCCATCCACGCTTTTTTGCCACGTACAGGAATAATCCTTTACCGCATCCAAAATCGAGAAGGCTGCCTTTTTCCGAAAAATGAGCCTCACATCGTCTTATAATTTTTTTATACTCTGATTTTAAGATCGTCTCAAAAATAGAGCGTCTCCTGTCAATAACTTTGTAGTCGCCGCCTGTATACAAAGAAGATGTAATAACATCACCGGGAACTAATGTAAAGATATGGCTGCATTTTTTACATTTAACTATTTTGAACATTTGTTTACCGGAGCCCATGGCATTATATACAAGATCGCACACAGAATAATGACAAATAGGACAGTTGGTATTCATAAAAGCGCCTTCGCACCGGATTTTACCTTAAAGGCATCCCCTATCGCTTTTTTTAAAGCCGTGATAAGCATATCATGTTTTCTTCTTAATCGTCCTGCCTTAGGAAATACCAATCTTGACAATCCCACGACAGTGAATAAAATTATCCAGCAAGATATGCAAACCATAGAAAAAACGGCCGCATAGATCGTACCCCTATGTTTTGAAAAATATCTCACGCAGCTTGCATAGTATTGCTGGAGATGCAATGCGTCTGAAAAATTCGTGCTCTTGCTCCCGGAATGTACCACTTTAGTATATGGGTAATATACTACTTTCATTCCTAATCGTTTTTCAATTGAATAACATAGATCGATATCTTCATAATATAAGAAATATCCCTCATCCATGCAACCGGCCCTATTCAAAATATCGCGCCTGGTAAGCATAAAGCATCCTTCGACCCAATCAACACAGGCTACGTTTACAGGTTCATTTCTTTTATGGGATGTAAACAACGAGCTCACATCCTTGACACTCATGATTGTCAATTTATATAACTCGGAGAAGATGTTGGGGAAATGGTGTTTATAAGGATACAAATTCATGTCATCGTCATATATCGCGCATCCCATCAATCCTATAGCCTGATCGCTATCCATAAGATCCAATAGCGGCTTTAGGGGGCCCAGCAGCATAGTATCACTGTTCAATATGAGCACGTAATTACCCTGCGCTTTTT